>NZ_CP109445.1:1351428-1689285 GCF_036227245.1 Streptomyces sp. NBC_01477
CCTCGCGGCCTCGGACGCCGACGCATCGAGCGCCGGCGCGGTGTGACCGGGTATTCGGCCGCGGGGCGGAAGTCCCCAGCCGCACCGGACCGTCGTGCGTGCGCGGCACGTTGGCCGGTTTCAGGTGGCCGCGCACCCGTCCGGCGCCGTGCAGGTGCGCCAGCCCCTCACAGATTCCGCTGACGGTACGGAGCGCGTCGGGCAGCGGGCGGCCGGCGGCACGTCGCAGCGTGTCCGCCGGCGCCCCGTCGGCGAGTTCCGTGATCAGCACGCGGGAGCCGTCGATCTCCGGTGCCTCGGAGTCGCCGACGGTCAGTGTCTCGTGGAGCCGCACGATTCGCGGGCGCGCCGGCCGCTCGTACAGCCGGACCTCACGGCGTACCGGATCCGCGGCCGGGTGGTCCGAGCGGCAGGCCTCAGCGGGCCGCGGGCGGGGTCATGCCTTCGAGGAGCAGCCGCAGGACCTGCTGGAGTTCGTCGGCCAGTGAGGTCCCGAGGGTGTCGGACGGCCGGTGCGCCCAGCGGTAGAGGGCTCCGAGGTAGACGTCGCGCAGGACGTTGCCGACGCTGATCGGGGACATGCAGGGGGTCAGCTCGCCGCGGTCCACACCGCTGTCGACGATCTTGGCGAACACCTCGGCGACGTAGGGCTCCTCGAATATCGGCCGGCCCGCCTTCACCCAGGCCGTCAGCATGGCGGCGGTGAGCCGGGGCTCCTCCTGGTTGATCCGGACGAGTATCGCCATGCACTGCTGGAGCCGAGCGACCGCGCTGGGGGTGAACGCGCCGTACGCGTCGAGGCCGGTCACCAGGGCGGTGCGCCTGCGCTCGCCCCAGGCCGCGATGATGTCTTCCTTGCGCTGGAAGTAGTTGAAGAAGGTCCCCCGCGCCACGTCGGCGCGCTCCGCGATCTCGTCGATCGAGGTGTGGTCGTACCCCTTCGCCACGAAAAGCTCGACCGCCGAGGAGTAGAGGCGTTCCCTGACCCGCTGCTTGTTGCGTTCCCTGCGGCCGACCTGCGGCGGCGGCGTCGCACGCGAGCCCATTCCGTCCCTCCCTGTTCGGTTGAGTTGGTCAAGCCTGAGTGCACGATCGGACGGCACGGGGGCACCCGAGCCTGTCGGACCCGTCGGGGCAGCGACGTGCACGTCTATGGCCCGGCCGGTCCGCATGCATTTTTTATACCACAGTGCAACTTTAACCGCCGCTCATATTGTCGTACGCAGATCGAAACATGGCGGTCACCCGAGGGAGACGTCCGCCCGGGCGGCGGGACTCCCCCGGGCGGGGCCGGCCCGGCAGGTGACAGCCCGGCAGGGCGAGGCCAGGCAGGGCGAGGTCGGCAGGGCGAGGCCAGGCAGGGCCGGGACGAAGTGCCAGGTGTGGCGGGCGCGTTCGGGGCGCCGCTAGGGAGCGGACTCCCCTCGCGCGCCGGGCCGGGCCAGGCTCTCGCGCAGGCTGGCGACACTCTCGGCGCCCAGCAGCCGCCCGGCGGTGACCTCGACGCCGTGGCTGCGGCGCAGGCGCAGCCGGAGCTGGGAGGCCATCAGGGAATCGAGGCCGAGTTCGCGGAGCGAGCGCCGCTCATCGATGTCCGAGGCCGGCAGGCCGAGCAGCGCCGCGGAGTGTTCGAGGAGCGATTCCGCGGCGCCGTCCGCATCGTGGGACGGGGAGCGGGGCCGGGAATCGGCACGGGAGCGCGGGCGCGGACAGCCCGCGGGCTCCGTAGCGGGCGTCCGGCGGACGGGCACGGGTGCCTCGTGGCGGTCGCCGGGTGCCGCGGACGCCGCCCGTTCCGGGTCGTCGCAGGGAGCCGCGGCCGGGCGCAGGAGGTTGCTGAGGAAGCCGGCCCCGAGGGGTTCCGCGAGCCTCCTGACCACGCTGGCCAGCGGCCCCACGTACGGCCGGGCGAGCGCCGACACGAGCGCGGGCACGGAGACCGGCGCGGCGCTCACCCGGGGTTCCGGCGCGAGCCGCCGCATGCGGATGCCGGAGAAGCTCGCCAGGACGCGCCGGTCGGGTGCGATCAGCACGACGTCGGCGAGGAAGCCGGCCGCACCGCCGCCGGGCCGTACCGTGGCCAGGCTCCAGAAGTCCGGTTCGGCCTCGGCGTGGAAACGGACCGCCTCGAAGGAGACGGGAACGTGGGTGTGGTCGTCGCCGGCCGCCGTCGCCCCCGGCCGTGCCGCCAGCAGGGCCTGGAGTCCCGCCTCCCAGCCGAGGCGCGGCAGGGGCTGCTCCAGCCGTACGTGCGCGACCGCCTCGCCGTCGCACCGCCACAGATGCTGCACGCCCCGCATCGGCTCCCGGATGTCGAACCCGTGGCGCCGCGCGAACCGGTGGAAGTCGCGGGCCCCCAGGTAGTCCCGGCACCGGGCGAGCGCGGCGTCGAGGAGGTCGGGGGCCGCTGGTCCGCCGCCGTCCGTCCCCGCTGGTCCGGCCGGGACGAGCCGACCCGAGGCGCAGAGCACGGGAGCGGCCCCGCCCGGCAGTGAGGCGTGCACCGTCACCGCGCGGGCGTCCCCGCCGCCGTCCAGCGCCACTTGAAGCGTCATGTCGCCTGCCGCTTCGACGGGCAGGTGGGCGTCCCCCAGCGTGACGTCCCGCAGTTCGAACCGTGTGCCGGGATCGCCGTCCTCCGCGGTCTCGATCATCGCCGCGAGATACACCACGGGTGGTACGGGCGCGACACCGCGGATCGCCACTCCCTCGCCCCAGTCGCCGGACCCGCCCCAGGAGGCGAGGTCGATGTGCCGTACGCGGGCGCCGCCGGAGCGCCGCGCGGCCACCGGTCCTGCCGTCTCGCGCCGGAACTGCACCGTGTCCCAGGAGTAGGTGGGGAGCGACGGTACGTGCCGCGGGCCGCCGCCGTACCAGCGCCGCCAGTCCACCCGCGCGCCCTGCGCGAAGAGGCGGCCGGCCGCGCGCGCCATGTCCGCCGGCTCGTCGCAGGCGCGGTGCAGCGAGGCCACCGCGGCGGCGGCACCGGAACGGCCCGGACTGTCAGAGCTGTCAGGGCTGTCAGGGCCGTCGGCGTGGCTGCGGTGGTCGGCCGAGCCGGGAGAATCCCCGGGGCCGTCCGCCAGCGTGTCGTCGATGGCCGCGACAAGCACCGGATGCGGGCTGATTTCGAGGAAGACGCTGTCCGCCTCCCCGGCCGCCTTCCGTACGGTGTCGGCGAAGCGCACGGGTCTGCGCAGGTTGTCCATCCAGTAGGCAGCGGTCAGTTCGGGCCCCGGGACCGCGGTGCCGTAGACGGTCGAGAGCATGTCCGTCGCGCCGGGGGCCGGGGAGAGCCCGGCCAGTTCCCGCAGCAGGTCGTCGCGCAGGGCGTCCATCTGCGGCGAGTGCGAGGCGACGTTGACCTTCACGGGGCGGCACAGGATGTCGTCCCGCTCCAGTTCGGCGCGCAGTACGCCCAGGGCGGCGGGGTCGCCGGCGAGCACCGTGGTGGTGGGCGCGTTCTCGACAGCGACGCACACGGCGTCGGCGTACGCCTCGGCGTATTGCCGCGCCGTGGCCGCGGGCAGTTCCACCGCGAGCATGGCGCCACGGCCCGCCGTACGCTGCATCAGCCTGCTGCGGCGGCAGATCACCGCGGCGGCGTCGTCCAGGGACAGGGCGCCGCAGACGTGGGAGGCCGCGGCTTCGCCCATGCTGTGGCCAACGCACAGATCCGGCTCGACGCCGCGTTCACGCCAGGCGGCGGCGAGCGCCACCTGCACCGCCCACAGGACGGGCTGGACGGTGTCCACGTCGGCGGGGAGTTCGGCGTCGCCGGACGTCAGCCGGTCCAGCACGGACCAGCCCAACTCCTTGCGCACGGCCCGGTCGCACGCGTCCATCACCGTCCGGAAGGCGGGCGAGTCGCGGTAGAGGGCCCGGCCCATGCCCGTCCACTGCGACCCCTGTCCCGAGAAGACGAAGACGACACGCCTGTCGCCGGACAGACCCGCCTCCCCGATGCCGCCGTCGGGGATCGCAGCGCCGTCAGCGAGGGCGTACAGCCGTTCCGACAGCGCGTCGTGGTCGCCGCCCACCGCCCACAGCCGGTGCGGGTGGGCGTCGCGGCCGGTGGCGGCGGCGGAGCAGATGTCGCCCAGGGGGTGGGGGCGCCCGGCTCCTGACGGGCCGAGGTAGGCCGCGTAGTCCCGCGCCAGGCGGCGCAGGGCCCCGGGCGTCCGCGCGCTGAGCACCAGCAGGTGGACACCCGTGTCCGTGGCGGCGCCGCGGGCGGCGGGCACGCGCGCAGGGGAAGGCCGCCGCACAGGCCCGGGCACGTGGGCGCCGACGACCAGATGGGCGTTGGTCCCGGACAGGCCCAGCGAGCTGACCCCGAGCAGAGCGCGGGAACCGGTCGCGTCCAGCGGGCTGTTGCGGGTCACCACGCGGACCGGGAAGCCGTCCTGCGCGAGCAGGCTGTGCGGCCGGTCCAGGTGCAGCGACGCGGGGATGAGGCCGTGCCGCAGGATCAGCGCCGCCTTGAGCAGTCCCGCGATGCCGGCCGTGGCCTCGGTGTGGCCGAGGTTGGTCTTGACCGACCCGGTCAGCAACGGCCGGTCGGCCGGCCGCCCCCGACCGGCGGAGTCGGCCAGCGCGCGCAGTTCCACCGCGTCCCCGATCTGGGTCCCCGTGCCGTGCGCCTCCACGTAGTCGAGTTGGGCGGGCGTGATGCCGGCGCTGGCGCAGGCCCGGCGCACCGCTTCGGCCTGGCCCTCCACGGAGGGCCGGATCAGCAGCCCGCTGGCCGCGCCGTCGTTGGTGACCGCGCTGCCGCGCAGGACCGCGTGCACGGGGTCCTTGTCGCGCAGCGCGTCGTCCAGCCGTTTGAGCACGACCGCGCCCACGCCCTCGCTGCGGACGAACCCGTCGGCGCCGGCGTCGCCGAACCGGCAGCGGCCCCCGGGCGAGAGCATGGCGCCCTGCGAGTAGGCGATGGAGTCGTGCGGGGACATGATGAGGTTGACGCCCGCGGCGATGCACAGGTCGCTCTCGCCGGTGAGCAGGCTCTGCCGCGCCGCGTGCACCGCGACCAGCGACGAGGAGCAGGCCGTGTCCAGGACGAGGCTCGGCCCGCGCAGGTCGAGGGCGTAGGAGACGCGGCCGGCCGTGACGGCGCGCAGCCGGCTGCCGACCATGCCGCGTACGTCGGGTTCGTGGGCCACGGGGTCGGTCTCCGCGTGCTCGGCTGTCGCCTGCCCGACGAACACACCGCCCCGGGTGCCCGCGAGGAGCGAGGGGCGTATGCCGGCCGACTCCAGGGCTTCCCACACGACGTGCAGCAGCAGCCGCTGCTGCGGGTCCATGACGCGTGCTTCCACCGGTGAGATGCCGAAAAAGGCCGCGTCGAAGCCGAAGGGGTCGGTGAGGAAGCCGCCGTGCCGGGACACGGTCCGGCCGGGGGTCATGGGAGCGGGGTCATAGCAATCGCCGACGTCGAAGCGCTCGTGCGGGACCCGCGTCACTGTGTCGGTGTTGGCCACGAGCACGTCCCACAGGACGTCGACGTTCCCTATTCCGGGGAATCGGCAGCCCATGCCGACGACGGCGACGGGCGTGGAGGGCAACTGTTCTGCGCACATGGAGGACTCCAGGCTTCATGCATGGCTGAGTCAAGTGATCCTCAAGAGCGGGATACAAAAATACACTGGCGCCCATTATCTACCTCCCTTTTACCCGGACTCGCAGAAGGCTGTGATTCCGCCAGGCGCGGGCGGGTGTTTTGCGCCATCGCGCCGGATGGCCCCATGGCCCAGGCAGCGGCCCCGGCACCGGCGGGGAGCAATGGTGCGCCCGTGCCGCCCGCCCGGCCGGGCCTTCGACTGCCGGGGCGACGGGACGTCAGGCGGGGCCGGGTGTGGCAAAATTTGGACTTGCGTACATCTGTGGCTGAGTGTTTATTCTTAGATCGAGGTTGCCCGAGTGCACAGGGAGAGACCGTGGACATCAGCCAGATCGTTCCGCTGATGGGTGACGAGGAACTGACGGCCTACCGGTTCCTCGTCATGACCGGCGGAGCCACCCCGGAACGGCTGTCGCGGAGTCTGGGGTGGGGAGAGGGACAGGCGGAGCGGGTGCTCTCCGCGCTGGGAAGGATGCGGCTGGCACGCTCGCAGGACGAGGGCCGCAGCGACTGGACCGCGGTGCACCCGGAGGCGGTCAAGCTGCAGTACGCCAGGCCCCTTTCCGGCGTCATCGACGCGTGGCAGGCCCAGCTGGACGAGATCCGCGGGCAGCTCGACGCGCTCTCCGGCCTGTGCTCCGACGGCACTCCGGGCGGCGGTCCGAGCCCCGTGGTCACGGTCGAGGGCGTACCGGCCGTCCGGGCCGCTCTGGAGGACTGCGCGGCGCGGAGCACCCGGGAGGTCATCGCCGTGCAGCCGCTGGGACGGGGCGCCGCGGGGCTCGCCGGGGACGTCGTGCGCCGGGAGGCCGGGCAGTTACGGCCGGGCGTCGGCGTACAGGTGCTGCTCCCCCACCTGTCCCGCTACGACGCGGAGGTGCGGGACTGCGTCGACCGGATCTCGGCGTCGGGAGGCGAGGTACGGACCACCGCCGCGTCGCTGCCCGCGCTGATCGTCTTCGACCGCTCCGTGGCTCTCCTGCTGGACCCCGGGGACGGCGCGGACAGTACGGACGGCGGGGGCGCGGGGGATCCGGGGGACGTGCGGGACACCACCCGGGCGCACATGGTCAAGCACGGCGCCCTGGTGGAGTTCATCGTCCACATGGTGGTGAGCGCCTGGGCCACCAGCGCGGTCTTCCAGCCGACCGGGGGCAGCAACCGGATCCCGGAGTGCCTGACCCAGGAGACGAAGACCGCGATCGTCCAGTTGCTCGCCGCGGGCTACAAGGACGAGGTGGTGGCCAGGCGGCTGGCCATCGGCGTGCGGACGTGCCGGAAGTACATCGCCGAGATGTTCGGCGACCTGGGAGCGCAGAGCCGGTTCCAGGCCGGGTGGATGGTGCGTGACCACATGCTCGGGTCGGGCCGGGGAGCGGCCGTGGAGGACCACCCCGCGGCCTGAGCGGTCCCGGGCACGAACCGGCGGCCGGCGACGCCATGTGCGTCGCCGGCCGCCGTATGTGGCCGTATGTGTCAGCGGGTCAGGATCGCGGTCAGGGCTTCCGTGAGGTCGCCCTCAGGATCGCCCGCGGCGGTCTTGCTGCGCCAGGCGACGACGGCGTCGGGGCGCACCAGCGTGGCGCCGGTCGGCTCGACGCCGTAGCGGTCGCACCAGAGGCTGCCGCTGTCGATGAAGCGGTCGCCGATCCGGTGCGCGTCCAGGACGACCCCCAGGTCACGGGCGACCTTCTCGGCGGCGGCGACCCAGCGCGGGGCGTCGTGGCCGGCCAGGAGCACGAAACCGCGGCCGAAGAGGTCGTGGGTGGACACCTCCCGCGGGCCGTCGGTGAGGGCGACGTGCGGGGCCCGTCCGCCCGGGCGTCCGGTGGGATTCCACGGGTCCTCCTGGCGGCTGCCGTCGTCGTCCGCCTCGATGCGGACCGCGTGGGAGCGGTAGCGGAAGCCCAGGTATTCCTTGGGCATCGGGACGGGGGCGTCGGGGTCGGCCGGGTTGTAGCTGGCGGGCACCCGGCCCTCGGAGATCTTCGCCAGTTCGACCTCGCGCCGCAGCGTGATGTCGACGACGGGGCGCCGCTCGGTCTCGTAGGTGTCCAGCAGGCCGGGTCCCGCCTGGCCGGTGAGCACCAGCGCGAGCCGCCAGGACAGGTCGTAGGCGTCCTGGATGGCGAGGTTGCCGCCCTGGCCACCGTTGGGCGGGCAGGCGTGCGCGGCGTCGCCTGCCAGGAAGACCCGGCCCTCGCGGAAGCGCTCGGCGAGCTTGTGGTTGATCGGGAAGAAGCGGGCGTTGACGAAGGTGACGTCGATCGCGGGGTCGCCGATGGCGCTGCGGATCCGCTCCACGCAGCGCGCCTCGGTGAAGTCCTCCGGCGTCTCGCCGCGTTCGGGGAAGTAGTCGACCCACAGGGTGTGCCGCTCGGAGCCGTCCAGGATGAAGCTGGACCCGCTGCCGGGCATGCCGATGACCTCGACCGCGCCCGGCTTCACGTAACGCGTCAGGTCGGCCCGGAAGGTGAGGATGTACATGTGGCCGATGACTCCGCTGCCCTCGACGGCGATGCCGAGCATGTCCCGGGTGGGGCTGGTGTTCCCGTCCGCCGCCACCAGGTAGTCCGCCTCGACCAGGTACTCGCGGCCGGTGGCCGCCTCGCGCAGTGTCGCGGTGACCTTCTCCTCGTCCTGGGTGAGCGCGACCATCTCGGTGCCGGAGCGTACGTCGGCGCCGGCCTCCTCCGCGCCGGCCCGCAGGATGGCCTCGACCTGCGCCTGGGATACCCAGGCCAGCGGCGGCACCGACGACAGCTCCTGCGGGTCGGGCTCGGTCGGCGGGTCGAGGTAGCGCCGCTCCGGGTCGGCCAGGCTCAGGCCGTGGCTCATACGGGGCCACTGCGCGTCGGCGATGGCGGCGCGGATTCGCCGCGCCACGCCGGGCAGCGTGTTGAGCAGCTCCTGCGAACGGGTGTTGAGCCCCCAGGCCTTCGGCAGCGTGGAGGGGGCCGGCCGCCGCTCCACCAGAAGCGGCGGCACGCCGCGGGCGGCAAGGCTCAAGGCGGTGGTGAGCCCGGTGTAGGCACCGCCGACGACGAGTACGGGCACGCGCTGGACTGACATGACATCTGCCTCCGAGACTGCGGGGTGAGTGACCGGGCCGGGCGGACGTGGCGCGCCGGGCCGGGCGGGGAGTGGCGTCACGCGGAGCCGCGGGCCCCCGGGGTGAACCCGTGCTCCTTCGTCGCGGCGACGAGGGCGAACGTGACCGTGGTCAGGACCAGCAGCGCCCAGGGAAGGGACGACACGCCCGCCGTCTCCAGGAGCAGGCCCCCGAGCACGCCGGCGGCGGCCACGGCCAGGTTGCACACGGTCACGAGCATCGACTGGGCCACGTCGGCTCCGTCGCCCGCGGCGTCGGCGAGTGCCGTCTGCTGGAGGGCCGGCGAGCCCCCGAACGTCAGCCCCCAGATCACGACGCCCGCCGTGACCATGAGCGGGGAGCGGATGCCGATGCCCAGGCACAGGGCGGCGGCGCCGAAGCCCAGGAGGCAGCCGAAGGAGAGGGCGCGCAGCTTGCGGTCGACCAGCGCCCCGGTGAACCAGATGCCCGCGATGGCGGTGGCGCCGAAGACCAGCAGCATGACGCCGACCCGGCCGCCGAGTCCTGTGTGGTCCAGGAAGGGCGCGACGTAGGTGTAGAGGATGTTGTGGGCCAGGGTCCACAGAAAGATGATCAGAAGGATCGGCCGGATTCCGGGCAGGGTGGCGATCGCGCGCAGCGGCAGCCGCTCGTGGCCGGCCTGCCCCGGGTAGTCGGGCACGAGGGCGCGCATCGCGGCCAGCAGCAGGAGCGCCAGGGCGGACATGACCCAGAAGGCGCCCTGCCAGCCGACGAGCGACCCGAGCCAGGTGGCGAGCGGGATGCCCAGGGCCAGGGCGACCGGCTGGCCGACGCTGACGACGGCAAGGGCGCGCCCTTGCAGGTGCTCGGGGACCAGCCGCCGGGCGTACCCCGCGAGCAGGCCCCAGACGACACCGGAGGCCATCCCGGCGAGGAACCGGGCACCGAGGGTCAGGGCGTAGTCGTGCGACACGGCCGTGACGGTGTTGAACGCGAACAGTCCGGCGATCGCGCTCAGCAGCAGCGGCTTGCGGCGTACGCCACGGGTGAGCGTGATCACCGGGATCGCCGCGACGACCGAGCCGAGGGCGTAGAGGGTGACGAGCTGGCCGGCCAGTCCCTCGGAGACGTCGAGCCCGTGGGCGATCCGCGGCAGCAGGCCGGCGGGCGTGGTCTCGGTCATGAAGGCGAGGAATCCGGCGCCGGCGAAGATCAGGAGTTTCAGGAGGGGCAGTTGCCCGGCGTCCTGCGGGCGGGCCGGTGCCGCCGGTGCGGCACTGTTTTCCGTGGTGGTCACAAGTCGTCCCCGAGGTACGAGGTACGCGGCCGGTCGCGCGTCGCCGACCCGCCGCGAGTGGTGGATGTGGCGGTGGTGGGCCGTGTCCGCGGCCCCGCGCCCGCGGCCCTCTCCCCGCGTCCAGCCGGTCCGGTGCCGCGGCGCGGGAAGAAGGCGGGAGGGGCGGGAGGAGCCGGAAGAATCCGCGTGGCGCGGGACACCCGACCAGCTTGACGACACGTCAGGGCGTCTCCCAGCCCCCGGCCGGTGCAGCAAGCTGCCGGGCAGGATCCTGCACGCCCCCGGCGGACACCGCCCCGGCCCCCGGCGTGCAGCAAGCTGCGCCACAACAAGCTGCATCCGGCCGCGGCGGCGCGGCACTGGGATCGCGGCGGGCGTTCCGGTTCAGTGGGGGCCGTTCCGGCGGAGGCCGGGCGGCGCCACCGCCCGTTCCCCGGACGACGCGCCGGGGACGCCCGGTTTCCCGGCCCGCCCGTGCCCGTACCGGAGTCGAAGGGAAAGGGATTCCCATGCCCGGCGTCCTCGCGCTGTCGCTTCCCGCCAAGGGAGCGCGGTTCACGCTCACCACCGTCGAACGGCGCCCGCCGCGCGCCGACGACGTCCGTATCGACATCGCCTTCTGCGGGATCTGCCACACCGACCTGCACGTCGGCCACGACGACTGGGGCGGGACGCCCTTCCCGCTCGTGCCCGGTCACGAGATCACCGGGGTGGTGTCGGAGGTCGGGGACGCCGTGACGCGGTTCGCGGTGGGCGACCGGGTGGGCGTCGGCTGCATGGTCGACTCCTGCCGCAAGTGCGCGCCGTGCACATCGGGCGAGGAGCAGTTCTGCACCGAGGGCTTCGTCAAGACGTACGCGGACCGGGACCGCGACGGGGCGGTGACCATGGGCGGCTACAGCCGGTCCATCGTCGTCTCGGAGCACTTCGTCCTGCGGATCCCGGACGCGCTCGAACTCGCCGCCGCCGCGCCGCTGTTGTGCGCGGGAGTGACCGTGTACTCGCCGCTGCGGCGGTGGGCGGCGGGGCCGGGCCGGAAGGTGGGCGTGCTCGGGATGGGCGGGCTGGGGCATCTCGGCGTCAGGATCGCCGCCGCGATGGGGGCCGAGGTCACTTTGCTGAGCCGGTCACCGGACAAGAGGGACGACGCCCTGCGGCTGGGCGCGACCCGGTTCGCCGACACCCGCGACAGCGCGGAAACGGCCCGGCTCGCCGGTCACTTCGACCTGCTGCTCAATACGGTGCCGGCGCCGCTGGACGTGGACGCGCACCTGGGCCTGCTCGGGGTCGGGGGCACCTTCGTCACCGTGGGGGCGCCGGGCGACGCGGTCGCCTCGTACAACGTGTTCTCCCTGCTGGGCGCCCGCCGCGCGATAGCGGGCTCGTCCATCGGCGGGATACGCGAGACGCAGGAGATGCTCGGCTTCTGCGCGGAGCACGGCATCGCCGCGGAGATCGAGACGATTCCGGCGGCCGGGGTGCCCGGGGCGTGGCAGAACCTGTCCGGCGTCCGCTACCGGTACGTCATCGACGTCGCCACCCTCGGCACGGCCTGACTGCGGCCCGTCGGCGCCGCGGTTCAACCCTCGTGGACCGTACGGCGCCGCACGTCGGCCATCAGCTTGT
The DNA here is from genome assembly GCF_036227245.1 of Streptomyces sp. NBC_01477. GTDB lineage: Bacteria > Actinomycetota > Actinomycetes > Streptomycetales > Streptomycetaceae > Actinacidiphila. Next base: position 1,363,048 of record NZ_CP109445.1, read on the forward strand.
CCAGCAGCGCGATGAGCGAGGCGCGTTCGTCCGCCGACAGGCCGCCGACCAGCAGGGCCTCCCGGCCGAGCACCGTGTCGACGGACCGCTCGATGAGCGCGTGCCCCTCGTCGGTGAGGCTCACCAGGACCGTACGGCGGCCGGTGGTCCCCGGTGCGCGCCGGACGAGCCCCTCGCGTTCGGCGCGCGCGACCCGCTGGGAGATCGCCCCCGCGGTCACCAGGGTCCGCCGGGCGAGTTCGCGGGTGGTGAGGGTGTAAGGCCGACCGGAGCGGCGTATGACGCTCAGCAGGTCGAGGGTCGCCGCGTCGATCCCGGCCTCCCGCAGTGCCCTTCCGCGGTCGTCGGCGAACAGCTGGCCCAGCCACCAGATCGGCGTGACGATCTCGATCGACCCGGTGGGGGTGCCGGGGCGCTCCCGCCGCCAGGCGGCGGCGATCTCGGCCGGCGAATGGACGGGCTCCGGCCTGCCCGAGGCGGCAACGGTACCGGCCATGGGTGATCCTCCGTCAGCGGTGGCGGTGCGCGGGCTGTATGTTTAGACCTAAACGTAGCAGTCGGCAGGAGGACTCCTTGACTCACACCGTTCTCGTCACCGGAGGCACCAGCGGCATCGGCCGTGCCATCGCCGCGGCGTTCGCCGCGGACGGGGCCGAGGTCTTCGTCACCGGACGCGGTCCCGAGACCGTCGGGCAGGCCGCCAAGGAACTGGAGGTGCACGGCGTCGTCTGCGACGGGACCGACGCCGGGCAGGTCGCGTCGCTCGCCGCCCGGTTCGACACGCTGGACGTCCTGGTCAACGCCGCCGGGGGCCTGACCCGGCCGCCCGCCGAGGGCGCGTCCCTGGACGAGGTGCTGGCCGTGTGGCAGGCCAACCTGGCACAGAACCTGATCTCCGCGGTACTGACCACGGCCGCGGTCCAGGACCGGTTCACCGACGGCGCCTCCGTCATCAGCATCGGCTCGATCGGCGCCGAACGGGGCGGCGGCGCCTACGGGGCGTCCAAGGCGGCCCTGGCCGCCTGGAACGCCACGCTGTCCGCGCAGCTCGCCCCGCGCGGGGTCACGTGCAACGTCATCTCCGCGGGCTACATCGCCGGCACCAACTTCTTCCAGGGGAAGATGACCGACGAACGCCACCAAGCGCTCGTGGAGGAGACCCACGACAAGCGGCCGGGCGCGGTCGAGGACATCGCCGCGACGGCGCACTTCCTCGCGTCGTCCGGCGCCCGGCACATCACCGGCCAGACCCTCCACGTCAACGGGGGCGCCTACACCACCCGGTGACACCTCGCGGCGGTCCGCGGCAGGCGGGAAGGCCGGCGGGCGCGGGAGGCCCCCGCCGCCCGGAACGGGACCGGGCGGGACGCAGCCGTGCGGCCCGGCGCACCGCACGCCGGGCCGCACTCGGGCCGTTCACCGCTCGGGACAGCGGGCGCTCATGAGTCGTCGGGACGCCGGCCGCTCACCGGTCTTCCGAACGGTGGGCGTTCAGCTGGCGGCCGGAAGACGGCCGTTCACCGGTCGCCGCGACAGCGGGCGTCCATCCGCCGTCCGCACAGCAGCCGTACATGTGGCGTCCCGACAGCGGGCGTCCATCCGCCGTCCGGACGGCGGCCGTTCACCGGTCCAGCACGATGCGGTACGTCTCGTGCGGGGTCTGGATGTCGTTGCACGTCAGCTCGCCTGACGCGCCGCGGTAGGCGCCCGATCCGCCGGTGACGGCCATCCGTACCGACGTGGTGCCCTTGACCCACAGCGACTGGGCGGTGATCTGACCGTCCGGCAGCTGCACCGACAGCACGCAGTTGGTGGTGATCTCCTCGCCGACCAGCCTGGTCACCTGGCAGGAACTGCCGTCCTGGCCGATCTGCCGGCCGTCCCTGAAGAGCTTGTCGGCGTAGATGAACTCGTCCCCGACGCTCAGCCCCGGGTCGCCGACGTCGGTGTGCACCACGCCGTCGTTGCCGACGGCCAGGTCGATGATCCGGCCGGACCCGGCCTGCGCGGACCCTCCGGGCACAACGGAGAGCACCACCGCCAGCACTCCCCCTGCGGCGGCGACGGATTGGGCCAGGACCACGGTCTTCTTCCGCATGCGATGAACCTCCTCAGTGACGCACCGCGCCCGCCGCGATGCCCTTCTCGTGCTCGGGAAACGCGGTGTCGGCCGGGGATCCGACGACATCGCACAGGTCACGGCCGGCGGCGAAGTCGTCGTCGCCGAGGCCCGCGGCGCGGCGCAGGGCGCCGGTCTCGATCAGTCCGGTCACCGCCTCGATGTCCGCGTCCAGCCGCCGGTCGCGGCTGACGAAGGCGCTGTGCTCCCTGAGGAGTCCGTGCACCCCGCGGACAACGGGCGAGGCCTGCCCGGCCCCCCGCAGGTCGATCGCCTGGGCGAGGGCGAGCAGATGGATCGCCGCCACCTCGCGCACCAGGCCGTTGACGGTGCGCGCGTCACGGGCCGAGATGGTGCCCATGCTGACGATGTCCTGGTTGTGCGCCTCCGTGGAGCGCGAGAACACCGACACCGGCCCGGTCTGCTTGAGCGCTTCCGCCGTGACGGCCGAGGCCGCTATCTGCATCCCCTTGAAGCCGTGGTGGAGTCCCGCCTCGGGGTCGTCAGGGCGGCGCGGGACGATCAGGTCGGGCGGCAGCCCCCGGCTGAACTTCTCGTCCACGACCAGCGCGAGCTGCCGGTCCATGAGGTTGGCCAGGCCCGCCACCGCGGTCTTCAGACTGTCCATGGCCTGTCCGACGTGCCCGGCGTAGAAGTTCCCGCCGAGGTGGAGCCCGTAGTCCTCCGCGTCGAACAGCGGGTTGTCGCTGGCGGAGTTGATCTCCGTGCCGAGCCAGCCCTCCGTCCAGTCGAGGGTGTCGCGGACGATCCCGACGATCTGCGGGGCGCACCGCACCGAGTACGTGTCCTGGATCCGTTCGGCGAGCCTGAGGCAGCCCCGTCCGTCCAGCCTTTCGCGCCGCACGAGGATGTCGTCGAAGGAGGTGGCGAGCCGGGACCCGGCCAGCGCCGCCCGCATCGCCGCCGCGGACCTGACCTGCCCGGGGTGCGGCTTGTTCGCGTGGACGAAGGGGTGCAGCGCGGAGGCGTTGCCGCGCAGCGCCTCCAGCGTCATGGCGGTGGCGAGTTCCGCGACACAGACGAGTTCCCTGGCGTCCCAGGCGGCCAGGACGGCGTACGCGGCGGCGAAGGACGTTCCGTTCACCAGCCCGATGCCCTCCTTGGGGGCGAGCCGCAGCGGCTCGATGCCCTCGTCGCGCAGCGCGTCGAGCGCCGGACGTACGGCGCCGCGGTGCAGGACCTGCCCCTCGCCGATGAGCGCCGCGGCCAGGTAGCACAGCGGCACCAGGTCACCGCTGGCGCCGACCGACCCGCGTTCGGGGATCAGCGGCAGGACGTCGCGCTCCAGGCACTCCAGCAGGGTGGACACCACGCGCGGCCGGACCGCGGAGACCCCCTTGGCCAGCGCGTTGGCCCGGATGAGCATGGTCGCGCGGGCGACGGCCGGTACGGCGGGCGGCCCCACCCCGTTGAGGTGGTAGCGGACGAGGTTGCGCTGGAGCGCGTGGGCCTTTTCCGGCGGGATCTGCCGGACGCAGCTGTCGCCGAAGCCGGTGGTCACACCGTAGATCGGGATCTCCTGGGCGAGCAGCGCGTCCTTGAGGCCGACCGAGGCGTTCATCCGCCCGGCGGCGTCGGCGGCGAGGCCGACCCGGGTGTCGGCGCCGGGGCGGCGGGCGGCCGCGGCGACCGCGCGGGGCGTCAGGCCGGTCCCGTCGAGTTCGAGGTGCCGGACCGTGGGTGGGCGCGGCATGGCTAGTAGACCCCTTCGATCATCTTCCGGCCGTCCACCTCGGCGACCGGGTGGACGGACCGCAGCGAGTCACCCACGCCCTCGGGGCCGAGGACCCGGGTGGCCAGATCGCGTTCGAGGCTGTTGGGCACCAGGCCGTACGGGGTGAGGTAGTTCATGACCACCGCGCCCTGCGCGCCTTCCTCGACCGGCAGGCCGGTCGCGGGGTCGACCACGCGGTAGATGACGAAGGGGGCGTACGAGTCGAAGACCGTGTCCCCGGTGCCGTCCGGGTCGGCGCGCTGGACCGTGCCGCTGAGCACGGAGGTGCTGCCGTACGACCCCCGGAACTGCGCCTTGGGGAAGAACTCGGCGGCCAGGTAGTCCTGGGTGTCGGGGTCCATGTGCGCCCCGGTCCAGATCACCAGGCGCACCTTCTCCTGGATCAGCGCGCGGACCCCGGCGTGCTCGGCCATCCGGGCCAGCAGCGGGGGTGTGGTGATGAGGAACGCGATGTTCTGCGACCGCAGGACCAGTTCGGCCTGCTCGACCAGATGGCCGACGTAAGCAGCCGCGCCCGCGGTGTCGCCCGCGGCGATCAGGCGCTTCACCCAGCGCGGGTCCAGGTCGATGGCGAACCGGATCCCTCCCCTGGCCCGGGCGATCCGCCGGGAGTATTCGCCGAGCATGTGCGGACCGCTGGGCGCCACGGCCAGCGTGTGCCCCTGGCCGTCGTCGGGGTAGTGGGCGTTCTCCCAGGCCATGTACTGGTCGAACCAGTTCTCGAACATCACGAAGCGCTTGGGCGCGCCCGAGGTCCCGCCGCTCTCGTAGACGGCGAACACCTTCTCGTCCGGGTCCAGACCGCGCGGGATCAGGTCCTCGACGGGGACGTCCCGCAGCTCGTCCACCAGGTTGGGGAACATCAGCAGGTCATCGACGCCGCGCACGTCCTCGACGGGGTCGAAGCCCAGCCGGTTCCGGCGCTCCAGCCAGTACCGGGAGCCCGTGGCCGGGCCGAAGTGCCAGCGCATCATGGCGCGGACGTGCGCGTCCGCCTGCTCGCGGGCGTTCATGGCGTGTCACCGTGCTTTCTCGGTCCAGGGATGGAAGGTCCGGACGTGCGAGGCCCGGAGGTGGCAGGTCCGGACGTGGCAGGTCCAGGGGTGGCAGGTCCGGGGGTGCCAAGTCCGGGGGCGTTGCGGGAGGTCGTGGAAGGAGAGCGGGGGGAAGGGATCCCCGGCGGGCGTCCGAGCGCCGCGAACAGCGCCTCCCGGTCCGGTTTTCCGGTGGCGGTCCTGGGGATGCGCGCCAGCCGTACGACCACCGACGGGCTCGGGAAGTCCCGCAGGGCGGCCCTGACATCGGCCACGCCGGCCCCGCCGCTTCCGCCGCCCCGGCCGGACCAGAAGACCGCGTATCCCTCGCCCGCGATCGCGTCGCCCGACAGCGGCAGCGCGACGCATTCCGCCTGCGGCAGCGCGGCGTCGAGCCGTTCGTCCACCTGCGCCAGATGGACTTTGATCCCGTTGACCTTGACCAGGCGGCTGCCGCGCCCCAGCAGCCGGAAGCGCCCGGGGCCCGTGTATTCCACCAGGTCGCCGGTGGCCCAACGGGCGGGCGGGCGGCGCCGGTTCTCCGGGCGGGCCAGCCGCGGGCCGGCGACCACCAGTTCCTGCGCGGCGCCCGCGGGCGCCGCGTCGCGCCGGACGAAGGACACGTCGGGGAAGCCCTGCCAGTCGTCCGCCGCGCCGCCCCGCCGGGCGAGGGGCCGGTGGGCGATGCCCCCGGTCTCGGTCGACCCCAGGATCTCGTGGGCCCGCAGCAGCGGGCCGGCCCGGCGGACGAGGTCGCGGGCGGCGGGCGGCGGGACCGCCGAGCTGTGCAGGGCGACGATCGAGCCCGCGCGCTCCAGCGCCGGCCAGCCCCGGCGCAGCAGGTCCCAGGCCATCGGCACGCACACGACCAGGATCCGTTCGCCGGGGCGGACCGGCAGCGGTCGCAGGGGGTCGGCCCACGCCTCGTGGACGGGCACCTGTGCCATGCGCGGCAGCCACTGGCCGAACAGGGCGCCGAAGAGGTGCCGCGGCGGCGCGTAGGTGACCACGTGGTCGACCGGGCCGACCAGGCACCCGCCGATGAGCCGGACCTCGCGCTCCATCTGCCGCGAGTGCCGGAACCAGCTGCGGGCGGCGCCGGTACTGCCGGAGGTGTCGAAGCGGATCCCGCCGTCCGCCCCGGCCGGGGACGTGCGCGCGCCGGGTACCGGGCGCGTCATGCCACCTGGTCCTCGACGCGTTCGCGCACGTATCCGGCGGTCCGGTCCAGCGTGCTGAACCAGTAGCGCACGTCGTCGCCGACGAAGTCGACCTCGATGCCGAACTCGCCCTCGACGGCGCTGACGTACTCCAGGGCCGCCAGGCTGTCGAAGCCCGGCAGCGCGGTGGCCAGTGCCGCCTCCGGGTCCAGCGCGCGGGCGGCGTCGCCGAAGCGCTTCTCCAGGACGGCCAGGAGCCGGCCGCCGATGTCGGTGGGGTCAGTGGTGGGCAGGGTGGGCATGGCGCGGACCTTTCTGCTGGGCGTGGCCGGCCGGCGAGGCGCCGGCGTTCGTCATGGATCCCGATTCCAGGTAGAACACCTGGTCGGGCCGGGTGGGTTCGAACCGGACCATCAGGTGGGCGGTCTCCGCGTCGAGGCCGAGCGTCTGCCGGACCTCCTCGGCGAGCCCTGCCAGGTAGCGGTGGTCGCGGTCGGGGTGGACATGGCAGACGACGTACGCCCACCGGGCGCGCCGTTCCTCGCCCGCGACGTCCTGGTAGGCCGTCAGCGGCACCCCGCCGGAGTAGTACGCCATCGGCTCGGCCGTACGGAAGGAGACCACGACGTGCGCGGGGTCGGAGCCGTGTGCGGCCAGCCACCGGGTGAGGCGCAGCGCGGCCCCGAGCCGCGCCGAGGGGGTGAGCGGACTCGAGGTCACATCGACGGTCGGCATCGCGGCCTACCTTTCACGAGAGGGCCAGCGGGGGCAGGGCGTCCTGTGCGGGCGACAGGCGCATCTCCAGGCGCCGGCCCAGGCAGTCGGCGAGCGGGCCGCCGCCCGCGGAGGTCAGCGGGGTCCAGGCGAACCCGGCGTCCGCCGTGCGCACGCTGTCCAGGAAGCGGGTCAGGTGGCCGGGGTCCCAGCCGAGGCCGAAGGCGTCCGCGGCGAGCACCGCCTCGTAGGTGCTCAGCAGGTCGGGGACCCGGTTGCCCTCGTTGGCGTATCCGCCGCCGCGGACCCGGTGCCGGTCCAGCGCGTCTCTGACGCGGGCGCTGTCGGCTCCCGCGGCGGCCCGGCGCAGCGCCCTGAGCCCCTGGAGGGTGGCCCGCAGCGTGTCCCGGCCGCCGGGCACGTTGGCGTACCGGCCGGGCGCGGTCTCGCAGGAGGCCGCGTACCCGGCGATGCCGCGCATGCGGGCCGGGACGGCGTCGCCCCCGGTGAGGTGCAGGATCTCGGCGGCGGCGCACGTCGAGACCATGTCCGAGGCGCGGCCCTCCCAGTACCCGAATCCGCCGTCCGGGTTCTGGATGGCGCCGGCGAGCCAGTGCGCGATCTCGGTACGGGCGGTCGCGTCGTCCTCGAACGCCCCGGCCGACAGGGCCCACAGGGTGCAGCGCACCTCGCTGCCCCGACCCGGCATGTACATGATGCCGTTCTCGTTCGGCAGCATGCAGCTCTCGGTCCACCGCAGGGCGTCCCGCGCCCCGCCGTCCGGCAGGCGGCCGGCCAGCAGGTGGGCGGAGGTGGTGAGCACGTCCGAGGCCACGTCGGGGGCGCGGTAGGTGAACCCCGCCTGCCCGGTCCTGAAGGACAGCAGCGTCGCGACCACCCCGTCGGCGAGGTCGCCGAGGCCTGCGCCGAGTTCCCGCAGGGCTCCGACCGCGCAGAACGCGGCCCACACGTCCGGCACGGGGTAACCGGGCCAGCGGGTGAACGATCCCCCCGGCCCCAGCCGGGCCCGGATCCAGGCGACGCAGCCCGCCGGGTCCCGCGGGGCCTCGCCGAGCCGGGCCAGGGCGCTGGTGGCCCGGAACGTCGCCCACAGGCAGTCGGTGGCGTCGCCCGCCTGGAAGGTGAACCCGCCCGCCGCGCTCTGCCGGCGCCTGAGCCAGCCGGTGAGCCGCTCACGGTCCCACGGCAGCGGTTCCGCACCGCCGGTCGCCGTGCTCCAGGCGGTGACGGCGTAGTAGCAGGCCCGTACGTCGGACGCGCCGGACTTGGCGTGGGCCGGGCTCCAGGCGAGCCCGCCGTCCTCGGCCTGGAGCGCCGCCAGCCAGTCGGACAGCGCCGGCGGGGGCCGCTCGCCGTGGATCTCGGCCAGGGTGCGGACGGCGTAGTAGGTGGCCCACACGTCCGACGCCTGACCGGGCGTCATGGCGAACCCGCCGTCGGCGTGCGCCGTGCTCCACACCCAGGCGGAACTGGGCCGGCCGGTCGCGGCGCGGCTGCCGGCCGGCAGATCGGCCATCGCCTGCGTGCAGTAGTACGTGGCCCAGGCGTCGGACGTCATGCCGGCCGACCACGCGAACCCGCCGTCGGCATTCTGCCGGGAGGCGAGGTAGGCCGCGACGCCCTCCGGCGAGGGCAGGTCGCCGGTGCGGCCGAGCCAGGCCAGGGTGCGTACGGCCGCGTAGGTGCACCACAGGTCGGACTCCCCGGAGACGACCCCCGACGAGGACAGCAGCGCCTGGTACGTCATACCGGCACCACCTCGTCGACCACCCGGAAGTTGGAGCGCTTCCAGCTCTTCTGCGAGCCGCCGCTCTTCGTCGTCACCGGCAGGCGGTTGACGAACCGGACCTCGTCCCAGCGGAATCCCAGGTGCTCGCCGGTGCGCCGCTGGATGAAGTCGTTCCCGGCGGCCTCGGCCCCGCGGTCGGCGCCGGGGTCCCGCTCCAGCAGCAGCCGGGCCCATGTACCGCGCCGGTCGACCTCGATCAGGTAGCCCATGACGCCGTGGTTCGCGTAGACGATCCCTTCGAGGTCGCGGGTGCGCACCCGGCTGCCCTTGATCTCGGTGCCGTCGGTGCCGCGGCCGTGGACCGTCACCACCGGGGCGTCGCCGCCGCAGGGGCAGCCGCCGGTCAGGGTGACCTCGTCGCCCATGTCGAGGCGCAGCAGCGGCCGGGCGTCGTTGTTCAGCGGGGTGACGACGAGCCGGCCCTCGCGTCCCGCCTCCGCGGGCACCAGGCCGTCCGGGCCGGCGATCTCGAAGTGGTTGGCCCGGCGCAGCAGGTGCAGCCGGTCCCGCTCGCAGGACGCGGCGAGCGTGCCGCTCTCGGTGCTGCCGTAACTCGCGTCGAAGGCCCGCGCGTTCCACCAGTCCCCGACCATGGACCGCAGTTCCGGGGTGCTCACCTCCCCCAGCAGCATGAGGAGTTCGACCGGTTCGCGCAGCCCGTCCAGCAGGCCGCGCTTCTTCATGATCTGGGAGAACTGCAGCAGCACACCGGGCGCCACGAACACGGCGGTGGGCCGGAAGACCTCCCACAGGCCGGTGATGCGGTCCCAGTCGGAGATCCCGGTGGTGTACGGATACGCCTTGGCGTGCGGGACGTCCAGGAACTCGCACACACCGACCATCAGGTCGGCCACCGGCACGATGTCCGAGGGCAGCAGGATCAGCGCGCGGTGACCGCGGTCCGCCAGCATCGGGCGCCACGCCTCGGCGACGGACACGGTGTTGGCGATCATGTCCCTGGCGGTGCGCGGTGTGGGCGTGGGGGTCCCCGTCGTCCCCGTGGTCTGGTAATACTTCAGGCTCGCGCCGACCGGCACCCGCACGTAGTCCAGCGGCCGGGCCTTGAGGTCGTCCTTGGACGTCGCGGGCAGGTCGAGGAACGCCCGCGTCGAGAACGCGCCGAGCGAGGCGTAGGCCCGGGTCCGCCGCGCGAGGTCCCAGACGCCGGCCAGCTTCGCGGCGTAGAAGTCCGCGTAGGAGTCCGTGCCGGGGCCGGCGCCGGAGCGTACGCCGCGGGCGGTCACCTCCCCCCGTATCCGCTCCATGAAGTTCAGGTCGGCCTGGGAGTTGATCTTCATGTGCCACTCCTTTCCCTCTCCTTGGCCGCGTCGGTCGCGGCGGACGAGCCGGGGTACGGGCGCGCCGCCGGCGGCCGGCCGCCGTGGGCCAGCCCTTTGGCGCGCATCAGGAACTCCCCGAGGAAGCCGTCGTGCGGGACGTCCGGATGCGTCCAGGACGTCGGCCTGCCCACGTACACGTTGGAGACCGCCGTGAGCCCCGCCGCCTCGGCGACCAGGTCCCCGTCCCCGGTGTGCAGCGACAGCACCAGCGAGCCGTCGAGCACGTCCACGGCGTCGCGCTCGAACGGGGCCACCCATACGCACGGGAAGGGCATCTCGTACGACAGCAGCGGGTCCCGGGCGGAGGCCAGTTCCACCACCGCGGGCGTCACGGCCGCCAAGGCGCCGTCACCGGGCAGCCGTTCGGCCCTCGGCGCGAGGTGCACGACCGCGTCCCCCGCACCCTCCGCCCGCTCCAGCAGCGCCGCCGCCAGCCCTTGCGCGACGGCCCGCGGCATGCACGGCAGCAGGGCGTCCGGGTCCTGGGGCCGCGCGGGCGCCGCCTTCCCCAGCGCGACGGCCAGGTCCGCGGCGAAGCCCGCGGGGTCGTCCTCGACCAGCACGCCGGTGGTCGCCGTGCACGCCGTTCCCGCGTGGTGGAGCGCGCCGGCGACGGCGAGGCCGAGCCCGGCGTCCCGCTCCGCGTCGGCGGCGACGACCAGTTTCGAGCGGCCGGGACCCTGGACCCGCACGTCGGCGCGGTTGCGGTACCTGTCCACGACGTCCTGGCCGCCGTAGACCAGGGCGCGGTCCGCCCGCTCGACGATCACGTCCGCCGTCGCGTGGTCGCAGGGCGCCAGCACCACCTGTGTGTCCGGCAGGCCCGCCCGCCGCAATGCCGTGACGAGCCGGAAGGGGGTCAGCGGGTCCCGGTTGGAGGGGCGGACGACGATCCGGTAGCCCAGCGCCAGCGCCTCCAGCCACATGGCGTGCACCCCGGGGCTGTTGCCCGCCGCGTGCACGGCGAAGACGTCCCCGGTACGGCACCACGCGGCGCCGGCCGCGGGCGCATCCCGCGGGGCGGTGCCGGCCGGGGCGCAGCCCGCCGGCCGCGCGGCGGACGGCGCCCGGGCCACATCGCGCAGGGTCCGCGCGATGAGCGCGTCGCACTCCCTGACGACCGTGGCGGGCGTGCCCGTCAGCGCCGACACCCGCCGCTCGTGGGCCGCGAGGTCGTCGCCGAGCACCTCCTCGGTCTCGAAGACGTCGGCCGCCTTCCGCAGGACGCCCGGCACCTCCGCCGCCGGCAGGGGGGCGGCGGCCCGCAGCCGGCCGATCCAGTCGGAGACGACCAGCCCGGGGACCGACGCCAGTTCGAGGGCGGCCAGGCCCGAGGCGTCCGGCACGGCGACGCGCCTGCGCGTGCGGTAGGGCCCGGACGGGCCCAGTGCGGGGATGTCCAGCATGCTCGCCTTCCTGTTCCTTCCGGCGGTCACGGATGTTCGGGCGTACGGGGTACGCGGCCTGCGAGGCGGGGGTACGGGTGGGGGTGGGGGTGGGCTGGCGGATACGGATGCGGTACGGGCGCGGGGCGCGCCGGTACGGGCGGGGGGTGGCCCGGTACGGGCGCGGGGCGCGGGCGGCGACGGGCGGTCCGGTGCGCGGCGGCCGGGGGGCACGGTCTTCCCGCGGCAGCCGGTGCGCACGGTCACCGCGCAGCCGCCGGTGCGGGCGGTCATTGCGCGGCGGCCCGCGCGGACCGGCGCCGGCGGGTCGCCGCCGCGAGGTCCCGGAGCACGTCCACGGTGTCGGCCCACCCCATGCAGGCGTCGGTGATGCTCTGCCCGAACACGGGTTCGCCCGCGCCGAGGTCCTGGCGCCCGGGGATGAGGAAACCCTCCAGCATCACGCCCCGGATGTCGGTGTCGCCGCCGGCGACCTGCGCCGCGATCTCCCGGGCGACCACGGCCTGCTGGACGTGGTCCTTGCCGCTGTTGCCGTGGCTGGCGTCGATGACCAGGCCGGTGGGCAGCGCGGCCGCCGACAGCAGGCGCGCGGCTTCGCGGACGTTCTCCGCGCGGTAGTTGGGTGTGCCCGACGCGCCGCGAAGCACGACGTGGCAGTCGGGGTTCCCGCTGGTGCGCAGCGTGACCGCCCTGCCGTCCGGGCCGAGGCCGAGGTAGGCGTGCGGAGAGGCCGCGGAACGGATGGCGTCGACGGCGACGCCCACCGAGCCGGTGCTGCCGTTCTTCATGCCCACGGTCATGGGCAGACCGCTCGCCAACTGCCGGTGCACCTGGCTCTCCACGGTCCGCGCGCCGATGGCCCCCCAGGAGATGAGGTCGGCCAGATAGGCCGGGGCCACCGGGCTCAGCCACTCCGTCGCGACGGGCAGCCCCATTTCCGCGACCGCCAGCATCAGCGTCCGGCAGGCGCGAAGCCCCCGGTCGAGATCGTGGCTGCCGTCCAGCGCCGGGTCGCACAGCAGCCCGGTCCAGCCGAGCGTGGTGCGCGGCTTCTCGACGTACACCCGCATGACGACGGCGAGGTCCTCGGCCAGTTCACCGGCCAGCTCCCCCAGCGACTTGGCGTACGCCAGACCGGCGTCCACGTCGTGGATCGAGCACGGCCCGACCACGACGAGCAGCCGGTCGTCGGCGCCGCTGAGTACCCGCCGGGTCGTCAGCCGCCCGGCGCCCACCGAACGGGCGGCGGCCTCGGTGAGCGGAAGCTCGCTGACGAGTTCGTCGGGGGTACTCGTCAATTGCGCGCGATACCGGCCGCCGATGTCGGCCGGCACTGATTCCCCGACCGCGGGGGCGACGATTTCCTTGGTAAGTGTGTCAAGACTCTGCATCGTTCCTCAATTCGTTCTACTCAGCGCAGCAGCCGTGCGTCGGCAACGAATCATCCGGATGGCTCGCGGATCTCCGGTGTTCCGTCCACAAAGGACGGCCGGAATATCCGGTGGCGGCAACGGTGCCGCGGTACGAGCGCCCAGCAGGCACGTCATTCACGGTGCCGCCTGTCCGACCCGGCCCGCTACCTGAGCCGCGTGCAGCAAGCTGTGGTGCACCTAGCTGCACAACAGCCTGTGGAGGACGTGCAGGTCACAGCGGTGCGGCTGCTGCCCGGCAGCAGGCCCGCCACAAAGACGACGAAGCCGTGGTTGAGCAGGCGACCACCAATGAGTCGTTGGGTGTGGCGCATCGCCGCCTTCGGCACCGACGCCGAACTGACCGATCAGGCCGTGGCTGCCTACGTGGCGAAGTACGCCACCAAGTCCGCCGACGCCTCCGGCGCCCTCGACCGCGCCGTGTTCTGCCGTCCCTGCCAGGGACGCGGCGCCACCCTCCTACCCCACGGAACCCCGCTCCCGTGCACCGCCTGTGGCGGCACCGGACAGGCCCGCCCGCTACCCCGCCTCGCCGTCGCACGCCATGTACGGCAGATGATCCGCACCTGCTGGGGGCTGGGAAAGCGCCCGGAGTTTGCCGACCTCAAGCTCTGGAAGTGGGCGCACATGCTGGGTTTCCGGGGCCGCTTCTCCACCAAGTCCCGCTCCTACTCCACCACCCTCGGTGCGCTGCGCGACGCCCGCCGCACGTGGCGCACCGAACAGGCAGGCGCCCATGCCGGCACACCCGCGTCCGACCCGACGACCACCCTCGTCATCGGCCACTGGAACTACCTCGGCTCGGGCTACAGCCCCGGCGCCGCACTCCTCGCCGCCCACGTGTGGCACCGCAAGGAACTGGCACGGCAGTTCGCGGCCGAGGGGGGCTGCTGATGGCCTCACCCCCGCCCGTCGTCCTCGGCACGGAAGGGGCACCGGTGCTGGAACTGCTGACGGTGCCCCAGGTCATGGCACGCCTCCAACTCGGCCGCTCCGCCGTCTACGACCTGCTCCGCTCCGGCCAGCTCGCCTCAATCACCCTCGGCCGCGCCCGCCGCATCCCCACCCACGCCCTCACCGACTTCATCCGCACCCGCCTCGAACAGGAAGCCGCCTGATGACCACACCCCGGGACACCCCCGCATCCCGGCGCGCACGCGCCAACGGCGACGGAACCGTCTACCAGCGAAAAGACGGTCGCTGGGAAGCCGCCGGATACGTCCTCGCCCCCGGCAACACCCACCGCCGCACCCGCGTCTACGGCACCACCCGCAAAGAGGCCCTGGCCAAACTCACCGACAAGATCGCCGCCAGCAACAAGGGCGTCCCGGCACCGTCCGCGCAGGGCAGCGTGGCCGCATACCTGACGTACTGGCTGGAGACCGTCGCCGTCCACCGGCTCCGCGAGACCACCCACACCCGCTACACCGCCTGCGTTCGCCTCTACCTGCTCCCCGGCCTGGGACGGAAGAAGCTCGCCAAACTCACCGCCAAGGACGTCCGCACCTGGCTCGACCAGCTCCGCGCCACCTGCCAGTGCTGCGCACGCGGCCTCGACACCGCCCGCCACCAGCCCCAGTGCTGCGCCGTCGGGACGTGCTGCCGCAAGCGGCTTTCCCCGCTGACGCTGGCCTATGTGCACTCCGTGCTCAAGTCCGCCCTGGAGCACGCTGTACGCGAGGAGGAGATCCCCCGCAACGTCGCCCGAAACGTCCGCATGGGTACCCCACGCCCCCGCCGCTTCGAACCCCTCACCGCCGTAGAAGCCCGCGCGTTCCTCGTCGCCACCCACGGGCACCGGCTGCACGCGCTGTTCGAACTCGCCCTCCACACCGGACTCCGCAAGGGCGAACTCCTCGGCCTGCGCTGGGAAGACCTCGACCTGACCGGCGGAACCGCCAGCATCCGACGCACCCTCCAACGCACCAACTCCACTGGCCTGACCGCACTCCCGACCAAGACCCAGAGCTCCGAACGGCGCATCGCCCTGCCGACGCCGTGCCTGCGCTCCCTCGAACAGCACCGTGACCGGCAACGCCAGGAGCGCGAAGCGGCAGGGGCGGGCTGGAAGGCGAGCGGCTACGTCTTCACCCGGCCCGACGGCAACCCGATTGAGGGCGCCACCCTCACCCGGCACTTCAACACCCTGCTCCGCCGGGCTGCCCTCCGCCGCATCCGGTTCCATGATCTGCGGCACTCGGCGGCGACCCTACTCCTCGAACAGGGCGTCGAACTCGTCGTCATCAAGGAACTGTTGGGACACGCCCACCTCGGCGTGACCGCGACGGTGTACGCCCACGTCCGACTCCGCCTCCAACGCGACGCCATCGACCTCCTCGGCATCGCCCTGCGCGATCCCGTCCAGCCTGCCACACGGCCCGACGACGGCGACGAACCGCCCGTTTGCGCAGCAGCCGTCCGCTGACGTTGCCGTCAACTACTGCCGTCAAGCCCCGCGAGGCCCCGCTGGAATCGCTCCGGTGGGGCCTCGCAGCATTCGTCAGGAAATATCAACCAGCCATTCCCAGTCATTTCGACGCTCGCGCAGTCGATCGAGTGCTTGTTCGAGACAGGAATCGAGATTTGAAGATTCAGCCCGAATGAATCCTTGCTCTCCCATGGCTGGCCCTGACATAACTACAGTCCATGGCTCGCCGCCCTCTGCCATCCTCTCGTCATCTACCTTGATGATTACGGTGACACCCGAGCGGCCAAGCCTTTCCATAAGCTGCTCGATATCCATTACCCAACTCCTGTTAGTAGCCCCTCAAGGCTGACGAGATGTCATCAATGCTGTGCAGCTGGCCCTTGCCGACCCTGTCGATGACACTGCGCAAGTCCTGCGATGTCGGCCCACTCGTGACACCATTGCGCTCCATCAGCTGCTCCACGACTGCCTGCGCAGTTCGCTTATTTCCATTGTTGAACATATGGCTTCCTGCGATGTCCCGAATGACAACCGCAGACTTATCCCAGAAGCTGTTATACCTACTTGCGTTGATCATCGTATTCTCGGGAGAGCCACTCAAAAGCGTTTCTCCGCCAAATCCGCGGTTGATCCCGGTGATTTCATCCGGGGTTACGCCTGCCTTGAAACCGCCCAGACCGCACGCAGGCCCGGTGTTGTGAACCAGGACTGGCGTATTACCAGCCAGCACATAGTACGTGTGCTATGCGACCCCTCTCCACCTGCGTTTTCGCAGGTCAAGCGACTTTCGGTGTTTCGCTGAGGTGCGGGATCGGCCGGGGTTGTTCGTGGTTGTTGCCGTCACTACTGCCGTCGGCGGTATAGACCAGTCGCCTGGTCTGGGGCGTCGGCGGTCGGCCGTCGAGGTGCCCCTCGGTGGGCGTACGGCTTGCCTCGTGCGACGGCCAGTCTGGCGGCGCGCAGGCATGGGGCGGAGGGGCTGGGCGACGGCGGGCTGTCGGGAGCTTCGCTCCCCGCCGGAGGCTGCCTCAGCCACCGCCCTCGGTGAGTGCGGCGACGGACGTGAGGGTCAGCCCCCTGGCTGACCCCGTGCCTGCGATCCGGCCGTAGGACGGTCGCAGGCGACAACTTGCTCCGCCACGGGGCAAGGAGTCCTTACGCCACAACTTGCTGCCTGCGGGCATCGGTCGGACCCACCCCCTCGGCGCGGGCCCTGTCTCCGCCGGCACCCCGCTCGGGCGTCAGGCGCTTGCCCGACGACGGGTCGGTCGGCGTCGCTCGGCAGCTCCGACGGACGGGGCCCGCCTTGAACCTCGTAGAGAAAATCTGGACGCACCCCGGCCCCTGGCACGTCCTGCGGCCGACAGATCAGCAGCCTCGCTCGGTGCCGCCCGCTTCAAGGGCTTCGACGCGGGCACGCAGGGCGGTGAGCTGATTAAGCGTCTCGGCCAGTGCCAGCTCCAGTGCCTCGACGCGCGCCGCCGTCCCGCCGACGGGCGTGCTCCCCGCCTCCCCGTCACCTGAGTCGCCGTCGATGCCGTCGTCGGGGTGGGCGACGAAGGCTCCCTTGCCAGGGCGGGAGATCGCGTAGCCGTCCTGCTTCAGCAGGGCCATGGCCTTCTGCACGGACAGGCTGGAGGCCCCGAACTCCGCCATCAACACGGCCTGCGTCGGCAGCGCGTCCCCGGGCTTCAGCTCCCCGGAGCGGATCCGCTCCCGCAGGGCCTCGGCGATGAGCTCGAACGTCAGCAACACCGTGCCGCCAACCGGTCTACGCCCGCGCCGCCCCACTGTCACCGCAGGTCACCCGTCCTCTCTGCGCCACTACCACCGAAATCCGGCCCGTCCAAAACGGAAGACCGGGGCCACAATACCCGCGTCCCCACCGACCACCGAAACAGATGAGGAGGGATGCACTTGAATGCGCCGTTGAAGCGATGCTACCTTCACGCACCGCCGGTGAACACCACCGCTGACCAGGCCAGACGTCCCCGGCCCACCCTCCGCGCCCGCCATCACGCGCACCGCGCCCACATGCGCCGACCACCCGGGCCGCCCCTCAGTCACCTCTCCTCTTCTCCCGACTCCTGCCGGAGGTCTGTCCCCATGCCCGCACAGCTCCAACTCCCCACCCCCGCAACCACCTCCGCTCCCGCTAACCGGGCGTTCGCCCCACAGGCGCTCGCCAGGAGCGCCGACACGTCCGCGAACAGGGACTCGGCGCTGGAACGCCGGGCGCGCCTGACGGCCAGGCTGGCCAAGCTCGCCGCCGCCGGACACCTCGCACCCCTGGCCCGCCAGATCGGCTCACTCGGCGGCTGTGCCCGCCCGATCCGGATGACCGGACACCGCACCCGCCTCGATGCCGCCACCGGCCAGATCCTCGACCACCTCGACACCCGCCACCTACCGGCTGGCGAACTCCTGCTGCGCTGCGGCAACCGCCGCGCCACCCGCTGCCGCTCCTGCTCGCACGTCTACCGGTACGACACCTACCAGCTCATCGCCGCCGGACTGCGAGGCGGCAAGACCGTCCCCACCAGCGTCTCCACCCATCCCCGCGTCTTCGCCACCCTCACCGCCCCCGGCTTCGGCCCCGTCCACAACCAACCCGGCGCGTCCCCGTGCGCGTGCGGCACCCGGCACTCCGACGCCGACCCGCTGCTCGGGACGCCGCTGAACCCGGCACGGTACGACTACACCGGCGCGGTCTTGTGGAACGCCCACGCCCCCGCCCTGTGGGCCCGCTTCACCACCCACCTGCGCCGAGAGATCGCCCACGCCGCCGGACTCACCCAACGCACCCTGCGCCACCACGCGACCCTGTCCTACGCCAAGGTCGCCGAATACCAGAAGCGCGGCCAGATCCACTTCCACACCGTCATCCGCATCGACGGACCCACCGGCCCCCACAGCACTCCGCCCGCCTGGGCCACCACCGGGCTCCTCGACCACGCCGTCCGCGCCGCCGCCAAGCGCACCCGCGTCCAGCACCGACACCCCTCCCGGACTGGGGAGGCCGACCCGGCACAGCCGCCGGAGCCTTCGGTGTTCCGGTTCGGGCGGCAGATCGACGTCCGCGCGATACACAGCACCGACTTCACCGGCGACGCCCCCGTCACCGACCGGCACGTCGCCGCCTACATCGCCAAGTACGCCACCAAGGGCGCCGAGACCACCACCGGCACCCTCGACCGCCGACTGCGCTTCCTGGCCGAACTCGCCCAGCACGACCTCACCGACCACGCCCGCCGCATGATCCACACCGCCTGGCACCTCGGCACCCGGCCCCAGCACGCCCACCTCCGCCTGCGCCAATGGGCCCACATGCTCGGCTTCCGAGGCCACTTCTCCACCCGCACCCGCCACTACTCCACCACCCTCACCCACCTCCGAGCCGAACGCACCACCTGGCGCACCCACCACGACGACGCCCAGCAGCGCTCTGAACAAGTCCAGCCGGTCACTGACCAGCACAGTGACCGCGCTGACCTGACCGCCGGTCACACCGACCCCGCCGCCGGTCACCCCAGCGGCCACCACGCGCAGAGCGGGCGACGCGCTGGCACGGACACCACCCTGGTGATCTCCCACTGGCAGTACACCGGCAGCGGCCTCCTGCCCGAACTCGCCCACCTCGCACAACTCCTGGCCGCCGCACCAAGGCCCCGACCCGAGCAGCCAGCCCGCACTCGACAGGCGCGACGCGCGAGTGACCACGCCGGTCACTCCACCGACCCGCTGACCGCACCCGTCCAGACCGAGGTGACCGGGTGACCGCCGACGCCGAGTTGCTGACCGTCCCCGAGGTCATGGCCCGCCTCAAGATCAGCCGCTCCACCGTCTACGACCTCATCCGCACCCGCCAACTCCCCTCCCTCACCATCGGCCGCGCCCGCCGCATCCCCACCCACGCCCTCACCACCTACATCCACCACCACCTCGAACAGGAAGCCGCCTGATGACCACACCCCGCGACACCCCCGCCTCCCGCCGCACCCGCGCCAACGGCGACGGAACCATCTACCAACGCAAGGACGGCCGATGGGAAGCCGCCGCATACGTCCTCGCCGCCGGCGGCACCCGCAAACGCATCCGCGTCTACGGCACCACCCGCAAGGAAGCCGCCGACAAACTCACCGAAGCTGTGGCCGTGAGCAACCGCGGCCTGCCCACCCGCATCAGTGACACCACCGTGGCCCAGTACCTCACCTACTGGCTCGACACCATCGCCGTCCACCGCCTGCGGGCCACCACCCACGCCCGCTACACCGCCGTCGCCCGCCTCCACCTGCTCCCGGCGCTCGGCCCCAAGAAGCTCCACCGGCTCACCGTCGCCGACGTACGCGGCTGGCTCGACCAGCTCCGCGCCGCCTGCCAGTGCTGCACACACGGCACCGACGCCGCCCGACGCGCCGACCCCAAGCACCCCAACCAGCGGCCCCACTGCTGCGCGATCGGCCAGTGCTGCAGCAAACGCCTCTCCCCACGCACCCTCCAGTACGTCCACGCCGTCCTCAACTCCGCACTCCAGCAAGCCGTCCGAGACGAACGCGTCGAACGCAACGTCGCCCGCCACGTCCAAGTCGGACAGATACGCCACCGACGCTTCGAACCCCTCACCGCCGCCGAAGCCCGCCAGTTCCTGCAGGCAGCGCGAACCGACCGGCTCCACGCCCTGTTCGAACTCGCTCTGCGCACCGGTCTACGGCGCGGCGAACTCCTCGGCCTGACCTGGCACGACCTCGACACCGAAAACCGCACCCTGAACATCCGCCGCACCCTACAGAACGCCCCCAACGGCGGCACCGCCCTCTACCCCACCAAAACCCGCGCCGCCGAACGCCGCATCGCCCTCCCCGCCGCCTGCCTCACCGCCCTCAACCAGCACCGTCAGACACAGGACACCGAACGCCAAACCGCCGGAGACAGGTGGGAAGAGCAAAACCTGGTCTTCACCACGCCCAGCGGCAACCCGCTCGACCCCGGCGGTGTCACCCAGCACTTCCGCACCCTCCTCACTCACGCCGGACTCCGCCGCACCCGCTTCCACGACCTTCGCCACACATGCGCCACCCTGCTCCTCGAACAGGGCGTCGAACTGATCACCATCAAGGAACTCCTCGGCCACGCCCACATCGCCGTCACCGCCGAGGTCTACGCCCACGTCCGACTACGCCTCCAGCATCAGGCCATCGAAGCCCTCGGCCGAGCGCTCAACGACGGCGACGACCCCGCCGACCCGCCCACCGCAACTGTTGTCCGTTGACGTTGCCGTCACCGTTGCCGTCAAAGGACTGCGGGGACCCGCCGGATATCTCCGGCGGGTCCCCTTTCTTCGACGGGCCCTTCGCTTACCGAAAATGCAACCTGGCGATTCTCACACGCTCGGCCGCTTTCCAAAGTAAGGTCTTACCACTCCGACCAACTTGAGCTGGATCGCACGCAGAATCCGAATGCTTGACTCGTTGCTAAATCCCGTAGTCGTCGACCATTCGCATCCCGAACCCGCAAGATCACTGACAAAGACAATCTCTGCAGCCAACAATATGCGCGCCCAATCAACCGGGACTATCGGAAGATCGTTTCCGAGTGCGCTACGCAACCGGCCGCATTGATGGAGAAGATCCTGCACACTTTCGAATCCCATGCCGATAGCGAGCTCATCGCTGCATCGAGCTGGGCCACCCCATTCCAGGAGTGCACGCCGCAGCCAGGAAATCTCATCCACCGTGAGCAAGTCACTCGCCACTGCAGGAATTTCGGGCATCAGTTCAACCCATCCCAGTAATCGTCAATTGTTCCCGGATCCCGACGGAAGATAGTACCGCCATCTGGATGCATCGGGTCGTGAATCACGATCGTGGACCCATCCTTCCCCTGATATGCTCTCCGCCCACCACCCAGCGGCTTAGTACGTGCCGGGTTTTGCATCACGTCCCGCGCGAGGTCTCCAATATCCGCAGGCGAATGTCCCGGAAAGTCGCCAGCGTGCTTGCTTCCCGCATGCCCATTGCCGATGTCCGGAGCATCTTCGATGCGTTCCTCTGGGGTACACCACTCGCCACCTGAATTGTGAACGAGGACCGGCGTGGTTCCGGCGAGTACATAGTACGTGTGGAGTTGGTCGACGGTGAGATTGTACCTGTCAGCTTCACCGGGGACGACTCGTACAGTAGCGACGCGCGCATGGGTGTTGTAGGCGGTTTCGAGTGCATGGCCGGGGGTGAGCCGGGCAGCGGGGACCCAGGCGTGGGTGGTGTCGTCCCAGAAGGGGTGCTCGGTGGTGGTGTGCAGGGTCTGCTGATGGCCGGGAGAGGTCTCCACGACGACGTCAATCAGGTTGTCGTCGTGGTTGATGTGAGTTGCGGTGACAGTTCGGCCGCCTTCATTCCTTCCAGTTTCAGGGTTGGCGGATTCGACTTTGTCGCCGGGCTGAAGCTCATTGATGGGCTTAGCTGCCCCATTGTCGAGGAGAACGGGCGTATCGGAGGAAAAACTGTTTCTTTTCGCGCAAGCGCTGGCTGCACCTGACTCGGCTTCTCCTCTTTCGGCCACTCTCATACCGTTTCCGGCCGCCGCTCTCTCTGCGGTTGACACTTCGGGCCCAGCGGCGGGAAAGAGATATGGAATGCTGTCAAGCGCCTCATCCACGGCGGCTGCGATATAAGGGTGCTCTTCAAACCATTGGGCTGCGGAACTCTCGTGATATTTCGATGTTTCCCAATGTGCCGTCTGGCCGTGCGCTCTCGCCTGGGATGAGGGGACTACGTAGTCGGTGCGGATGTTGCCGCCCGGCGCTGACAGGAAATTGCCCTCGCGCCAGGACCAGCCACCTGAACGGTCGACTTCGAAGCCATAGAACGCGTAGGTGCTCTTCTTGTGTTTCTGATCCAGTGCCCACCGGGCGTTGTCGTTGTCGTTGTCACCGGGGCCGAGGGGACGCAGACCGCTCGAGTCGGAGTACGTCAGGGGGTTGTTGTTGCTGTAGGTGTAGCCGGTGAGGGATTGGGGGTCGGTGGGGGCGAGGAGGGGGTCGACGCTGATGAAGCGGGCGGTGGTGGGGTCGTAGTCGCGGGCTCCGAGGTGGGTGAGTCCGGTGGCGGTGTCTTTGGTGCCGCCGAGGAAGCCCTTGGTGCCGGCCCAGGTGGTGGGGGCGGGGCCGCGGTCCTGGCCGAAAGGGGTTTCGTAGTGCTGGGTGAGGGCGCCGGTGGTGGCGTCGATGTTGGCGGCGGCGGTGCCGTGGGCGTCGGTGACCTGGAAGGTGACCTTGTTGTCGTTGGTGCGGACGGCGACAGCTGAGCCGAGGGGGTAGTAGCGGGTGGCGGTGGCCTTGGGGGCGCCCTTGACGAAGTTCAGCTCGGTGGTGCCGAGGTAGAGGGTGGTGTTCTCGGCGGTGGGGTTGGCGGTGTCGAGGGTGTGCTCGATCAGGCGGTTGCCCGCGGTGTCGTAGACGTAGTCGGTGGTCTTGGCGGTCGTGGTGGTGCCCGCGCCGGACGTGACCTTGACGGTGTCGGTGACGTGGTCGAGAGTGCCCTCGGTGCCCCAGGTCAGCGTCTGGTCGTCGGTCTGGGTGGGGCTGGGCGCCAGGTGCCGTGCGGTGGTGTTGCCCGCCGCGTCGTACGCGTAGGTCTGGTGGACGGGCGTCGCGGTGCCGGTCGTGGTGGTGACGCCTGCGAGGGTGTGCGGGCCGGATCCGGTGGCGGGGTAGGCGTAGGCGCTGGTGGTGTCGCCCGTTGGAAGGTGCTGGACCTCGGTGTCGCGGGTGCCGTCGGTGTTGTAGGTGTAGCTGGTCCAGTACGGTGCCGGGCCGCCGGGCGTCGTACCGGCCGGTGCGGCCGGGCAGGCGGTACCCGGGGTGGTGAAGGCCTCGGTCAGGCGGCCCAGGTGGTCGTACTGGAAGCACTGCTGGTCCCTGCCGGTACGGGAGTTGTCCAGCAGCGAGGTGACGTTCCCGGTCTCGTCGTAGGTGTAGCCGGCGGCGCGGGCCGCGCCGGTGATGTCCTGCTGGTCGGTACGGCTCGCGGACAGGCGCTGGGTGCCCCACTCGTACGCGTTGGTGACCCTGGTGGTCATACCGCCGGCGTTCAGGGTGGACTGCATCGGCTTGTTGGTGATGCTGTACGTCTGGCCGGTGAGGTAGGTGAGCGGGCTGCTGCCGATGGTTGCGGGGCGGTGCAGTGCATCGTAGGTGTAGGCGAGGTTCTCGGCCGGGAGGCTGCCGGCGGCCGGGTAGCCGGTGACTTGGACGGTTCCGTCGAGGTTGTACACGCTGCCCCCGGAGTAGGTTCCGGCCAGGCCTTCTTGCCCGGGAACCGAGGGGACGGTGAGGGTGGATTTCGTGGGCCGGTAGAGGGCGTCGTAGGTGTTGATGACGGTCTTGTACTGGTAGGTGGTGCCGCTGATGGCCGCGTAGCGGGTGGTGGAGCCCACCTGGCCCTTGTAGTTGGTCGGGTCCCAGGTCTGGGAGGTCAGCAGCGGGCCGGTGGCGGGGCCGTCGTGGGTCTCGATCTCGCGGGAGAGGTTGTCGTAGACGTGCGTGACGGTCTTGCTGCGGTTGTCGGTGGTCGAGACCAGCTCGCCGCGGTCGTTGTACTTCCTGGTGCTGCTGCCGCTGTCCGGGTCAACAGCCGCGACCTGCCGCCCGAGCTGGTCGAACGTCCAGGTCCACACGTTGTGGGACGGGTCGGTCAGCCTGGTCATGTTGCCGCCGGGGTCGTACCCGTACGTGGTGGAGTCGGGTGTGCCGGTCGGGGTGGCGGCCTTGTACTGGCGCAGCTCGGTCGTGCGGCCGGTGGCGTCCGTGATCGTCGTCGTGGGGGTGCCGCCCTGGGGCGGGGTGACGGTGGTGCTGGTGCCGTCGTAGGAGGTGAGGGTGGTCGCAAGTGGCGTGCCGACGCCGTTGCCGGCCAGGACCTGGGTCTTCACCGGCCGGCCGAGACCGTCGAACGTCGTGGCGGTCTGGGTCTCTACGCTGGTCGCCTCGTCAACCGTGGACAGCGTCGCCGAGGGCGCCCCGTTGGCGTAGTAGGGGGCGTAGGCAAGGGCGGCCTGGCCGCGCTCGTCGTAGAACGTGTCCGCCAGCAGCCGCCCGCCGTCTTGGGCCGGCTCCTGGGTCTGCCGCACCCGGCCGAACCCGTCGTAGAGGGTGTAGGCGCTGTTCTGGGACTTGTTGTTGTTCAGCGTCTTGGTCTTGATCGACGCGATGGCGTCCGTGGTGTTGGTGTAGACGTACTCCATGCTCGGCGTCGTATTGGATCCCTTGAGGTTGTTCGGCTCCCAGACCGCCAGCACCCGCCCCAGAGCGTCGTACTGGACGTCGGTGCGCTTGGAATTGGTGTCGATGCTGATAGTGGGAAGGCCCCGCAGCAGGTCGATGGAGGTCATGGTGGTCTGCGCGCTGGAGGCAACACCCGCCGTTGCCGGAGGCGTGGTGACGACCGTCAACGTCGGCCTCCCCGTGGCCGGGGTGTAGGCGGTCGTCGTGACGCGGGGGTTGGCCGACGCGGTGGTGACAGGGGCCTTGGTGTCGTCGGTGGGGTCGAACACGCTGGTGGACGCCAGCGCGGTGGCCGTCAACGGCCGCCCGTAGCGGTCGTAGGTGGCGGCGTTGTCGAGGTAGGTGGCGGTGCTGCCGTTGCGGGATTTCAGTGTCTCGGTCAGTGTGGCCAGGCCCCGGGTGGGGGCTTTGCCGTACGCCTGGCCGTCGTAGCGGGTGCGGGTGTCGGAGATGACTGCCGAGGTGCCGTCCGGCTGGGTGTCGCGGTTCGGGTTCGCCGCGCAGGTCCCGGCCACGGTTTCGGCATGGACGGCGCCGGTGAGGATCCAGTTCGCGGTGTTGTCGGCGTAGGTCGTGCGGGTGCACCGGTCGTCGCCGGCCAGGGCCACGTCGCCGAGTGCCTCGGCCTTGATGGGCCGACCGTAGTCGTCGAAGGTGGTGTTACTGCGGGTCTGCGCCCACAGCGATCCAACGCCCTTGTCGAGCGAGGTGAAGCCCCGGGCCGCTGCGGTGCCGGTGAGGTTCGCGGTGGTGGTGCCCCAGTCGCGGACCCGCCGGGCCGTCTCCTTCTTCCAGGGAGTGCTGACCGCTTTGACGAGGATCTTTCCTGCGGGAGCGTCGTAGGTTTCGGTGCGGTATTCGTAGCCGGCCCACGCGTCGTCGTCGGTGAGGGTGGTGCCTTCCCCGTCCGGCACGGTGACGGTGCGTTTCTGGGTCGCGTCTGCCGGGTCGGAGCGGTCCCCGTCCATGCCGCGCAGGTAGTAGTGGTCGGCCTGGGTGGACATCCCCGACGTCCCGCCGGTCTGCACCCGCACGTGGGCGTGGCCGCGCCACTGCGACCAGGTCTTGAGCTTCTCCTTGGTGATGCCCTCGTCATCGTCGTACGCCCACGCGCCGGCGTCGAGGTAGCTGTACTTGGTGACCATGTCCGGGGCGCCGCCGGTGCGGTCGGTACCGATGACGGACTGCACGACGTACTTGTTGAACCACTCCGTCGTCACAGGCACGTCATTGGAGGGCTGGTACTTCTGCGGGAAGCAGTGCGTGGTGTTGGTCTGCGGGGTCGGCAGATGGTCCGCGTCGCAAGCGGCCTGAGAGTAGTTGACGTCGGTCTGCCCGCCGACCTCGTCGTGGATGGTGCTCAGCCGCTGCTTGTAGAAGGGGGAGCGCCCGTCTCCGGTCCTGTCCAGCCGCCCGATCCGCGAGACGTAACTCAGCGCCGTGGGCGGCAGGGCGACCGGCGTCGTGGCGGCCAGCCCGGTGTGGGTGATGGAATCCAGCAGCAGCTGGTAGTCGGTATCCGCGGTGCCCCACTCGTGGTGCAGGTCCCAGGCGTCGATCGGCTTGTAGCTGCCGTCGGTCTGCAACGTGGAGGTGGTGACATTCGTCAGCCGGGTCCTGGTGAAGAACGCGGGCGAGTACCGGCCGGCGTCGCATGTCGTGCCGGCCTTGCAGTTCAGGTCCCACGGGGTGTCGTACCAATACTGCCGGTTGGTGTCGATGCTTGCCGGATCACAGAGCGACGCCGTGGTCTCCAGGCAGCGTTCGGCGGTACCGAAGTCGACGCGGGCCATCGGCTTGACCGTGGTGGAGTAGATGTCACCCTGCTGCTGTCCGTACTCGATGCGGCGCAGGGTGGCGGCCCGCACGTAGGGGGTGTCGTCCGTGGACTTCAGGTTCCGGCCGTAGGAGTTGGTCTCCGGGGTGTACCAGTACGTGATGTCGTCGCCGTTGGTGTCGATGACCAGGTCGAGATTCCACCGCCAGCCCTGCTGGCACCACGAGTCCGCGAACGCAGCCGCGTGGCACGGCTCGTCCGCGTCATCGCCGAACACGGGGACCGTCTCCACCGATTTGGTCTCGGCGTTGCCGGACGCCCAGTTGGGCAGGCGGTTGTACCCGAAGTAGTACTGCGTGCCGTTGGTGGTGATCGCTTCGAAGTACTCGCCGTTGTTGTCGCCGTTGCCGCGGGCGGTGTCCCGCAGTCGCAGCACCTTCGTACCGTCGTCGCCCTTGATCCGCCACTCGTCCGCGCTCACCGGGATCAGCTCACCGGAATGGCCGCTGAAGCTGATGGTGGCGTTGTCGTAGGCCCAGCACAGATCGCCCGGCTCGACATCGTTCGTCTTGACCCCGTCGTCGCCGCACGGCTTGTAGGAGCGCTCCACGAAGCCGGGGTCGATGTCGAAGCCGTCACCGGCCCACGAACCCTGGTTGTTCGCGTTCGCCGTCCGGCCGTCGATGGACCCCGACGAATATGACAGGCCCACCTTCGGCGCGAGGCCGCCCGGCACCGCCGGTGTCGGCATGTCGTAATTCCAGTCGAACGTCCCGCTGTTCAGACCGGTGCTCCAGGTCGACGCGGCAGACAGCGGAGTCGCCCTGTAGTCGCCCGATGGACCGGATGCCCCGGCGAGGGCTGCCAGTACGGTCAGCGCGCCGGTCGCCGGACCGCCCGGAACTGCCAGCGGAGTCTGGACCACCGAGCCCGGCGCCGCGGGAAGCGCGACCGCGTCCGCGGTCACCGTCTGCCGCTCGCTGTCATTGCTGCCCGCAAGCGGGGTGACCGTGCGGCACTCAGCCTTCTGCGGCGTGGTCAGCACACACGCGGGGAGTTGCACCAGGTGCAGCCGCTCGCCGTAACCGGAACCCGCCGCACCGGCGAACGCGCTGTAGTCCACACTGACCTTCGCCCGGCCGACCTGCGCGCCACTGCCTGCAACGGTCAGCAGGACACCGTCCATCCCGGCCTTCACCGCCGACGCATGGTCCAGGAGCCGGACCGTCGCCCTCTGCGGAGCCGCCGGTGACGCGGTCGCGGCCCGGGACGTACCCGCGGCCGGCAGGGCGGCCAGCGACACCGGCAAGGAACCGGCCTTCACGGGAGACCCGGCAGCCGCGGCCGCCTTCGCTGTCGTCGTCACCGGCGCGGTCAGCGACACCGACGCGGTCCCGGCCGCCGGCCAGGCCCTCTTCGGTGTCTGCGGACGGGACACCGTCCGATCCGCCGCCTGCGGCTTGACCTTGGCGTTGCTGACCTTGACCGGCTTTTCGAGCGAGGGCGCCGCAGGCCAGTTGGAATCCGCCGACGCCTGTGTGAGGGCGCTTGGCAGAGCCTGCAGCATAGTGGCGATCAGGGCGGCGGACATGAAGGCGGCGATCCGCCGGGGCGTGCGGCGCCACAGCGCCGGGGTGATGCGCATCGTGAGGATCTCCCTGCTCTGGCCGGGGGAACTGGACGGAGCTGGTCGTGCCGGCGTTAGGCCGGGCGTGAGTCACTGGGAACAGCTACGGGCGATGTCCTGCGCCGGCACCCTGGCGTGGGCGGGAGCCGGCGCCCCTGCTGCTTAGGGACCGATGGCGCTGTCGAGTTCTCCGGGGTAGTTCAGCGAGATGATCTGCGCGGGAGTCAGCACGCCCTGATAGGCCCAGACGTCGTCGATCTGCCCGGACAGCGGCTGGCCCCAGGCCCCGTTCGTCAGCATGCGGCCGAACTGCAGGCCCTTCGTGGACTCAAACGGCTGGTTCGCCCCGGTGTACGAGACATCTTGCGTACACGTGCCTGAGGTGTTCTCGTCGTCGCACACGTCCTCTTCCAGTTGGCCGTTCACATACAGCGCGATCTGGTGGGAGAACGCGTCGTAGGTCACCGCCAGGTGGGTCCAGGCGCCGGCGACGCCAACGACCGACTGGCGGACCGTCGTGTGCACGCGAGGCGTTCCTCCCGTGACTGACTCTGCCTGCCACTCGCCCTCGACCTTGTCAAGGAAGGGGATGTCCGGATTGGTCGGATCGTGATCGGTGTGCAGGTAGTGCCACCTCAGCGATACCGCATCGTCCGTACCGTCGCCGATCGACAGGACCGCGGCGTCCGCTTCGGGGTTGGAAGCGAACTGCACCCACCCGGCGACGGTGAAGCTCTCGCCGGTGTGGAGGGGAGCTCCGCTGGTCGCCGCGTACGCGGTGTGGCCGTCCAGGCTGAGTGCTCCCGTGCCGAGGTTGGCGTCGCCGGAGATCGCCGCAGGTCCGTACAGCGTCGCCGGGTGGGAGTTCAGGTCGTCCGGGGAGAGCGGCGGTGTTGCCGTCGTTGCTTCGTTGAACTTCCACCGTCCGGCCAGTTGGGGGCGCTGCTGGATCATCGTCTGGACCTCGGGGGAGGTCACGACGCGGTCGAAGACGCGGACGTCGTCGATGTCGCCGCCGAAGAATTCGTCGTTGGCACCTTCCCGGTTGACCGCACCGATCTGCATCCCGCCGGGTGTCGGCCACGGCGTGGTCTGGGTGTAGGCGACGGTACTGACGAGGTAGCCGTTGACGAACAGCTGGTTCTGGTGCGCGATCTGGTCGGAGACGCCCACCAGGTGGGTCCACTCGCCGGTGGTCGGGCCGATGCAGGGCACCCCGTTGATGGAGTTGCCGACGGTGCAGGCAGGCTGGTTGGCGCTGACGAGGGTCGCAGCAGCTGTGTCGGCCTGGTAGCGGCCGAACACCCACGTCTTCGCGTAAGCGGAGTAGTAGAGCGAGAACTCGTTGTTGTGCACGCCGTTCTGCGTCACCGCCATCCGCGCCTTGGTCTCCCCCACGCCCGGCGCGGGGAGCCGCACCCACGCCGACACCGTGAAGCTGCGGGTGCCGTCCGCCTGCGGCCGGGCGGTGCGGGCGTAGCCGTTGGCGCCGAAGCGTGCGGCGGTGCCTGCGGCTCCGGCCACGCCGGTGGTCACGGTGCCGTTGACTGCCGCGTCAGCCGCCTCTCCGATGCCGGTCCTGGTGGTGCCGGTCTCCTCCAGGGTCCACACCGCCTTCGCCGGAAGGCCGGTCGTCACCGGCGTGCCGGCAGCGACGTTCGCCGCCTCGGACGCGGTCAGCGCGCGGTTCCAGACGCGGATGTCGTCAAGGGAGCCCTTCCACGGGTCGGTGTAGGCGCCGGGTGACAGGAACCGGCCGAACTGGAGCGCGCCCGTGGCCATCGGTGTCGCGGGCGCGGCAACCGCCGTCGAGGGAGTCCCGTTGACGTAGATCGTCTGGGTGTGTGCCGCCTGGTTGTAGACCCCCGTCAGATGCGTCCACGTCCCCGCGGCGACCGGCTGGGCGGACACGGCGGACTGCCAGGCGTATCCGGTCGCATCCTTCGAGGCGGTCTTGAACGTCCACTGCCCGCCGTACAGCCCCAGGCTGAATCCGCCGACGTACGAGCCGTCCTGGCTGACCGCGGCCCGCCCGATGGTGGTGTCGGTGAGATTCACCCACGCCGACACCGTGAAACTGCCCGAGGTGTCCAGCACCGCACCCGCTGTCGAAGCGTAGTCCGCCGGCGTCCCGTCCGAGGCAACACCGCCAGGCAGCGACAGCGCGTTGCCCGTGTGACCGGCCGCGCTACCGGCCGCGCCGGCGATCGTGGCCCGGAACTGCCCTCCGGCCCCGGCCAGACTCCCCGCCCCGGCGGCATCGTCCATCGCCCAGCCCCCGTACTGCGGATGACCGGTGGAGACGTTGAAGTAGTACGTGGTCGGGGACGAGGCGTTGCCCGCCGCGTCCAGCGCCTGCACCGAGAAGTAGTGCAGACCCTCCGACTGCTGCAGCAACCGCACCGACGCGGCAGCGCCACCCGTGGTGGCGATCGCACGCGTTGGTGACGGCGCGGCGTCCAGCCCGTACTGGTACTTCACCGCGTCGGTCGACGTGGTGCTGAAGCTGAACGTGCCGTACCGGCCCACCCCGTCCGTCGACGGCAGCGTGTCCGTCAGATCGGAGGAGCCGGGGAACGACATGGACGTCACATCCGGTCCCGCCGGGATCGAGGTGTCGATCTTGACATAGCAGTCCGTCTGCGGATCGCCCGCGGAGCTCCACGGACCCCACTCGGCACCGTCCCAGGCGCGCGCCTCCCACCCCAGGGACTTGCCGGTGTCGACAGGGATCGGGGACGGCAGAGTGAACGTGAACGGTGACCCGGATGCCTTGAACGTGCTCGCGGCCGGCACGGTGGCCTCGGCCCCGGTCGACCACCAGCGGCGCCTGAGACCGTCACCGGCGTCCCACGCGACGGCGAACTGCACACCGAGGCGGTCACCGTCCGGGTCGTAGACCTTGGCCGTCACCTGCGGTCGCTTGTTCACCGGGATCGGCGACGTCTGGCATGCCGAACCCGGCGACATGGTCAGGTCCTTCATCAGCGGCTGCTTCGGGGGCAGGTTGTACTGGACCCGCAGGCTCGCGGCGTCGGTGAACCGCTTCCACCCGTACGCGTCCGTCTCGTCCGCCGCCTTCAACCCCAGCGTGAGATCGGTCCAGTTGCCGTCGGCCGCGTGCTGCACCTCCGTCCGCAGCGTCGACGAGGTCGTACCGCCGAACTCCAGATCTCCCTCCGGGCACTCGCTCCGCCCCTTCGCGTCGGTGACCGTCTGAAGGTTCTGCTGCCAGAACGCAGACGTACCGGATGTCGAACTGGCGCTGTTCCACGTGGTGCCCGAACTGATGCGCTTCGTCACCCACAACTGCACGGGCTTCTTCGTACAGCTGTACGCGAACGACTCCCGCACGTCGAACTCCGCGGACAGGATGTGCTTGCCGTTGAACGCCTGACCGTGCACCGGCAGCGAGTACAGCACCCGCTTCACATCCTGCGCGGAGCACGTCGGCGACACGCAGTAACCCGTACCGAAGTCCGCGACGTAGGAGCTGTTGTAACTGAACTTCCAGTACGCCTGCGAGGGATTCGCCCGCGAGATACCCGTCCAGCCGCCCGCGTGCGGCGTCGTCATCCCCGGATCGATCATCACCGGGTACACCGTGCCCGGCGCGCTCAGCAGACCCTGATCCGGCGTGAGGGTCATCGACGTCTGGTCATCGGCGATCTGCACATCCACAACCGCGGCATGTCCCCCACCTGCGGCCGGCGGCTCGTCATCCGCCGCGGCGGTTCCGCCCGCGCGGGACGGGGCCGGACCTGCGGCATGAGAAGGAGTGCCCGGACCGTCCTGCGCGGCTGCGGACGAGTCGAACATCATCGGCTGCCGCGCCGCGAAAACCGTCCCGCCACCGGCGGTGTCCACCGCCGACAGCGACCCGTCCGTGTTCTGGCGCATCGTCAGACCAGCGCTCGACATACCGAGCTCGAGCCGTTCCAGCGCGGGATTCGTCGCCGCCTCGGCCGTCTTGACGACCACCAACTGGGTAAAACCGTCGGCCGTCGCCGTCATCCGCAGATCGACGTCCGGCAGGATGTCGCGGTACTCCGCCGTAGCCCCGTTGACGACCGGTGCCGGGAGCGGATCGGGCCACGACAGCGCCAGTTGCTTGCCCGCGCTCGACATCCGCACCAGCGGCTGCGAACCGCCACCGGAGAACTCCAGGCCCGGCAGCACTGCCTTGGGTGCGACCCCGCCATCCGGTGCGGCCTGCAACGACGTGTCGATCGCCGCCCACTTCCCGGTCTTACGGGCACGCACCGGGTGCGCGTGGATCGTCGCCACCAGCGTCCCGTCCGGCTGCGCCGACACATCCGTGTTCTCATCCGTCAGCGCGGGCACCGGCACGGCTTCGCCCGACTTGCGTGCGGCAGCCACCGCCAGCGACTCCGGCGAGTCCGCCTGCGCCGCTGCGCCCGCGGTCGCCCCGTCTGAGGCAACGCCACCGACCGGAACCGGCTCATCCGCCGTCGCGACGCCCCCCGCGGACAGCGCCGCCCCCGCGAGCACCGCGAGTACCCCCACCTGAGCTGCGGCTCCACGCCATCGCGGTCTGCGCGCACCACGACCGGCCCTTGCCTGCACCATCAACAGCCCCCCACAGACCGCTCACACGAACCACACAAGAGAACGGATCCAACACGCCGGAACACACTGCGTCAACGGTTCGGCCCACACAGCGCGCGCACCCAGAGTGAACGGAACCCACACCTCCGTGCATGCTAAATCTCACACTCCCGAGGAGCAGACCGGTAAAGCCATCCATTTCGGGCATCGATTCATCCGCCTTTGTGGTTTATGCGCATACGCGACAACAAAAGGGGAGGTCAAGCGGTTTGGCTGTCACCCGGGCCAGAATTTACCCATCCTTGAATAAGTGACGCCAAGTCACTCAGCAGTCTGTCCAGGGAAATTGGGCACGGCCCGCACGGCATGACCGGTCACCGACCCGCGTCGCAGAGGTCGTCGTCGGTCAACTCGACGGAGAGGTCGTATGCTCCGGCAGCACGGCAGATCGAAGTCAACAGGGGCCACCGTGAGCCGACCGCTGCTGTTCCTGGACCTTGACGGCCCGCTGAATCCCTACGCGGCGCAGCACGAGAGACGGCCTGCGGGTTACACCACGATCCGCGTACCCCGGGAGAGCGGCGCCGGCCCGGAGCCCGTGACACTACGCTCTCGCACGAGATCGCTGCGCGTATGGCTCAACCCCGACCACGGCACGGCACTCCTGGCACTCCCCTACGATCTGTGCTGGGCCACCACCTGGATGGACGACGCGAACAAGTGGATCGGCCCCGTACTCGGCCTGCCCGCACTCCCGTTCGTCGACTTCGGCGACGCCCTCCTGCGCGAACGCCCCGACACGGTCCACTGGAAGGCCGACCCGCTCCTCGCCTACGCCGACGGCCGCCCCTTCGCCTGGGCGGACGACGAGCAGAGCGAGGCCGACCACACCCACGTCACCGCCCCTGCCCTCCTCCACCACACCAACCCGCGCATCGGCATGCGGGACGACGACTTCACCGCACTCGCCGGCTTCGCAGCCTCCCTCACCAGACCCACCTGATGCCGCCCGGCCCGCACGCCGGGTAGGCCGGGCGGTCAGGAGGTCAGGAGGTCCAGTGGGTGAGCCAGTCGCCCGCGGCGGCGTAGAGGCGGTCGCGGTTGGCGCGGCGGGCCAGGTCGTGGCCCTCGTCGGGGAAGAGCAGCAGTTCGGCGGTGGCGCCGAGCCGGCGGGCCGCATGGACGAACCGCTCGGACTCGCCGGGCGGCACATTCGTGTCGAGCGCTCCGTGCACGGCGAGCAGCGGGGAGCGCAGGGCCTCGATGTGGGTCATCGGCGAGAGCAGGGCCAGCAGGGCGTGGTCGTGCACCGGGTGGCCGTACTTCACGGCCGCCGACTCGGCATTCCACGGCTCGGTGTCCGAGAAGAAGGTGGCGAAGTCCGAGATGCCGCTGACCGCGACGCCGGCCCGGAAGAGGTCGGGGTGGCGCACCAGGACCGACATCACGAGATAGCCGCCGTAGGAACGGCCCATCACGGCCAACCGGTCCGGGTCGGCGAGCCCGGCAGCGACCAGGTGGTTCGCGCAGTCGGCCACGTCGTCGATCGCCGCGAAGCGGCCCGCGCCGAGGTCGGCGGCCAGGAAGGCGCGCCCGTGGCCCGAGGAGCCGCGTACGTCGGGGGCGAAGACATGCAGGCCGCGGGCGAGGAGCGCTTGGTACAACGGGTCGAGTACCGGCCGCTCCTGGCTCTCCGGGCCGCCATGCAGATGCACCACGCACGGGCCGGCGGCCGGGACGCCCGGCGCCCGGTGGAACCAGCCGGACAGCGGCAGGCCGTCCCGCGCGGTCAGCTCCAGCGCGAGCGGCGGTTCCGGCGCCGGACAGCCGGGCGCCGCGGACGGGCCGTGCCAGGTCCACGCGGTACGCACCGGATCGGCGTCCGAGGCGGCGGCCCACACGCCGGGCGGCCGGACCGACGCCGACAGGGACAGCAGCAGTCCGCCGGCCGCGTCGGGCTCGGCGCGCGTGACGACCTCGTGCGGCAGCCGGACCTCACGTGCCGCGCCCAGGGTGCCGTCCGCTCCCAGCGCGACGGTCTGGAGGAGGCTGCGTCCGCCGCGGTTCCACACCAGCGCGGCCCGCTCGCCCGCCCGGTCGGCACTGAACAGCTCCAGTTCGGCGTCGGTGCGGGCGGCGGCCTCGACGGTCCGGCCGGGGGCGCCGTCAGCGGTCAGTTCGACGGCGAGCAGCGCGGCGTACTCGCGGTCCTCGTCGCTGCGCAGCCACAGGGTCCTGGCGTCGGCGGAGAAGCGGCCCACGCGCGGGTCGCCGTCGGCGGCGGGCAGCAGGCAGGTCTCCCGGCCCGTGGAGGTGTCCAGCACGACCGCCTCCCGGTGGCCGCGCGGCCCGCGCCGCAGCAGGATCCAGCGGCCGTCGCGGGAGATGTCGCACACCCGCAGCGTCGCGGAACCGGTCTCGGCGGCCACCCGGCGGGGGGCGCTCCGGCCCTCCGGGTCGACCAGCGAGGCGATCAGCAGGCCCTGTTCAGCCGTCGCGGCCCGGGCCGTGGCGGTGTGCGCGTCCGCGGGCCCTGGAGCGGGCGCGTCGCCGTCGGCGGCGACGGCCTCGGTGACCGCGAGAGCGCCGTCGGGCGACCAGCAGCCGAAGGAGGCGGCGGCGAGCGATCCGGCGCCGGCCAGGACGCGGTGGCCGGAACCGTCCGGGCGTACGCAGCGCACCACGTGGTGCTCGCCGCCGCCGGGCGCCGAGGTGTACGCGATCCACCGGCCGTCGGGCGACCAGCTCACGTCGGTCACCGGGTCGGCGCGGTCGTCGAGCAGCCGGGGCTCCGCGTCGTCCTGCGCGGCCAGCCACAGCTGCGGTGTGCCGCCCCGGTCGCACACGAAGGCGGCGAATCCACCGGTCGGATCGGGGGACGCCGGCCCGCAACGGTGCGGCGGGGTGGCGGTCCCGCCGTGCGGGGAGGTGTCCGCCGGCGCGGAGCCGGTGTGCGTGGTCGTGCTCATTCCACTCCGTTGGTCAGTGCGCTGCGTTGACGGGTACGCCGCGTCGGCCGGCGCACGACGCGACGCTACCGCCGGTCGCCGGCCGGGTGCTGCGGCCCGCGGGCGCTTACGGCCCGCCGGTCACGTGACTCCCTGGGCCTGCAGCCAGATCTCCAGCAGCGCCGCCTGCCACAGCGCGTTCGCGCCCAGCGTCGTACGGTGCTGTTCCGGCGCGCTCAGCAGCTCGCGGAGGTAGTCGTCCCGGAAGATCCCGCGGGCTCGCGCCTCGGGGGCTTCGAGCGCGTCGCGTACGCGTCGCAGTACGGGTCCTGCCATGTGGCGGATGGCCGGGACGGGGAAGTAGCCCTTGGGCCGGTCGGTGATCTCGGCGGGCAGCAGCGTACGGCCCGCTGCCTTGAGGACGCCCTTGCCGCCCTCGGCGAGTTTCAGCTCGGGCGGGCACGCCGCGGCCAGTTCGACGAGTTCGTGGTCGAGGAAGGGCACCCGGGCCTCCAGGCCCCAGTCCATGGTCATGTTGTCCACCCGCTTGACCGGGTCGTCCACCAGCATGATCTGGCTGTCCAGCCGCAGCACGGCGTCCAGCGCGGTGTCGGCGCCGGGGCGGCCGAGGTGGTCGCGCACGAAGTCGCCGGAGGCGTCGCCCGGCAGCGGCACCGCGGGGTCCACCATCCGG
The DNA here is from genome assembly GCF_036227245.1 of Streptomyces sp. NBC_01477. Lineage (GTDB taxonomy): Bacteria > Actinomycetota > Actinomycetes > Streptomycetales > Streptomycetaceae > Actinacidiphila. The sequence continues at coordinate 1,399,140 of NZ_CP109445.1, forward strand.
GTCAGCTCGCCGTGCGGGCGGTCGACGAACACCCGGCCGTACGCGGCGGCGGCCTCGCCCCGCGCGATCCCGGCCATCGGCGGGTACCAGTCGTAGCCGGCGAAGATCTCGTCGGCGCCCTGGCCGCTCTGCACGACCTTCACATGGCGGGAGACCTCCCGGCCGAGCAGGTGGAAGGCGACCACGTCATGGCTGACCATGGGCTCGCTCATCGCGACGATGGCGTCGTCCAGCGCTTCCGGCAGCTCCCGCGACGCGATCGAGATGCGGTGGTGATCGGTGGAGTAGCGCTTGGCGACGAGGTCGGACCAGGTGAACTCGTCCCCGGACTCGCCGCCCTCGCTGTCGAAGCCGATGCTGAAGGTCGACAGGCCGGTCGCGCCGGCCTCGGCCAGCAGCGCCACCACCAGGCTGGAGTCGAGGCCGCCGGACAGCAGCACCCCGACCGGCACGTCGGCGACGGTACGGCGGCGTACCGCGGTGCGCAGCGCGTCCAGCACGGCGTCCCGCCAGTCCCGGGCGTCCATGCCCGCGTGCTCGGGCAGCCGGGCGTACGGCGGGTTCCAGTACAGGTGGTCGGTCTCGGTGCCGTCGGACTCGATCACCCGGACGGTGGCGGGCGGCAGCTTGCGCACCCCCGCCAGAATGGTGCGCGGGGCGGGCACGACGGAGTGGAAGCTGAGGTAGTGGTGCAGCGCCACCGGGTCGAGCGCGGTGTCGACGTCACCCGCGGCGAGCAGCGCGGGCAGGGACGAGGCGAAGCGCAGCCGGCCAGGACGGGCGGCGAGGTAGAGCGGTTTGATGCCGAGCCGGTCGCGGCCCAGGACCACGCGTCCCGAGAGGTGTTCGGCGACGGCGAAGGCGAACATCCCGGCGAAGTGGTCGACGCACCGCCTTCCCCACTGGCGGTAGGCGCGCAGGAGCACCTCGGTGTCCGAGGTGGAGTGGAAGCGGTGTCCCAACCCCTCCAGTTCTGCGCGCAGTTCACGGTGGTTGTACAGGCAGCCGTTGAACACGACGGTCAGTCCGCCGTCCGGATCGGTCATCGGCTGGTCGCCGCGTTCCGACAGGTCGATGATCTTCAGCCGGCGGTGGCCGAGCGCGACGGCGCCGTGCGACCACAGGCCCCGCCCGTCGGGGCCGCGCGCCGCCAGGCGGTCCGTCATCCGCTCGACGGCCGCGAGGTCGGGGAATGTCCCGTCGAACCTGATCTCGCCGCTCAGCCCGCACATACGTACCTCCGGTCCGGGCGGCTCATGACGTGCCGCGCAGTATCCACGTGTCCTTGGCGCCGCCGCCCCGTGAGGAGTTGACGACCAGCGAGCCGCCCGCCGCGACTCGGGTCATCGCCGACGGGAGCACCGTGGTGGTCAGCCCCACGGCGCCGAGACCGTCTCCTTCCCGCTCCGCGCAGACGAACACCCGCAGGTCCACGACCCGCGGTTCCAGGCGTTCCCCGTCGAAGGTGGGGTGGCTGGTGAGCTGCACCACGTCCTGCGCCACCCACGCCTGCGGGGAGACCAGCAACTCCGCGCGCAGCCGGGCGAGTTCCTCGGGCGAGGCGTGCGGTCCTATGACGACCCCGGCGCCGCCCTGGCCGCCCACCGGTTTGACGACCAGGTCGGGGAGCCGGTCCAGGACCTCGTCCAGGACGCCGGGTTCGCCCGGCAGCAGTGTCGGCACCTGGCGCAGCAGCGGTTCCTCGGCCAGGTAGTAGCGGATCAGCCGCGGCACCATGGCGTACAGCGCCTTGTCGTCCGCGATGCCGTTGCCCACGGCGTTGGCGAAGGTGACCCGCCCTGCCCCGGCCACCGCGAGGAGGGCCGGCCACAGGGGTGCGCCGTCCGCCCCGTCGGCCTTGGCCAGGTCGTCCTCGTCGATCCGCCGGTAGACGACGTCGAACGGCCGGTCGTCGAAGGGGGCCCCGTCGGGTTCCGTACGGCTGCCGCGCACCGCGTGCACCCGGCCCTCGCGGATCACGAGGTCGCCGGTGGTGTGCAGCGCGCAGCCCATCTCCTCGGCGAGGGTGCGGTGTTCGTACCAGGCCGAGTTCTCGGGGCCGTCGCTGAGCAGCATCAGCCGCGGGTCGGGTCCGGGCGCCGCCGCGCGCAGGGCGCGGGCGAGTGTGGCGGGGACGTCGTCGACGCCCAGGACGTGCGGGCCGGGGACGACGGGTCCGAGGCGCCGCGCCGCGTTCGCGTAGGCGATGCCGGACGGCACGCGGAGGTTGTCCTCCAGCACCAGCCAGCCGCGGACGGCGTCCCGCACCAGGTCGATGCCCGCGATGTTGACGTGGACGGTGCCGGGGCGCACGGGAGCGCCGGCCGCCCGCCGTTCCGGCAGGAAGCGTGGCGCGATCACCTCGTCGCGCAGGACGGCCTGCTCGCCGTAGGCGTCGTGCAGGAAGGCCTCCAAAGCGCGGACCCGCTGGCCGAGGCCGGCTCGCAGGGTGGTCCAGTCGTCGGCCTCGATCAGCCGGGGGACACTGTCGTAGGGGAAGACGCGGTGCGTGTCGTCGTGGTCGGCGCGGAAGCGCACGCCGAGGGCTTCCTGGCGTTCCCGCCGGTCGCGGGCGGCGCGTTGCAGGCCGGGGACGCCCGCGCGGTCCAGCTCGGCCAGCACCGGGCGGTACAGCGGCCGTACTTCGCCGGTGACGTCGACCATCTCGTCGTGGTCGGCGCGGTAGCCGAGCAGCAGGCCGCCGTGGTGCGGCGGGTGGTCGAGTTCGCGCGAGCCGGCGGTGCGGGCCACGAGCATGCCGACCGCCGCCGGCAGGCCGTCGGCGTCGGCCACCCGCCGGATGTGGTGGGCGGCGCTGCCCAGGCCCAGTGCCTCTTCGGTCAGTTCGACCACGTCCGACCAGTCGCCGAGGCGTTCGAGCACCGGGCGCAGCCGGGTCACCAGTGCCCGCACTACGCGCGGCGCCGGGCGGGGCAGACCGTCGGCGGGATGGACGAGGTCGCCTTCGAGCCCCGACCGCGCGGCCCGCCAGGTCGCCGCCCGCAGCCACGTCGTGCGCTCGCCGTCACCGCGGCGGCCCGCCGCGACGGCCTCGCACGCCTCCACCACCAGGGCACGGTAGAGGCCCGCGATCATCACGGCGGTCTCCGCCCGGGGGACGGCGTCGCAGATGCGGAGTTCGAGGGTCTGCAGATGCGTCGAGGGCCGGACGTCGTAGTAGACCATCCCCGCGTCGCTGATCACGCCCGACCTGACCAGGTCCGCGATAGCCCCGTCGTAGTGCGCGGCGGAGCGGAAGTGCCCGGCGGGGCCGGTGGTGGGCCAGCGCTGCCACAGCAGGGTGCGCCAGCTGGCGTATCCGGTGTCCGAGCCGAGCCAGAACGGAGAGCTGGCCGACAGCGCCAGCAGCGTGGGCAGCCACGGGGACAGCAGGCTCATCGCCATGATGCCGGTGTCCCGGTCGGGTACGTCCACGTGCACCTGGAGTCCGCAGATGAGCTGTTCCTCGGCGACGACCCGGTAGTTCTCGGTCATCCGCCGGTAGCGCGGGTCTGCGGTCGCCTCAATGGTGCCCAGCCGGGCGAGCGGCGCGGTGCCGGCGGCCACGATGCCGAGGCCGAGCGGCTCGGCGGCGGCGCGCAGCGCACGGCGGGAGGCCCTGACGTCCTCCAGCAGGTCCGCGAGCGAGCGGTGCGGCTTGCTGTTGGCCTCGACGATGGACTGCTGCAACTCGGTGGTGAACCCCCGCTCCGGCAGCCGGTCGAGGACCTCGCGGGCTCTGGGGACCAGCGCTCCCGACTCCAGGTCCACCACGTGGAACTCTTCCTCGACTCCGACCAGTTCGGCCATGCCGTCTCCTCTTTCACGTCACGTCCGCGCACGGGATCCACAGACGCGGGAACACCTGGGATCACCGCAGGACCGCACTGCCGTGTGCGTCTTCTGCCCGCGTATCGGGCCTGCAAGAGAGGTCGTAAACCGCACTCGGTCCCCGGAGATGACCACCCGGGGGCTGTCGCCGCGCCGTTGCGGTGGGGGTCGAGTGCGCGGACGCCGCCGAAGGCTGCGGCGGAGCGCCTGTCCTGCCCGTGCGCACGCGGGACGGTCCGACGCCACGCGTCGAGCCGAGTGTCCGCCCTGCGGGCAGGCGCTGTCCCAGCAGTGTCGTGCCCCGCACGCCCCGTGGCAAGCCACCCCCGGCACCGGCCCGCGCCCGGCGGCTCAGGACGCGGGCCGCGTCATCGCTCGCGCCGGCCCCTGGTGGCCCGATCCTGGCGCAACCTGTCTCCCGGGCCAGTACCCCGTGGGCCGCCGCCCGTTCAGGGTGGTTCCGCGGTGTCGGAACGACGTCTCGGGGGCGGTCGAGGCCGTGGGTCTCGGCGTGACGCTGTTCCGGCCGGGCGACGAGGTGTACCGTCCTGCCGCTGGAGCAGGCGGCCGGGGCGCACCGGCGCGGCGCGGCCGGGCGTACCACCGGCACGATCGTCCTCACCGTCGCTCACCGACCCGCGCGCAGGCTGGGCACGGCCCGCTCGGGTGACACCGCCGGGGCGGCGCGGGCGAGGCGGGGCGGCGCCGGCGGGCCGGGGCCTGTGCGGGAATTCGCCTTCCCCGCGGCCGGGTCCTTCGGGGATCATCAAGCATGCGCCCGGACGACTGGCACCTCACAGAAGACGTCGACGACTTCCTCGCCAGAGCCGGGGACTTCCTGCGCTCGCGGCCCGCCCTGCACACCATGCCGCTGACGGTGACCGAGAAGCTGCGCACCTTCGGGGCGGCCGAGCACGGCGGCCGGGGCACCGTCTTCGGCCGGCTGGAGCGGGCCGGCGAGGTCAGCGCCACCTTCTACCGCTTCCCGGCCCGCGGCCTGAGCGTCACCTCCCTGACCCCCGAGCAGGCGGACACGCTCGCCGCCCATCTGGTCGAGCGCGGGCACTCCCTCCCCTCCGTCAGCGCCGACCACCGCACCGCCGCCGCCTTCGCCGAGGCCTGGCAGCGGCGTACCGGTGCGACGCCGACGCTCCGCGTCCGGCTCCACCTGTACCGGCTCGGTACGCTCACCCCGCCGGATCCGGCCCCGGCGGGCCGGGGCCGGCCCGTGGAGGAGCGGGACCACGAGCACCTCATGCGCTGGTGCCGTGAGTTCGCCGCGGACGTCGGGGAGGTGGTCACCATCGACGCCGCTTCCTGGCCGGGCACACGCTTCGCCGAGAAGCGCTACACCTTCTGGGACGCCCCCGACGGCACACCTGTCTCCATGGCGGGCGTGAACCCGATGGTCGCCGGGCAGGTCAGGATCGACCCCGTCTACACCCCGGTCCGGCTGCGCGGCCACGGGTACGCGAGCGCCGTGACGGCCGAGGTGAGCAGAGCCGCGCTGGCCGCGGGCGCGACGGACGTGGTGCTCTTCACCGACTCGGCCAACCCCACCAGCAACGCCCTGTACCGGCGCGTCGGGTTCCTCCCGATCACCGACTGGGCCGCGTACGACTTCGCCTACGCGGAACCGGAAACGGGTGCGGAACGCCCGGGTGCCTGACACCCGGGGCGGCGGTGTGGTTCCATGGCGTCATGACCCCGCTCGTGATGCGCCGCCACGTGGACTACGCGCGTGTCACGACCACGGGGTGTCGCGCCCCGCGCTGACGCCGCGTCTCCGGCGTCCTGCCGCCGCTCCCGGCCGCTGATCATCCGCAGTTCCGCGCCATCGGCGCCTCGCGTCGTCCTGCCGCCCCCCGTGCTCCTCCGGCCCGGCGGCTGTCCGCCCCCGCGCGTTCCGACGCGGCCGAACGCGCCGTCACCGGGCACCGCCGCACCGCCAGGGACTTCCCTCGACGTGCCGGTACCCGTCTCCCTTCACCCGCACCTGCGCTCAGGAGAACCATGACGCACCCCATCGACTCCGTCACCGCCGGGCACACCCCCGACGAGACCCCCGCGGACGACACGTCCGCGTGGTCGTTCGAGACCCGGCAGGTACATGCTGGGGCCGAGCCCGATCCGACCACCGGAGCGCGGGCGGTGCCGATCTACCAGACGACGTCGTTCGTCTTCCGCGACACCCGGCACGCCGCCGACCTCTTCTCGCTGGCCGAGCCGGGCAACATCTACACCCGCATCCACAATCCGACGCAGGACGTACTCGAACAGCGGATCGCCGCGCTGGAGGGCGGGGTCGCCGCCGTCGCGGTGGCCTCGGGCCAGGCGGCGGAGACGCTGGCGATCCTGACGCTGGCGAGCGCGGGCGACCACATCGTCTCCAGCGCGTCGCTGTACGGCGGCACGTACAACCTCTTCCGCCACACGCTGCCGAAGTTCGGCATCCAGGTGTCCTTCGTCGAGGACCCGGACGACCAGGACGCCTGGCGGGCCGCGATCAGGCCGGAGACCAAGGCGCTGTTCGCCGAGACGCTGGGCAACCCGCGCGGGAACGTGCTGGACGTACGGGCGGTGGCGGACGTCGCACACGCGGCGGGGGTGCCGCTGATCGTGGACAACACCGTGCCCACGCCGTTCCTGCTGCGGCCGATCGAGCACGGCGCCGACGTGGTGGTGCACTCGGCGACGAAGTTCCTCGGCGGGCACGGGACGACGATCGGGGGTGTCGTGGTGGACGCCGGCACCTTCGACTTCGGCGCGCACACCGAGCGCTTCCCGGATTTCACCGAGCCCGACCCGAGCTACCACGGCCTGCGGTACTGGCCGGCCCTGGGCCCCGGCGCGTTCGCGATCAAGCTGCGGGTGCAGCTGCTGCGCGACCTCGGCCCCGCGCTGTCGCCGCACTCCGCTTTCCTGCTGCTCCAGGGCGTCGAGACGCTGTCGCTGCGGCTGGAGCGGCACTCGGCGAACGCGCAGGCGCTCGCGGAGTGGCTGGAGGCGCGCGACGAGGTGGCGGCCGTGCACTACGCGGGCCTGCCGTCCAGCCGCTGGTACGAGGCCGGGCAGCGCTACCTGCCGCGGGGCGCGGGCGCGGTACTGGCCTTCGAACTGCGGGACGGGGCCGAGGCGGGACGCCGTTTCGTCGACGGCGTGCAGCTGTTCAGCCATCTGGCGAACATCGGTGACGTGCGCAGCCTGATCATCCATCCGGCGTCCACGACGCACAGCCAGCTGGACGAGGAGCAGCTCGCGGCGACCGGTACGTCGCCGGGCCTGGTGCGGCTGTCCGTCGGCATCGAGAACGTCGCCGACCTCATCGCTGACCTGGAGGCGGGTTTCCGCGCGGCGAAGGGCGCGTCCTGAACAAGACAGGCACCAGGCCGCCCGGCGGCGTCCCCCTGCTGCCCGCCTCAGGGGCGTGGCAGCCGGGGGACCCGCCGGGGCGGCGCCGTCTGCACGACCTGGCCGGACCCCTGCCGCTCGAAGCCGGCGGCGAACTGCCCGGGGTACGCCTGTCGTACGAGACCTGGGGCCGGCCGGCGCCGGACGGCTCCAACGCGGTGCTGGTGGCGCACGCGCTGACCGGCGACAGCCACGTCGCGGGGCCGAAGGAGCCGGGCCATCCCACGGCGGGCTGGTGGGACGGCCTGGTCGGGCCGGGGCGCGCGCTGGACACCGACCGGTTCTTCGTGGTGGCGCCGAACGTGCTCGGGGGCTGCCAGGGGTCCACGGGGCCGTCCTCGTACGCGCCCGGCGGCCGCAGGTGGGGCGGCGCCTTCCCGTTCCTGACGCAGCGCGACCAGGTGGCGGCCGAGGCGTCGCTGGCCGACGCGCTCGGGATCGGCCGCTGGGCGGCCGTGGTGGGCGGGTCCATGGGCGGGATGCGCGCCCTGGAGTGGGCGGTGAGCCGTCCCGAGCGGGTCGGGGCGCTGCTGTTGCTGGCCTCCCCGGCCGCGGCGAGCGCGGAGCAGATCGGCTGGGCGGCGGTGCAGTTGCACGCCATCCGGTCCGACCCGAACTGGCGCGGCGGGGACTACCACGACGCCGGACCCGGCGGCGGCCCCGCGGCCGGGCTCGGCCTGGCACGCCGCCTGGCCCATGTGACCTACCGCAGCGAGGCGGAGCTGTCGGCGCGCTTCGGGCGGGCCGCGCAGGGCGCGGAGCATCCGTGGCGGGGCGGCCGGTACGCGGTCGAGTCGTACCTCGACCACCATGCCGAGACCCTGGTGCGGAGGTTCGACGCGGCCAGCTACGTCGTCCTGACCGAGGCGATGAACGCCCACGACGTGGGCCGGGGCCGGGGCGGGACCCCGGCGGCACTTCGCCGGGTCACCGCGCCGGCCCTGGTCGCGGGGGTGGACTCCGACCGGCTGTACCCGCTGCACCAGCAGGCCGAGCTGGCGGCCGGCATCCCCGGCGCGGACCGGCTCCGGGTGGTGGAGTCGCCGTACGGTCATGACGGGTTCCTGATCGAGGTGGAGCAAGTGGCGGCGCTGGTGCGGGAGCTGCTGCCGGGCTGACCTCGTCCGGCACGCGGAGCACCGCGGTCGGTGCCGGGCGCAGCAGCCGGACTCACGCGGCCCCGGCCCGGATCGTCATCGGCGCCGCCTGGCACGGCACACTGACCCGCATGAAACCCGACGCGCTCAAAGCCACTTGTCTGGACCTGACCGGGGCGGTCGAGACCTTCCCCTTCACCGCGGAGACCTCGGTCTTCAAGGTCGGCGGGAAGATCTTCGCGCTCAGCGCCCTGGACAGCGACCCGTTGAGTGTGAGCCTGAAGTGCGATCCCGAGATCGCGCTGCAACTGCGCGCCGCCCACCGGGGAATCACCCCCGGCTGGCATCTCAACAAACGCCACTGGAATACGGTGCTCCTCGATGACTCGATCCCCGACGACCTGGTCCGCGAGATGATCGAGGACTCCTACGACCTGATCGTCGCCAAGCTCCCGCGCGCCGAGCAGCTCCTGCTGAGCTGGCCCGGCGTGCGCAGGGCGGACGAGCGCGGGGCCGACGGACGCGGGGCCGACGAGCGCTGAGTCACGCCGGCAGCCGCCACCCCGGACGTGCCCCTTCAGAAGGCTGAGTGTCACCGGTACGAACCGGGCCACCGGCCGCCCGGCAACCGCCAGGCCGAGGCGGCGCCCCGGCCGATGACCCGGACCACCCGGCGTCCAACGATCCCGCCCGGGCCGGTGCACCCACCCTGCGGTGACGCGACAGCCCCGGGCCGGTGGCCGGCGTCCGTACCGGTGCGACGCGGTGCGGGTGCCGGCGCCCGCGGCGGCGAAACCGTTCCGGAAAGGAGCCGCCGGAGGTTACACGTCGGTGAGCATGCCCGCGCGGAGCTTGGTGATGATGCGGGACAGCAGGCGCGAGACGTGCATCTGGGAGCAGCCGAGTTCGGCGCCGATCTCGGCCTGGGTCATCTCCTGGCCGAAGCGCATCTGCAGCAGCAGCCGCTCGCGGTCGTTGAGTTGGCCGAGGAGGGGCGCCAGCGCGTGGAAGTCCTCGACCAGTTCCATCGCGGGGTCCCAGCCGCCGATGGTGTCGGCGTAGGCGCGCCCGGCCTCCGTCGCGTCGGCGCCGTCGTCGCCGGCGGGCACGTCGAGGGACCCCGCGGTGTAGCCGTTGGAGGCCACCAGGCCCTCGATGACGTCTTCCTCGGTGATCTCCAGGTAGGCGGCGAGTTCGGCGATGGTGGGCGGGGCGTCCAGGACGGCGGTGAGGTGGTCGCGGGCCTTGGCCAGCTCCACCCGCAGCTCCTGGAGGCGCCGCGGCACATGCACGGCCCAGGAGGTGTCGCGGAAGAAGCGCTTCATCTCCCCGACGATGTACGGCACCGCGAAGGTCGTGAACTCCACCTCGCGCGACAGGTCGAACCGGTCGATCGCCTTGATCAGCCCGATCGTGCCGACCTGGAGGATGTCCTCCATCTCCTCAGGACCGCGGCTGCGGAAGCGGCGCGCGGCGAAGTGCACCAGGGAGGTGTTCATCTCGATCAGCGTGTTCCGGGCGTAGCTGTATTCGCGGGTGCCCTCTTCCAGCGTCCGCAGCCGGTCGAAGAACAGCCGGGACAGCTCCCGGGCGTCCTTCGGGGCGACCTTGCCGGCGTCCTCGACCCACGGCAGGCCGGCGATCTCCGGGTCGGACCCCGCTGAGCGGTCGGCCGGAGCCGAGAGGACGGACGCTTCCCTCACTGCTTCATCGGTGGCCATGTCATCACCTCTCGGTATCCCTGGTGCGGCTGGCACTCTGATGCCCGGCCTGGCGCCGGCTATGCACCCTCATTCCGCGGAGTATTCGGGCGGGCTGTTCAGGCAGCCTGGACGAGTTCGGCGCGTCCGAACAACAGGGCGTAACCGGACGGGAGTTCGTCCAGAATTCGGCCCAGCAGGTCGGGGTCCGCCAGGCCGGCGACGGTGCTCAGTACGGCGCCGGTGTTCCAGCGGGCGACCGCGGGGGTCACACCGGTGCGGGCGGCCAGGTCCTGGACGAAGCCCCACCCGGTGAGGGGTCGCGCGGCGGGCGCCTCGGAGTGGAGCGCGCGGGCGGCCTCGACGGGCAGCTGTGCGGCGAGTTCGGCGCGCGGGTCGCCCGCCAGCTGGGACCCGAGGGCCGTGAGTACGGTACGGGTGACCTGCTCGGCTCGTTCGCGGGTCGGGTACGCGCCGTCGTAGCGGACGCGTTCGAGCAGCTGGTCGTAGGTGAGCGCCGGTGCGTTCCGGCGCCGTCCGGGCTGCGTGCGCATGGGTGGGGGTAGGCCTTCCGTCTCGGGCGGCGGCCGGCCCGCGGAACGGGCCGGCCGCCGGATGGGTGGGGGGGTGGAGGGGTAGGACCGGTGGGCGGCGCGGTGGCGCCCCGGGAGGCGCGCTCGCTCCCCGGCAGGGGACGCGCCGGCTTCAGCCGGTGATCTCCTGCCGGTCCCGCTTCGCGCCGACGGCGATCTTGCGGGCCTTGGCGCGCTCGGCGACGGGGATGCGCAGGGTGAGGACCCCGGCCTCGTAGTCCGCCCGGATGTGCTCGGTGTCCAGGGCGTCCGCCAGCAGGATCCGGCGCGAGAAGACGCCGAGCGGCCGCTCGGAGACGTCCATCTGCACCCCGTCGCCGTGCGCGGCGGGCCGCCGTTCGGCCTTCACGGTCAGCATGTTGCGCTCGACGTCGATGTCGATCGCCTCCGGGGAGACCCCGGGCAGGTCGAAGGAGACCACGTACTCCTCACCGTCGCGGTACGCGTCCATCGGCATCGCCGCCGGCCTCGACCAGGTGCCGGGGCGCAGGAGCTGCTCGGTGAGTCGGTCCAGTTCACGGAAGGGGTCGGTACGCATCAGCATCGCGGAACACCTCCAGGGAGTCGGGCAGTTGCTGCCGGGTGTCTTTCACCTGCCCACTGTTGTACCATGTCATCCATCCGATGACAAACGAGCCCGTCACCCGGAGGGTGACACTGGAAGCAGGTACCGTGACAGCCGACCGCACCGCACCACCCGGCCCGCCCGAACACGGCACAGCCGCCTCCTTCCTCGCCGCCGCCGCGGCGCTGGAGACGATCAGGACAGCGCTGCGCCACGCCAGCAGCGCGCAACCCGGCGACGACCCCGGAGCCGCCGAGGGCCGCCAGCAGGCACTCGCCTCGCTGCTCCTCCTGCGCGAAGTGCGCGAACAGCTCGCCGGATGGGAGACAGGCCTCATCGAGACGGCCCGGAGTGCCGGTGCCAGCTGGGCCGACCTGGCCGCGCCCCTCGGCGTCGCCAGCCGCCAGGCCGCCGAACGCCGCTATCTGCGCCTGCGCCCCGGCACACCCGGCTCCACCGGTGAGGAACGGGTCAACGCCACCCGCAGCCGGCGCGCCGCCGACCGCACCGTCGACACCTGGGCCAGGGCGAACGCGGCCGACCTGCGCAGACTCGCCGCCCAGATCACCGCGCTCACCGACCTGCCCACCACCGCGGGCACCGCGCTCGGCCACCTCGACACCGCCCTCGCCGCCGACGACGCCGCCGGCCTCCTCACCCCGCTGGCCGCCGCCCGCCCCCACCTGCGAACCGGTCACCCCGACCTCGCCACCCGCATCGACACCGTCACCCGGCACACCGATCACCTCCGCGCCCCCCGCGCCGGCGCCACCCCCGCTCCGTGAACCCCGCGCCGCGACCGGGCGGACGGCGGATTCACGACGCGGGCGCCGGCAAGGGGCGGTCGAGCAGGAAGGCCCGCAGCAGGGCGGTGTAGAGGGCGGGTCGGCTGTGGGAGATGGCATGGCCCGCGCCCTCGATGCGGACCATGCGGGAGTCCGGGAGGGTCTGCCGGTATTCCTGGGTCACGGCGGGTTTGATGAAGTCGCACTCCCCCCGCATGACCAGCGAGGGGACGTGGACCGCGCGCAGCCGGGGGCGCGGGTCGGGCAGCTGCTCGAAGTCCTTGACGGTCATCTGGTTGCTGTAGAAGCCCTGCGGGTTGGAGTGCGCCTCGGTGGGCTCCGTGCCCGCGCACGAGGTGGTGTCCTTGCCGAGCAGGGCCAACTCGTGCATCCAGTGGTCGAGTTCGCCGTCGCCCACCAGGGCGTGCGCGGCCCGCGGGTTGACCTGGAGGAGCAGGGCGGCGGCGATCAGCCGCGGCTTGCTGTTGAGCCGGTCACGGGCCGAGCGCTCGGCCGGCGTCAGGTGGTCCCAGGGGTCTCCCGCCGCCGAGCCGGGGTATTCACGGCCCCACAGCGCGCCCGGCGAGGTGAAGACGGCTTTGGCGACGTGCGTGCTGTGCGCCAGCAGGTACTGGGCGGCCAGCGAACCGCCCCACGACTGGCCGACGAGGATGATCCGGTCCGCGCCGATCGTGCGGCGGATCGCGTCGAGGTCCGCGACCTGGCGGGCCACGGTGTACTGGGTGATGTCGGAGAGCCGGGTGGAGCGTCCGGCGCCCACCTGGTCGTACGAGTAGACGTCGAAGCCGTCCGCGGCCAGTTCCCTGCCGCCGGCGGGAATGCCCTCGGCCGGGGTGCCGGGGCCGCCGTGCAGGAATACGACCGGGGTCGGCCTCGGGGTGCCGGCGGCGGGCGCGTGCACATAGGCGATCCGCGAGCCGGTCGGCAGGTTCCAGAAGCTGACGCCCGGCGGGACCGGGAGCGCGGCGGAGGTCGGCATCGGACGGAGGACCGTACCGGCGGCGAGCGCCGCGACGGCGAGCAGCAGCACGCCGGTGAGCGCGCAGGTCGCCCGCAGGCCGCCCTTGCCGAGCAGGGCGAACGCCCCGCGGCCGAGCAGCGCCGCGGTCGCCGCGGCGACCGCCAGGCCGCACAGGGCGAGCAGCGGAACGCTCGCGGTGGCGAACGCCGCCGCGACGAGGCCGGCCGCCGCGGCGGCGGGTGTCAGCACGACCGTGCCGATGAGGAGGACGCCGCCGAGTACGCGGCGGGCGAGCGGGGGAAGCGCGGGAAGTCTCTGTGCCATGCCGCTGACGCTAGGTACGCCCCGGCCACTTGGTCGTCGTGCGCCCGGACGAGCCGTCAGTGCCGGACTCCGCTGGTCGGCGGGGTGCCGGCCCCCGCCGCACGGCGGGGGTCCGCCTCGCACGCTGCGCTGCCGGCCGGTGGTTCAGCCGGCTCCTGGGCGGACCAGACCCGTCTCGTACGCGGCGATCGTCGCCTGGACCCGGTCGCGTACGCCCAGCTTGCCGAGGACCACCGCGACGTGGTCCTTGACGGTGGCCGGACTGATGCCCAGCGCCGCGGCGATCTCCGCGTTGGCCAGGCCGCGCGCGACGTGCCGCAGGACCTCGGTCTCGCGCGGGGTGAGCCGTGCCAGCCGCGCCGCGTCGGTTCGCAAGGGCGGCCCGGCGGCGTACCGCGCGATCAGCCGTCCGGTCACCGCGGGGTCGAGCAGGGCGGCCCCGCCGGCGACCACCCGTACGGCGTCGACGACCCGTTCCGGCTCGGCGTCCTTCAGCAGGAAGCCGACGGCCCCGGCGCGCAGCGCAGCGAACACGTACTCGTCGAGGTCGAAGGTGGTGAGGACGATGACGCGGGTGGCGGGGGCTCCCGCGGTGATCCGGGCGGTGGCGGCCAGGCCGCCGGCGCCGGGCATCCTGATGTCCATCAGTGCGACGTCCGGGCGCAGTTCCAGGGCGAGCGCCACGGCCGACTCCCCGTCGGCGGCCTGGCCGACGACGGACAGGCCGGGCTCCGCGTCGACGATCGCCGCGATGCCCGCGCGTACGACCGCCTGGTCGTCGGCGACCGTCACCCTGATCGCGATAGGAACACCTCCGGCAGCCACACGCGTACCGCGTCGTCGTCGGTCCTGGTGAGCGTACCGCCCACGGCGTCGGCCGCCGCCCGCACGTGCCGCAGGGCGCCGGGGCCCGCGGGCGGCGGCGCGGTGAGTTCGACGCCCGCGTCCAGGCGGAGCACGGTGAGTGTCACGCCCTCGGCGAGCAGCAGCGCCGCGATCCGGTACGCGGCCACCCCCACGACGACGGGCACCGCCCGGTGGGGGCCGCGGTAGCGGACGGTCGCGCCGTACCGGGTGGCCAGCGCGGCGATCCCGGCGACGGTGGGCGGCGGGGCGGTCGCGCCGTCCCGGTCGCGCAGGCCGCCGAGGAGTTCACGGAGCGCGCCGAGGCCTTCGCGTGCTTCGCGCAGGACGGCGTCGAGTCGTCCGGCGTCGGCCGCGGCGGCCACGTTCGCCGCGTGCTGCCGGGCGGTACGCAGCAGGCCCGCGGCGATCCGCCGGCGCTGGTCGCGTACGGCGGCGTCGGCGTCCCGTTCGAGCAGTGCCCGCCACCGCGCGGCAGCGGCCCCGCGCCGCTCCCGCCGCCGGGCGGTGGCCAGGCCCAGCCACCACAGCGCGAACGACGGCACCGCCAGCAGCCCGGTCAGCGCCGCCCAGGCCGCCGCCCTGCTGCCGGTGATGCCGTCCGCGCTGGCCAGCGCCAGCCCGCCGGTCGCGGCCACCGCCACCGGCGCCACCAGGCCGCGCCGCACCGCCAGACAGGCGCCCGCGCTGTAGACGAACGTCAGCTCGACCCACCAGTAGACCAGGAAGATGTCACTGACCGGCGGCGATGTCCACCCCGCCCGATCGCACCCCCACCACAGCAGCAGCGCCGACAGGACCGCCGCCAGCCCCACGCCGGGCGCCCGCGACCGCCACCCCAACGGCACCGCGTGCAGCCCGGACAGCACCACCACGGGCACACTCGGCAGCACCCCGCGAAAGGAGTCGGGCACGTCGTCCGACAGCAGACTGGCCCCGAGCGACAGCGCGACGGCGAGGACGACCAGCGCCCAGTCGAGCGCGGTGGGCCCGCGCCAGAGGGGGCGGTGCGGGCCGGGCGGGGCCGGTGGCCGCCGCAGCGGCCCGCGGCCGGAAGCCCCGGGCGGGTCCGGGGGCAAGGGGAGTTCGGCCCGGACGGTCCAGCCGGAGCCGGTGGGGCCGTAGCTGAGGATGCCGCCGGCGGCGGCGACGGTGGTACGCAGGCCCGGCAGGCCGTGGCCGGTGCCGAGGTGGGGTTCCGGCGTGCTGCCGCCGCTGTCGCTGACGGTGACGGTGAGCAGTGCGGGGGCGGCGTCGACGGCGATACGTATCGCAGAACCGCAGGCGTAGCGCGCCGTGTTGGTCAGGGCCTCGCGCACGACGCGGTGGGCGAGGGCGGCGGTCGGCGCGGGGACCGCGGTCGCGGTGGTGCGGTAGCGGGCGCCGGACTCGGCGGCCAGGGTGCCGATGCCGGCGAGCGTGGCGGCACTGTCGGGACCCGAGCCGTCGTCGCCGCTTCCGCTTCCGCCGTGGTCGGTGAGCAGGTCGAGTTCCGTCATCGCCCGGCGGGCGGCGGTGGCCGCGTGGCGCAGTGCGGCGGCAGTGCGCTCGGGGTCGGCGAGGCGTTGCGCCGCCGCGGCGGAGACGACGATCGCGGTGAGGCGGTGGGCGGCCACGTCATGCAGTTCGACGGCGAGCCGGTCCCGTTCGGCGAGCGCGGCGAACCGCGGGATCGCGGCAGCGCCCGTACGGTACGCGGCCAGGGCGGACCGCTCGGCGCGCCTGCGCCGCCGGGACCGGCCCAGGACCCAGGCGACGGCTGCGGCGCCCGCGGCCACCAGCGCGGTCCCCGCGACATTCCACGGCCGCAGGCCCACCACCGCGCCGGTCGCGGTGGCCGCCAGAACGGCCAGTGCCGACCCCGCGGCGGCGAGACCCGCGGTGCGCCGGAGCGCCAGCGCGTGCAGCGCGAGCAGCACGGCGGCGGACGCGGCGACAGCGCCGGCCGTACCGAGCGGCACGGCGGTCACCGTCCCGGCCGGTACGCGTATGGACCCGCCGCGCGGCGCACCTCGTCCCCTGTCCCCCGTGGCATGGCGGCAGGATAACGAAACGGGGCGCGCCCCGGGCCGGGGCCACCGGCCGCATCAGGGCGTCGCCGGAGCCCGCCCCCTCCTCGCCGTGCCGATCCCCCTCACCGACATGCCGCATGAGCTGCGCGGACGAGGGTTTCGGCTAGGGCCGCGGTCAGCCCGACCTCCTGGCGAGGTCGGCGAGGAACTGCGGCACCCGCCCCGCGCCGAAGTCGTAGAACCGTGCCCACCGCGGCTCGACCGCGATACGCGCCATCCGGTCGTACATGGCCCGGCAGTTCCGCTCGAACTCGGCCGCGTACTCGGCGTCGAAGTTCTTCCGCGCTGCCGCCAGGTACTCCGGGACCACCCCGTCGACGATGGTGAGGTGCACGACGCCGCGCACCGACAGGGTCTTCGCCGAGCCGGGGGTGTCGCCGGCGTCGATGGTCAGGGCGACCTCGGGGCGGGCGGACAGCGCCCTCACCTTGGGTGCCGTGGCCGCGGTGGACATGACGATCTCCTCGCCGGTCCAGAAGATCCCGATCGGGATGACGCGTGGCAGCCCGTCGGGGCCGTTGTACGCCAGCCGCGCCATTGACGCCTGGCTGAGCAGCTCGCCGGCGTCGGCCAGCTCCTGTGCGATCTGCTCGGGGTCCATGACTCGCCGTCCTCCACTGTCGCGCGACCGCTCGTGGCCGCCGTGTCCCTGGGACGGAGCCGCCGCCGCGTTCTCGACACCCGCACCCGGATCGGCGTCCACTCACCCACGGTAATCGTGCCGCACTCACCGGCTTCCGCAACTCCTGCCACGTCGCCTTCGGCCGGTCACCGCGGCTGCTCGGCACCCTTCCCGCACCGGCGCCATCACGCGCAGGCGGGTACGCGCCGGTGCCCGTCGCCAAACCCGGTGGCCGTCCGGGCCCGGTCCTGCGTACGTTCGGCCGCATGGCTGACGACTGCTTCGCGCACCCGCGGCTCGCCGCGATCTACGATCCGCTCGACCCCGACCGCGGCGACCTCGACGCCTACCTGCGGATGGCGGACGGGTTCGGGGCGCGACGAGTGCTGGACATCGGTTGCGGCACGGGGGTGTTCGCGCTCCTCCTGGCCGACCGCGGCATCGAGGCCGTCGGTGTGGACCCCGCCCGGGCGTCCGTCGATGTGGCCCGGGCCAAACCGGGAAGCGGACGGGTGCGCTGGATCTGCGGCGACGCGACGGACCTTCCCCCACTGCGGGTCGACCTCGCGACGATGACGGCGAACGTCGCCCAGGCCATCGCTGATCCGCAGACATGGCACAGGACGCTGCGAGGAGCCCGCGAAGCGCTGCGGCCCGGCGGGCGCCTGGTCTTCGAGACGCGCGATCCGGCCCGCCGCGCCTGGGAGGAGTGGACCCGCGAGAAGTCCTACCACGTGACCGAAATTCCCGGCGTCGGCTCGGTGGAGAGCTGGGTTCACCTGCTGGAGGTGAGCCTGCCTCTGGTGACCTTCCGCTGGACCTACCGCTTCGCAGCGGACGGACAGGTGCTGACGTCGGATTCGACGCTGCGCTTCCGCGAGCGGGACGAGGTCGAGAGGGACTTGGACGGGCACGGATTCGTCGTGGAGGGCGTTCGCGACGCGCCCGACCGCCCGGGAAGGGAGTTCGTCTTCGTGGCGCGGCGTCCGTGACCCCCGGTGACGCGGGTAGCGGCGGAAGCCGGGGAGCCGGGGCGCGTGCCGCAGGGGTTCCTCTCGCGAGGCGGCTCGTCCAGGGATCGCCGATCCTTGGACGACCGGGTCTCTCCCGCCGCCGCGGGCCCGCGCCCACAGTGGAGTCGGATCCAGCGAGAGGAAGGACCACGACGCGGACGTCGCCCAGGCCCTCTTCCGCGCGCTGCGCGCGCCCGGGGTCGAAGGCCGGATCTTCCACGCGGCCGACGACGCCCCGGTCACCGCCTTCGACCTGTACCGGCTCGCCGGCCTGCCGCTGCCCGAGGACGCCCGCCGACCGGCAGGACCCCGACCCGTGGCGCGGTGTCACCGACAATCTCCCGCTGCGCGAGGACCTGGGCTGGCGTCCGATCTACCCGTCGGTGTGGACCGCGCGCGACGCCGGGGCGCTGTAGCCGCCGCCCGGACGCCGGTCGCGGTCCGGGGCGGGATGCCGGTCGCCCGGCCGGCCCATGGCCAGGTCGGATGCTCGATCGCCACCCGCAGTGCCGACATCCCGCGTGGCGTACGCCGTCAGACCGTCGCGGTGCGGGGCGGCTCCAGGGCGACCGTCACCGAGCCGGCGGGCGGGTACGCGCCGGCGACCGGGGGCCACGGCACCAAGGGGCCGTAGGTGACTCGGACCTCCTCCGTGGGAGGCACCGGCCGGCCCGAGGCACGGAGGTCGTCCAGAGCGGACGCCAGCGCCGCACCGTACGCGTCGGCGATGTTCCGCGCGCGACGGTCGGCAAGCTGGAGCGAGCGGCCGAAGTGCGGCACGCCGTCGACGCTCACCACCGCGTGGCCCTCGATGCGGATCACCGGCACCGGTCGTCCCGCGGCCACCGCCGCGGCGATCCCTGCGGCGGCCTCCTGGGCGCTGTGATCGACCCACGCGCGCTGCGGCCCGGTCAACTGCTGCCGCGCGCCACCCTCGTTGCCCTCGTAGGGCAGATCCCAGGTGGACGGGCCGGAGGGTACGGGCGCGGGCGCGGACGACAGGTCCTGGGACGAGAGCGGCGGCACATCCGTGGAGGGTACGGGCGCGGATGACAGGTCCTCGGACGAGAGCGGCGACGGCACATCCGTGGACGGGGACCCGGCCGTGACGGGGTGAACGGGGTGCGCCTGATCGGTCACGACGGGAGCTTCCGGTGCGGTGACCTGGATCGTCGGGACGGCCGGAGTCGTGGGCGGCACCAGGTGGGCCTGGTCCGCTGTCGTATCCGGCGTATCCGGTCCCGTACCCGGGGCAACGGGGGTGCTGGTCACCGCCGTCGCGGTGGTGTCGGGCGCGACCGGCTGCCGCGGGGCGGTGGACCAGTAGTAGGCGTGGTGGGTGGTGGTGACGGGACCGCCGTAGACGCCGTTCGCGTCGTACTTCTGGAGGGTGATGCGGACAGGCTGGCGGAAGAGGCGCTGGACGCCCTCGGTCGTGCCCTGGCCGGGCTTGTCGCCGGTGAGGCCGTGCGGGACGGCCGGAGGGGTCAGCCCGCGTCCGGGGGTGCCGGGCGGGAGGGTGACGGCGGAGTCGGCGGCCAGCGACTGATCGCGGCTGATCTGGATTGAGTTGAGGCCTGGCAGCGGCACCGCGAAGCCGGGGTTGCGGGTGAGGAAGACGACGTCGGCGGGGGCGACGTTGTAGGAGACTCCCCTCCCGGCGGACGTGGACAGGTCGTCCTCGGTCGAGACGGTGACCTCGTCCTTCGCGTCGTCGCGGCGCCCGACCTCCTGGGCCTGCCCGGTCGGCTCCATGGAGACCTTCAGGCCGGTCCGGCCGTCCGGGCCGAGCGGCACCGTGCGGTAGCCGGTGGCCGGGTCCTTCAGCTGCGGGAAGACGGTGGACAGCGCCTGGCCGGACAGCGCCTGCCGCGTCGAGATCTGCTGCGGGAGCGGCGTGGTCTGCTCGGTGTGGAGTTGGTGGCCGGGACCCAGCCGCGGGTCGTGGACGAAGGACTCGACAACGCGCCGGGCGGCGTCGGGCGTCATCGACCACGCGGCGCCGCCGAGCGCGCCGGTCGTCGCGTTCCACGCCTGGGACGCGACGGAACCGGTGCGGCCGAGGACGCCGTCGCCCCACGGGCGCGGTGTGGTCAGCGCGTTGTGGGCCGCGGCGATCAGCCGCTCGGGGTGGTCGAGACCGACCAGGTCGTGGCCGGAGTCGAAGTCGGTACGCCACTGCCGGCGTTGCTCGGGCGTGCCGTTGACCGGCTGCATGTCGATGCCGCCGTCCTGCTCGCGCGGCAGCGGCTGCGGCTGCGGCTGCGGCAGGTGCTGGTCGCCCGCCTGCTGCCCCGCGCCCGACTGGTGCGGGGCCGTCGTGCCGCCCGCGGTGTCGGTGGCGGGACCGGTCGTCGTCATCGACTCGGGCACCCAGGCGCTGACCCGTCCGTCCGGCAGGACCGGTCGGGGCGCCGGCAGGTTGACGAAGCGCTGGGTGGCGTTGCGCCGGGTGACGGTGACGTCGAAGCGCATGGGGGTGCTGAATTTGTGCAGGCCGCCGGACGAGGTGGTCTTGTGGTCGACCGTGGTGGTCTGACTGGAGGAGTGCGACGTGTTGCCCTTCGTCTCCGCGCCCGCCGTGGCCGAGTACGTCACGTTGTTGAGGTGGTCCGTGGCCGTCGGGGCGCGGTAGGAGGCACGGATGTTGCTGTCCCCGCCGGCCGACCAGTTGCGGCCGCGGTCACCGGTGACGGTCTCGCTGGCGGTGACCTTGCGGGTCGAACCGCCGTCCGTCCGCGGCCCGTCGTGGCGCCACCCGGTCGGGGTGCCCTTGATGTGGACCTGAGTCACCGTACGGACGCCGTGGTAGTCCTCCACCGTGTGGACCAGTACGCCGGGTCCCACCAGGTCGTCGTAGTGGGCCCCGAGGTGGTCGGGCGTGACCAGGTCCGCGAACGGCAGCGCCGACAAGGGGACGTCGCCCAGGCCGTTCCCGGCTTCCAGGTCGCCCGGGGGGAGCGAGCCGCCGCGGATCTGGCGGTCGATCTCGCGCAGGATCTCGTCGGTCGAGGGGATCTCGACCCGGCTGCCGCCGCTCACCCCGTTCTCCAGCGGCACCGAGCGGCGCGGCGGTTGCACGGTCGCGTCGGTGCCGGGGGTGACCGTCGTCGTGCCCGCGTCGGTGCCGGTAGTGGTGGCCGTGGTGCCGGGGTCGGTGCCGGTACGGGTGCCGGTGTCGGTACGGGTGCCGGTGTCGGCGTCGGTATCGGTGCGAACACTGCTGCCGTTACCGCCGCTGGCGGTAACCGTGTCAGGGCGCGCGGTCTGCGTCAGCGCACGGACATCGTCGTCCGAGAGCAGAACGCGCACCCGGTGGTCATGGGTGACCGGATCGCCGTAGGTGACGTCGCCGGTGGAACTGGTGACCTTGCCCTGCAAGGTGATGCGCGCGTCGCCCTCGTAGACGTGCCAGGGGCCGCCCTGGGAGGTGGTGCGGCTCGTCGTGAAGACGTGCTTGACTGCGTCGGCGCCGCTGCCGCCGTAGGATCCCTTGCCCCGCACACCGCCGCGCAGCTGGTACGTCGAGGCGTGCGGGTTCTCGGGCGTGGCAGGGAAGCGGCCGAAGTCGCCGCCGACACCGCCCTTTCCGGTCACGGCTGCCTTGTCCTGCACCTTCACCGACGTCTCCGTCTTGGTCTCGACCTCCAGCTTCCCGTCGCCGGAGAGGGTCTCGCGATAGGTCAGGTTGTGCAGCTGGGTACGCTGCGACAGCCCCGCGGTGTCGCGGTTGCGGCCCGAACCGACGTGCTGGTCGGCCGTGTTGGTCCACCCGCCGTGCGACGCGGAGACGTTCGCGCGCAGCTGGGACTGCGTGGTGAGCGGCTTGATGAGGTCGTCGAGGGCGGGGACGCGGACAGGCAGCGGTGAATGCCCGTTGTCGTGGCGGGTGGTGAAGGCGCTCTCGACGGCCTCGCGGGCGTGGTCGCCGTAGGCGTCCTGGTCGCCCACGTGGTCCACGAGGTGGTGGTCCGGCAGCCGGTCCAGCGTCACACGCTGCGGCACACCGGTGGGCGTCTCGGTCCTGCCCACCCCGACGGTGACGCGGCCGCCGCCGGTGCCGACATGCCGCACCGACTGGTGGTGCAGCTCGGTCGGGAGGGTGGGCACCCGCACCACGGGGTGGTCGGCGTCCTGATGAACCGTCAGGACATCGAAGGAGACCGGGTACGAGAACCGGTCGCGGTCGCCCGAGACGGTCAGCGTCCGCTTCACCTCGGTGGTGTCGCCGACCGTCGTCCCGTGCGTGGGCGCGTAACTGCCGTCGGCGTTCACGTTGAAGAAGCCGCGCTGGTAGTCCGTGTGGTCCAGCGAGCTGCGCAGGTTGCCGCTGCCCGCGACGGTGTGCGAACTGCCCTGGCTGACCGACCGGTCCGCGCCGGCGGACTGGGTCAGCGTGTTCTTGGCCGTGGCGGTCCGCGTGTCCTCGTACGTGCCGGGGCCGAGATCCGCCTTCACCAGTACGTCGTAGGTGCTGGCCTTCAGCAGCGGCAGGTGGGAGCTGTCCAGGCTGATCCGGAAGGTGCCGTCCAGCAGCCGGTGACCGCCCCCGGCGAGTTGGGACGGCGCGATCTGGCGGCGCAGGTCGGCCAGGTTGGTGAACGCCTTGGGCGTGACGCGGACCGGCTGGTGGTCACCCGCGACGGCTCCCTGCGTCGGGTGGACGACGTCGGGAGGTGGAAGGACGCCGGGGGCGGTCTGCCACAGCGTCTGCACGATGTGGCGCTCCAACTGCTCAGTGCCGGGAAAATCGGTGAAGGTGGTCCGCTCGGCGAGTGCGGGACCGCCCAACTGCTGCCCGGACGGCGGCTGCCGGACCGCCGGCGACTGCGTCGCGGGATCGTGGCCGGCGGGCTCCTGCGGCCAGGGCAGGACGCGGACGACCTCACCTGTGGGCGCGTGTCCGGGCATCTGCACGACGTGCGTGCCCGGCGCGGGCGCCGGCGGGGTGTGGTCGGTGATCTCCTGTGGGCTGGTGGTGTGCAGGCCGTCGGTCCCCGGGGAGAGCTGCTGCCGGGTCAGCCACACGCGGAAGCGGGTCGGGGTGCTCACGACGTCGGCACGCCCCTTGTGCTCGACGGAGACTCCCCCCTCGACCGCGTGCGTACCCGTGGAGCCATGGGCCGTTGACTGGCCGTAGGTGTAACTGCCGGTCCCGGTCAGCCACTTCGACTCGTCCGTCGCCGGGTTGTGCCACACCTCGCCCGAGGCGCCACCGCCCGCGCCGAGCGCCCATCCGCTGCTCTGCGAGTGGTTGCGGGCCTGTTCGCCACCGGTGGTGAAGCCGGTGCTGGTCGTGGTGTCCGTCGTGTGGAGCACGGTGGAGGTCTCCGGTTCCGCCGTCAGGCGCAGGAAGCCGGTGCCGCCGTCGGACAACGTCAGCGGCCCGGAGATCAGGCCGGCACCCGACACCTGCTCGAACTGGGTGATCACGTTGTCGGGATCGAGGAAGTCCGCGATGTCCTGGTGGGCCGTGCCGCCCGGTTGCGCGTCCCGCGGCAGTGCGTCGAACACGGCGTCGCGGACGCCGTCAAGTCCGGTGATCGTCAGCGGGTGCCCGGCGGCGGGCGTGGGCACGTGGGCCGTTCGCGTGGCGGGAACTGTGGGGGGAGCCGTGTCGGTGGCCGTGTGGGGTGCCGGGACGGGGGCGGTCTGGTCGCCGACCGTCCGGGGCGGCGGGTTCCAGCCCTGCCAGGTGTGTGGCTGCGTGGCGGAACGGGGGCCGGAACGCGGCACGTCCGCCCTGAGCTGCCCGCCGATCGGCTGGGCGGGCTGCGGCGGCGCGGCCTCGCGACCGCCTCCGGTGAGGGGATCGCCGTGGTGGTCCACGACCTGGATGTCGAACGTGGCCCGGGACGTGTAACTGTCGGTCTTGCCCGTCAGTTTGACCTCGCCGGCCGCCTTCGCCGACGTCGTGCTCGTCGTCTCCGTGCCGTGGCCCGCGCCGCCGAGCTTGGCCGAACCGCTCACCAGGACCGTCAGGTTGGGGTTGACCGGCCGCATCACCGACGGGTTGTAGTCGAGCCCCGACTGCGACGTCGACAGCTCCGTCTTCACCTTGGGCGGTGCGTAACCGCCGCCGGACTTCACGTTCAGCCCGTCGCCGTCGTTGTCCTTGCCCGCGTCGCGGGTCGGCTCCAACTGCCAGGGTGTCGTGTCCGCCCCCACCCGCACCTCGTACGGGTGGCCGTCGACGTGGACCGGGAAGCGCCAACCGCCGTTGATCATCTGCGGGTAGTGCTTGCGGAAGTTGGCGGGGTCGAACTGGCCGTTGAGCCGCTGAACCACCTGGGGGTCGTTCGCGTGCTCGCCGAGCAGCGCCTCGACCTGCCGCCGTACGGCCTCCGGTCCCGGCGCCTCCACGATCCGCTTGCCGGCGAGCGAGGAGTCGTGCCATCCGTCGGTGAGCTGCGGGGCCGGATCACCGTCCGGCCGCCCGGTGGTGTCGGGCACGGGCCGCTGGGTCGGATCGGTCTCGGTGCCGGGGTCGGGGTCGGGGTCGGTGCTCGTGCCGACGTCGTCGGTCACCGCGTCGGTGTGCTCGTCGGTCACCGTGTCGGCGTGATCGTCGCCGGCGTCGGTACGGTCGTCCGCCGTGACCGAGTGATCGTTGGCCGTGACCACGTGATCGTCCGCCGTGACCGGGTGATCGTCCGTCGTGTCCACGTGATCGTCCGCCGTGACCGGGTGATCGTCCGTCGTGTCCACGTGATCGTCCGCCGTGACCGGGTGATCGTCGGTCGTGACAACGTGATGATTCGCGGTGTCCGCGTGATCGTTCGCGGCGACCGGCGTAGTGGTGGCGGGCTCGGCGAAAGGATCGGTGACCGGGTCCACGTGGACGTGGTTGCGGGTGACCGGCGGCACCTGGGAGCGGGCTTCCTGCCATGCGGGGTCGTTCCGCACGTCGGGGTGCGGTCCGGTGGCGGTGCCCGCACCCGGGCGCGGGGCGTCGGTGGCGTTCCCGCCGGTGAGCGCGCCCAGCAGCGAGAGGTGGCGCCCGCCCAACCCGCCCTGCGGGAGGCCGTGTTCGGACGGCACGTGGTAGTTCCCCATCAAGCCGCCGGTGACACCGGAGCCGTCCGGGTCGCCGGCGTCCCCGTACTCGTCCCGCAAACCGATCTGGTGCCCGATCTCGTGGGCGTACGTGATCGGGGGCGCTCCCGTGGTCCACGTCCGCTGGTCGGTGTGGCCGCCGGCGTCGCCGTTCGTCACGTCGACGTTCATATGGGCCTGTTCGCCCGGGGCCACGTGCTCGACCGTGACGTGCAGCAGGTCGCCGTTGGGCAGCCGGTAACCGGGGCGGTTGAGATACGTCTCGACGCCCTCCTCCACACGGCTGCGGGTGTCCGCCAGGCTCTGCGGGTCCGTGGCACCGGGATGCAGCGCGACCCTGACCGTGAGGTCGGTGTACGTCTGCCCGCCGACGTCGACGCGGCGCTGGTCGAAGGACGAGCGCACGACGAAGCGCGGTGCGTGGTTCAGCCGCGCCGGCGGACGCACGGTCGAAAGGTCGCTCTCCGTGCCCGGGCCGTGGCGCAGCTCGTCCAGCCCTGTGGTGTCCGGGACGGGACTGTGGGTCGGGTCGGTCTCGGTGCGGGTCTCGGTCCCCGGGCCGGTTCGCTGCTCGGGCGGCCGGGCGCTCTCCTGAAGCGGCAGCTGGTCCGTGCCGGAGTGGGGCGCCGTGTGGACGGTCGTGGGCCGGTTGCTGCTCTCCGTCGGCGGCTGCCGGTCCGGCGTCGTGTGCGGGGTGGCGCCGTTCGTGGCGTGGCGTGTGTCATGGTCCGCGCCCGTGCCGGACGTGCCGGGGGTGTCCGGCCCGCGGTGGGAGACGGCGAGGGGCTCGTTCATCAGGGGCTGGGGCCGCTGCTCCGTGGGCGTGGTGTCGGGCGACGGCGTGTGGCCGGCCTCGGCCTGCGGGTCGGTGCCGATCCGGCCGAGGTGTCCGGGGTCCTGCTGCCCGCCCAGGCCCTGGCCGAGTTCCTGGCGCAGGTCGGAGGTCCGCTGATCGTGCGGCAGCGCGTGGTCGAGCTGGTCGCGGAGGTCCGCGACGCGCCGGGCGGACCGGTCGGCGGCGTCCTGCCGCCCGGACAGGAGATCCCTGGAGTGCTGGTCCCCGGCGCGGTCGAGTTCCTGGCGCAGCCGGTCCGCCTCGTCCTGGCGCTGGCGGTCCAGTTGCTCCTGCCGGGCGGCGCGCTCGTCGAAGGCGCGCCGCGCCTCCTCGGGGGAGTTCGCGTCGTACGCCTGGTGGCGCAGGTCGCGGGCGGTGGGGTCGTCGTCCAACGCGTCGAGGCGCTGCCGCAGTTCGTCGTCGGTGGGCAGGTCGTTCCTGCCGCCGTGCGCCGGGTCGTCCGCGCTGTGGCCGGTGGCGGGGGCGTCGGGCGGCGGGACCGGGTCGGCATGGAGCTGGTCGAGGCGCTGCTGGAGGTCCCGCAGATCCTGCTGGTCCCGGTGGTCGTGCAGGGCGTCCAGTGCGCGGGCGGCCTCGTCGGGGCCCGAGGCGTGGTCGATCTGCTGGATCAGCTCCTGTTCGTGGGAGCCGGTGTCGCCGCGCAGTGCGTCGAGGCGTTGCCGCAGGTCGTCGCGGCCGGCCGCGGCGTCCGGGACATCGTCGGAGTTGAGCCGGTCGAGCCGCTGCTGGAGGTCCTGATCGGCCCGGTGGTCGTGCAGTTGGGCGAGCGCGTGGGCCGCCGCGTCCGGGCTGTCGGCCTCCTCGACGGCTCGCCGCAGCTCGGTCTCCCGCGGATCGGGGCCGTCCGGGCGACTGTTGAGCCGGTCGAGCCGGTCGCGGAGGTCGGCGGAGTGCCGCAGGTCCGCAAGCTCGGTACGCAGCCGGTCCGCGTCGGCCCCGGTGGCGACCGCCAGTTGGCGCCGGACGTTCTCGACGTCCGGGTGGTACGGCTGCGGGGCGTCCCGTCCGGTGAGCACCTCCGAGGGGGCGTGGTGCTCCACGAAGGCGGTGTATTCGCGCAGATGGCTGTCCAGCAGGTCGGGGTCGCCGCCGCGGCGGGCCTGTTCGACCGCGTCCACCAGGTGGTCCCAGCTGCTCCGCTCGGACTGCGGCGCCCGGGTGGTGTCGAATCCGCCGTCCGCGTGCTGGCGGAAGGCGTCGTAGCGCTGGTTGAGCGCCCGCGTCTCGACATGCTCGCGGAACGCCTGGAGTTGACGGGTGGTCTCGCTCAGGTTCCCCGACCGCGCCGCCTGGTCGACGGCCTGGCGGTACCCCTGGCGGTCCGACGACGACATGCCCGCGTCCCGCCCGGCGCGGTCGAGCGCGTCGAGCCGGGGACCGACGTGCGCGGTCGGCGCGACCAGCGCGGTGTCCGGCGCGTGCGGCGCGTCGTGGATCGGGTGGGCGGAGCCGCCCGCGTCGCCCACCGGGTGGGTGGGCGCGGTCAGGCCGCCCGGATCCGCCGGCCTCGGGTCACCACCGCCGGGACCGTCCGCATGTGCGGCGTTCCCGCCACCCGGTACCGGCTCCACCGCAGGCCCACCCCCGGAGGCATGAACCGCCGAAGGGCCGGGCGCCGTACCCGCCACACTGCCGGGAGTATGCAAAGGCACCTCGGGAAACGCATGGCTACCACCACCGCCCACCGCAGGCCCACCCCCGGAGGCATGAACCGCCGAAGGCCCAGGGGCCGTACCCGCCACACTGCCCGGACTATGCACCGGCACCTCGGGAAACACATGGCCACCACCACCGCCCACCGCAGGCCCGCCCGACGTGAGCGATCCGCCCGGGGTCTGGGTGGGAGTGTCCGGGAGGACGAGGTGGGAGCCGCCGGCCACGGAGGGTTCCGCGACCACGGTCGGCGGCTGGTGCGCGGGCGGCACCTGCCCGGCACCCTGCGTGCCGGTGGTTCCGGCGCCGGCACTGTGCCCGGCGCCGAGGCCACCGCCCTCGCCACCGACCGAAGCGGGCGGCCTCGGCGCGCGGGGGGCGACCTCGGACGGCCCGCCGTGCGGCGCGCCGCCCTGGCCGGTGTCGGATCGGACCGGCGTGGCGGAACCCGCCCCGGGACCGGAGGCAGCCGCCCCGGTGGACGGCGCAGCCGATTCCACGTGCACCGGCGCCACCACGCCGCCGGACCCCCCGGGCACGGAGGGCGCCGCACCCTGCTCGCCACGTACCGGCCCGTCCGCAGCACCGGACGTGTGCGTCACCGGGGGGCCGGACGCAACCGGGCCGGCCGGCGCCTGGTCGGTCCGGGCGGGGAACGCCGTGGTGAAGCCCGGCAGTTCGGAGTTCGGCGCCGCACTCTGGCGGACGACCGGTTCGGCGGTGCGGCCCTCGCCCCCGGCGGCCGGGTGGTACGCGGTCGTGGTGGGCGGGGCGCCGCGCGGAGTGAACGTACCGCTGCTGCCGCCGGTCCCGGCCGCACGGACGCCGGTGACCGGGGCGGGGCCGCCCGCGCGGTGGTCCGGTACGTCGGAGCCGTGGCCGCCGGCCGTGGCGGAACCGGTCGTACGCACCGGGCGCGGCGATACGGTCGCGGGTCCGGTGGCCGCCGACGGGCGGGAGCCGGCCTCCGCCACGGGCACGTGGCCGCTCCCCGACTCAACGGGCGCGCGTACAACCGGAGTTCCGCCAGGCGCACGGGTGTCACCGCCCGTCGCGGTCACGGCACCGCTCGTCGTACGGACCGGCGGGCCGCCCGAACCGTCCGTGGCCGCGCCGCCGTGGCTCCCGGCTCCGGGGCCGAACCCGGCGTCGGGACCGCTCGCGGACGGACCGCCGCGGCCGAACGCGGTCCCGGTGCCGCCGGATTCGAAGCCGCTCCCCGGGGGTTTGGCGGGACCGTGCAGGTCCGGAAGGTCGGGGACGGACGGCAGGTGGAAGTCGAAGGTGTCGACCCTGGTCTCCCCGCCGCCGCCGGCCCGCCGCTTGCCCCCGCCACCGCCGAGCGCACCGATCGCACCGGCCGCGGCGCCGAATCCGACGTCCTCGGGCTCACCGCTGTGGAAGAGCTCGTTCATGGCCACGGTGCTGGCCGCGCCGGAGCCCGCGCCGAGGATGGCCTTGCCGATCAGGGAACCGCTGAACTTCGGGACGAACGCCCCGCCCAGGCCGAAGGCGGCGCCGCCGATCGCACCGCCGATGGCGCCGCTCTCGATGGCGGCGACCGTGTTCTCCACGCTCCACGACGTGCGGTCGCCCTTGAGCATCTGGATGCCCTGGATGACCGCGTCCATCGCCACCATCATGCCGATGCCGGTGGCGATGGCGGTGAACAGGCGGCGCAGCAGCATCCGGACGACCAGCCGCACGGAGGTGATCAGCGCGGGGATGGCCTCCGGCGCCCAGAAGGCCAGTTGGGCGATCTCGAACGCCAGCCAGACGAGCTGGACCAGGATCATGTACTTCGCGTACTCCAGCTGCACCCCGGTGTTCTTGCCGAGCTTGCCGAGTTGGCTCGACGCCTCGGCCATGTCCGGCACGTTGGACTGGAGTTGCCGGACGAACGACCCGAACTCGTCCGCCACGGAGCCGCCGACGCTGTTGAGCACGCCCCGGGTGGCGGGGGTGATCTCCCGGCTGATGGCGGCGAGCGCCCGCGCGGCGTCGTCCCAGGCCATGCCGAGGCTGCGCATCTTGTCCTCGTCGCCCTTGGGCCACGACTGGCCGACGGCGAGGCGGGCGACCCAGCCCAGTTCCGGGGGCAGGTTGACGCTCACGGGCGGCCGGACCCCTTGTGGCCGCCGCCTTCGCCGCCGCCTCCCCCACTCTCGCCGCCCGGGACCGCGCCCGGTTCCAGGGAGGTCCCGAGCTGCCGGGCCGACTCGGAATTCTGGGACTCGATGCTCTGGAAGCCGCGAGCCATGGTCCGCAGGCCGTCGCCGGTGCTCCGCAGTACGTCCCCCGCGCCGTCCGTCGCCTCAAGGATCTGCCCCTTGGGCTTGGCGTACTGCCGCAGGAAGGCCGTACCGGACGCGTCGTCGCCCCAGCACTCGCCCAGCGCGCCCAGCCGCGATTCCAGCACCTCGTGAACGGTCCGGAAGCGCTGGGCCAGCTCCTCCATGTACGGCATCTGGGCCTGGAGACCGTCGGTGTCGACCGAGAACGACTCGCCTGACATGGGAACTCCCTGGGTGGGCTCGGTGGTGACGCGTGAACGGACGTACGCGGGCGGGCTGAACGGGCTTACGTGGGCAGAGAGTCGGGGTGAAGCCGGCTACGGGCGGCGGGCGGCTCCTTCCGGGCGGCCGTTGTCGATGTAGTCCCGCACCGGGTCCGGCATGGCCGGGTCGTCGGGCAGGATCGCCGCCGGGTCGACCTCGCCGCGCAGCAGGGCGGCCACGGTCACTCCGGGCGGCAGGGCCAGCGACGTCAGTTCGGCGACCTTCTCCAGCGCGTCGGCCCGCGCCTCGCGGATGGTCGCCAGCAGGACGTCCGACAACTCCTTGGGCGCCATACGGTGATAGGCGCCGGTCGGGAAGTCGATGGCCGTCACGTCGCCCTGCGCGCCCACGGTCACCTTCACCGTCTGGCGCGGCGCGGTCGCCGTGCCCGTGACCTCGTTGATCCGGCGCCGCGTCTCGACGGCCTCCTCCCGCTGCTTGCGGTAGAGCTCCAGCAGACCTTCGATGTCCTGGTCGTACGGGGTGGTCACGGCTTCCTCTCCTCACGTCGGCCTCGTGGTACGCAGGCCCGGCGGCTGCGGTCCGCGGCGGGCGGGCGGCCCGCGTGCCGGCTCTTCCTGGCGGCGGCCATTCAGTACACCGCGCTCGGGCCGTCTGCGGCGGGCGAGCCCCAGGTGTCGCCCTCCTGTACGAGCAGGTCGGCGATGCCGCGCGAGGCGGGTTCCTCCTCGGCCGACTCGTCGCCGGCCGCCTCCGGCTCCTCCTCTTCCCACTCGTCGTCCGCCGACGCGGCGGCGCAGGACAGCGGCTGTTCGGTCGGCGGGAGCACGCCCGGCTCACCGGTCGCCGCGGCCCGGTTGGGCCGCCAGGTGGCCAGCGGCTGCTCCTCCGACTCCGTCTCCGCGGAAGCGTCCGCCCCCCGCGAAGCGCCCGCGGGACCGGCGCCCCACGTGCCCTCGTCGGCGGTCGCGTACCCGGGCGCGGTGACCTCCGCCTCCTCCTCGGGACGCGCGGCCCACAGCAGCGGCACGAAGGACGCGCCCGCCACGCCCCATGCCGCGGTGTCCTCCTCCGACAGGTCGTCGTCGGCGGGCCGCAGCACGACCAGCGGGTCTCCGGTCTCCTCAGCGCCGCCCGACCCGTCGTACGCGGCGTACTGCTCCTCGCCATCGTGCGCCGGGATCTCCGGTACGGCCGGGGCGACCGTGCCTGCCGCGAGCGCGTCGGCGGCCAGGGCCTCGGGAGCCACCGGTTCGGCGAACTCCTCGGCGGTCGGCTCCACGAGGGTGCCGCGGTCGTCCTCGTCGCCCCGGCCGGAACCGCCCGCCGCTCCCATGCCGCCCATCGGCAGGAACGGGGCCGCTGCGGGCACGGCGGCCTCCTCGGCCACGGCGGGCGCGGCGAACCGCTCCGCGCTCCCGTCTGCTCCTACCGGTACGGGAGCGCCGCCGGCGCCCGTCTCCGTACCGCCCGCCAACCCGGACGGCGTACCCGTACCGCCCGCCAACCCGGACAATGCGCCCGTGCCCGTACCGCCCGGCAGCCCGGACAGCGTGTCCGCGCCGCCCGTGGCGGTCGGCGGCAGGCCGGACGCCTCGGCCTCCGGCAGGCCGGGTTCCGTCCACGGGTCGGCGCTGGGTGCCAGGAGTCCCGACGCGTCGGAGGAGGTGCCTTCCTCCCGGCCCGCGCCGCCCGGCGCGCCACCGCCCATGCCCGGCATCATCATGCCGGGCGCACCGCCCTGGACGACCGCCTCCGGCTCCTGCGACAGGGCGCCGGGGAGGTCGAGTCCCCCCTGCCCCGCGGGTAGGGTCCCGGCCGCCACGGGCTCACCGGACGCCGGGTCGTACTCGCCGGTCCACGGCTCGGCGTCCGGGTCGAGCAGGCCGGACGCGTCGCTGCGGTCGAAACCACCCGCCGCCGACTGGCCGCCACCACCCATCCCCGGCATGAACGGCATCCCACCACCCACACCACCCACCACACCAGAACCATCCGCACCCACCCCGGACGACCCCTCAAACGCCGACGGCTCAAACCCCGGCAAATCCAACCCACCACCCGCACCCACCGGAACCCCACCCGAAGGCAACAACCCCGCCCCCGCCACATCCCCACCACCCGTCCACGGCTCCGCATTCGGATCCAACAGACCCGACGCGTCACTACGGTCGAAACCACCCGCCGCCGACTGGCCGCCACCACCCATCCCCGGCATGAACGGCATCCCACCACCCACACCACCCACCACACCGGAGCCGTCCGAGGACAGGCCCGTGGAGCCGGGGAAGCCGGCCGGGGTGAAGCCGGGGGTCTCCGTCTCCAGGCCGAGGTCGCCGGCGGAGGGCACCGAGCCGCCGAGGCCGGTGCCGGTGCTGCCCGGGAAGGCGGACGGGACGAAGCCCTTGGAGTCGCCGAGGCCGCCGAGGCTGGAGCCGTCGCCCAGGCCCAGGCCGCCCAGGCCCGAGCCGCCGCCGATGCCGGTGTCGCCGGGGAAGTCGGCCGCGGTCGCGCCGTCCTTCCAGGTGGCGGGGTCCTCGGCGAGGTCGGACCCGGGCAGGGTGCCCGAGCCGTCCAGGCCGGTGCCGCCGCCGAAGGCCCCTGGGCTGATCGGGGGCAGGCCGCCGAGGCCCGAGCCGCCGCCGAGACCGCCGCCGCCATCGAGACCAGTGCCGCCGCCGAAGGGCGCCGGGGCGGTCGAGCGGGCGAAGGAATCGGGGCCCAGGCCGTCCAGGCCGCCGAGGCCGGAGTCGCCGCCGAGGCTGCCGTCCCCGCCGAGGCCCGTACCGCCGCCGAAAGCGCTGGGGTTGAGCATCCTGTCGAGGGCCGACGGGTCCAGCGTGCTGTTGTCCCCGCCGAGGCCGCCGTCCGGTCCCAGGCCGCCGAGGCCGCTCACGTCGCCGTCGCCGCCGAGGCCGGAGCCGGGGCCGTTGGTGTCCAGGCTGCCGGAATACGGGCTGGGCATCGCGTCCTGCGCGGGATCGAACCCGGCGGGGGAGGTCAGGGAGTCGGCGGTCAGGGGCGGCGCGAGGCCCAGGTCACCGGAGTTCGCGAGGTCCGCGACATCGGCCGGCTGGTAGTCGGTGGGCTGGTAGTCCGCGGGCGGCTCATCGGCGGGCGGCTCGTCGATCGGCGGCGGGTCGCCGGCGCCGGGACCGGTGATGGTGCCTGGCGGGCGGACCGTGTCGATGGTGACCTGGTAATGCGCGGCCAGGTTCTTCAGTACCGCCCGCATGTCCCGGTTGAGCATCTTGACCAGTTCGGGCTTCTTGCTCACCGGGATGAGGCCGTTGCTCATCGGTGTGACGCCCATCAGCGTGGCCTGGTTGGCGTACCAGGCGTCGATCTCGCCGATCTTGTTCTGCGCGTTGAGGAGGTTGACGGCGTTGTCCGCCAGCTGCTGCGGGACGGAGTTGCCCGAACCGCCGCCGCCGTCCGCGGACTTGCCGCCGGACAGCACGTCGGCGGTGGCGCCGACCTGTTTGGAGAAGGTGGTCATCATGTCGTGGAAGGCGTCGGCGGCGTCGCCCTTCCACGGGCCGTCGTCGCCGGCGAGCGCCTTGGCCTGGTCCTGAAGGGCTTGGGCGACGCCCGACAGCACCATCTGGACGTGGTAGAAGGCGTTGGCCGCGTCCTGGAGGCTCTGCGGCGACGCGATGGACGCGGCGCGGCCGAGGTTGTCGGCGTCGTCCGTGCCCGCGGACATCCCGCGGATCGCGGCCTCGATCTGCTTCCAGTCCCAGCTGTCGTAGTCGGAGATCGAGCCGGTGTCGGACGGGTTGCCGTACACGGCGCCGTCGTCGCCCTGCGAGAATCCGTTGCCGTCGTAGTCGGTGCCCATGTGGCCAAGTCCTCCGTCATTGCGCCGTCGCTGGTCCGCCGGTCCTGTCCGGCGGGGAGCCAGGTGATCCGAGCTGCCCCGCCGGCCAGGACGCTGACGCACGACCTGTCGTCACCGACCCGCCGTGCCATCCGCTCACGTGACGCGTGCGGTCACGCGCCCCCGCCGGACGGCATCCCGCCCGAGTCGGTCAGCAGAACGGAGAAGTCGCCGTTCGCCGACTGCATGGCGGTCTGGAGGTCCTGGGACGTCATCTTGTTGGCGTCCTCCACCGTGGAGTAGCGCGACGCCAGTTCCCTGACGCCGTCCCGCAGGTCGCCGAGCCCCTGCACCAGATCCGCCAGGACCTTGCCGTACTGGGCCTTCAGCCCGGCGTCGGCGTTGAGCCCGTTGACCTTCGTCCGGATCTGGTCGGCGTGGTAGAAGGCACCCGGCGCGGTGTTGACCGGGTCGAGCTTCCTGGCCGCCTGCTGCGTGGGCGCGATGAGCTTGTCGATGTTGTCGGCGAACAGCTCCATCGACGGGGTGTCCACGGTCGTCCCCTTGCCGCCGTCGGCACCGCCCGGCACCGCCGGCGGGGTGAACGCCGTGTCGTTGGTGTACGTCCCCTGCCCGGGCGGCAGCGTCGTACCGCCGCCGTACTGCTCGGCGGTGTGCTTGGGCGCCGGGGGCGCCGGGGGAAGAGTGCCGTCAAGGGTTCCGTAGGTCATGGCCGGTCAGCCCCAGAGTTGGACGCCCGCGCGCTCGCCCAGGGAGTAGAACTCGTTGATGCTCCCGAGCTGCTGCGTGGCCAGGGCGGCCTTCTGGGTCATGTCCGCGGCAGCGGCGTCCCACTGCGCCTTGACCTGCGCGTAGGTGGCCTGTGCGTCGCTGGTCCACTCGCTGAGGTTGACCTTGGCCTGGTTGTCGAGGTCGGCCAGGGCCTGGTTGATGCGCTGGGTGATGGCGTTCATCTCGCCGACGATGACGTCGACCTGCTCCATCTGGACGGTGTACGTCGCCACGGGGGCTCCTTGGGGGAAGAGGGGGAACGGAAGTGGTGCGGCGGGGGCGCGCGTACCGGGACCCGGTCGTACGGGGACCGTTCGGTGCCGCGCGGCCGTGGGGGGCTGGGCCGCCGGGTCAGAAGCCGGGGAGGCTGGTGACGCCGGAGGCGATGTTCTCGGCGACCGTGTTGGCGGTCTGCTGGGTCTCCTCGTGGGTGTTGGCGTAGACGTGCGTGTTCTCCTGGAGCTTCTCCAGCATGGTCCGCAGCGCCTGGTTCACCTTGTTGAAGTCGTCCAGCCACGCCTGCATGGCGTTGCCGTAGATCGTCGAGGCGTCACCGGTCCAGCTCCCGCGCAGGCCGTCGATCTGGCCCGCCATCTGGGCGTAGGAGTTGGAGCCCTCGTCGAGGGCGGTCTGGAAGGTGCCCTGGGCGGCGGTCATTCCCTGGAGTTCGACTGACGTCAGTGCCATGGTCGGGCTGTCCTTTCATCGGTCTTCGTCTGCTCTTCCATCCCGGTCCGCCGCGGTGCTGGTCGCTGTCGCGGCGGGCCGGAAGCTCACAGCCGGGCCAGCGGTTCGGGCCGCTGGTACGGGGGTTCCGGGGGTACGGCGGGAGCCGGGAGGCTCTCGTCGGGGGAGAGCACCGCCGACTGCTCGGGGGCCTGGTGCGGCAGGTCGGCCGGGGTGACCGTCCTGGACCGCGCGCCGGCGGCCAGGCTCTCGGCGAGCCGGTGCGCGCGGTGGGCGCCGGCCGGCTCGGGCGACCGGCCGAAGGCCTCGGCCAGCACCTGGGCCGCCTCCTCGTCCAACTGGAAGCCGTAGCCGCGCAGTCGGCGCCGCACCAATTCCACGGTCTGCTCCGGCGTGTACGGCTCCAGGCGCGCGTATTCGGCGAACCCCTGTGCCACGTCGGTGCGTTCGCGCATCAGGCCCATCAGGTGCTCGGGGGTGCCGATGAGCGCGAGCACGGTGTCGCCGGGCACCGTGACGATCCGGGCCAGCGCGTTGAGCACGGCCTCGCGGGACTGCGGGCTGCGCTGCTCGAAGGCCTCGGTCCACTCCAGGACGAGCAGGCCGCCGGCGTTCTCCTCCAGCGCCGACGCCAGCCGCAGCAGCGGCTGTTCGGCCCACCGGGCGGGCAGCGAGGAGAGCCGGATGTGCCGGGTGGCGCCGGTGGGCAGCAGCCCCAGCTCGGCCAGGCAGCGCCCGTAGAGCGCGGCGAGGGCGCGGCGCCCGCTGCCGGGCGGCCCTTCGAGTACGACGTTGGCGCGGGCCGACAGCGGTTCCGGCCGCGCGCCCGGCCGCTCCTGGGCGCCCGCCAGGGCGCGCAGCCGCGTGCGGAGCGCGGAACGGGCGGAGTCCAGGCCGGTGAGGGCGGCCAGCCGGCGCAGCCCCGGCAGGTCGGGCAGGTCGGGTTCGCCGCCGCCGGTGGCCGGGGCGCCGGGCAGCTCGGTCACGTCCTCACCGGTCAGCACGCTCAACGCGCTGTCGTCCTGGTGGGGTTGGGCGGACAGCCGGGTGGCCTGGCGGCCGATCATCTCCTCGAAGATCTTCCGGGCCACCCGGCCGTTGCCGAAGGTGTCGCCCTTGGGCACATCCACGAAGTAACGATTCAGCGCCGCCAGCGCGCCGTCGTCCAGCTCGTAGTAGTGCTTGCCGCACAGTCCGCGCACGATGGTGACGAGCTCGTCCGGCTCGTAGTTGGGGAATTCGATGGTCCGCGCGAAGCGGGAGGCCATACCGGGGTTGGACGCCAGGAACTGGTCCATCTGGGCCGAGTAGCCGGCGACGATGACCACGATCTCGTCGCGGTGGTCCTCCATCAGCTTCATCAGCGTCTCGACGGCTTCCTGCCCGAAGTCCGGTCCCGAGCCGCGGGACTGGTTGGTCAGGGTGTACGCCTCGTCGATGAAGAGGACGCCGCCGAGGGCCTTGGTGAAGACCTCGGTGGTCTTGATGGCGGTGCCGCCGATGATCTGCGCGACCAGGTCGGCCCTGGCCACCTCCACGATGTGGCCCTCGCGCAGGATGCCCAGTTCGGCCAGCACCGCGCCGTAGAGGCGGGCCACCGTCGTCTTGCCGGTGCCGGGCGGGCCTGCGAAGACCAGGTGGCGGCTCATCGGCGGCATGGGCAGGCCCATCTCCATCCGCCGCTTGGTCATCTTGTTGAGGTCGATCAGGCCGGTGACCTCGGCCTTGACGCTCTCCAGGCCCACCAGCGACTGGAGTTCGGCCAGCGGGCCGACGCCGGTGCCCCCGGCCGCCGCCGCGGCGGGACCGGGTCCCGTACCGCCGCGGCCGCCGGCCGACGTGGCCGCCAGCGCCTCGCCGCCCGCGCCCGGGCCGCTGCCGCCGGGCCGCCCGGCGGTGGGACGGCGGTCGGCCGCACCGCCGTTGTCGCGCACCTCGCAGTCGTGGACGCCGACCGGTTCGCCGGTCTCGGACCGTACGCCTTCACCCGCGTTGTCGAAGACGGTGCAGTTGGTCAGCTCCGCGCGGGAGGCGGCGGCGATGTGCACGCCGTGGCCGCGGGCGCCGTGCACCCGGCAGCCGACCGCGGTGAGCGTACCGCCGGCGACCCGCACGCCGTCGCTCCCGGAGCCGGTGAACTCGCAGTCCCGGGCGGTCAGTTCGCTGTCCGCGCCGACGACGACCGCGCCGCCCTCGACGGTGGAGGCGTCCAGTTCGGCGCGGGCGGAGTCCGCCAGGGTGAGACCGGAGCCGCCGCCGGTACGCAGCCGCACCTCGGACAGCCGGGCCGTGACCCGCTCCCCCAGCTCGATGCCGACAGCCCCGGTGACGGCGACCTCGGCCCCGTCGACGTCCAACCGCGCGCCGCCGGAGGCCGCCACGGCGTTGCCGCCGTCGGAGACCGACAGCCGGGCGAGCCGGGCCGCACCGCCGCCCAGCCGTACCGCGGCCGTCGCGGCGTTCCGCACGGTCAGGTCGGCCGCGGCGACCTCGGCGCCGTCCTCGGTCAGTACGCCCACCGGGGTGTCCGCGATCCGGCAGCGCTCCAGGGCCGGCCGGGCGCCCGCCGCCGCGTGCAGCCCGACCTGCGCCGCCCCGCTGATCACGCAGTCGCGCAGGACCGGCGCGCACTCCTTGACGTACACCGACTCGCCGCGGGAGCCAGTGAACACGCACTCCGCAAGGGTGACGGCGGCGGTGCTGGCGAGGTACGCGTCCAGGCCCGCGCTGCCCGAGACCTCCACCCGGCTCAACTCGGCCCGGCCGTCCTGCTCGACGGCCAGCGCGGGCTTGCCGCTGCCGGTGATCCGGGTGGCCTCGACGACCACCGCGCCGCGGCCGTTGACGCACAGGCCGTTGCCCGCGGCGCGGTCCAGGACGGACGACCGCAGGGTCAGCCGGC
Source organism: Streptomyces sp. NBC_01477 (assembly GCF_036227245.1). Classification (GTDB taxonomy): domain Bacteria; phylum Actinomycetota; class Actinomycetes; order Streptomycetales; family Streptomycetaceae; genus Actinacidiphila. Next base: position 1,437,284 of record NZ_CP109445.1, read on the forward strand.
CCTGTTCCGCGACGACCACGGCCGAGGAGCCGGCCTCGCGGACGGTCGTACGCTCCACGACGTTGCCGCCGCCGGAGGTCACCACGACGCCCGCGCCCCGGGGGTTGGTGACCTGGCAGTCGCGCAGCGCCACCGTGCCGGTGTTCCACGCCAGCACCGCCGTCCACGCCTCGCCCGCCACCCGGCAGCCGTCCAGCGCGGCCTGGCCGCGGCGCACGTCGAGCACCGGCGCCTCCGGGTCTGCGCCGCTGAGCAGCAGCCCGGACATCTGCACGGCCTCCGCGTCCACCACGACGGTGCTGCCCGCGGGGGCGTGCACGTGCGCCGTGCCGCCGTCGCCCTCGGCGGCCAGGGTGACCGTGCGCACCAGGTGCAGGGCCTCCTCGTAGCGGCCCGGCCCCACGGTGATCAGCGCGCCCTCGGCGGCGTCGGCGAGCGCCTCGGTCAGCGAGCGGTACGCGCCGGGCCGGTCGAGGGAGACCACAAGCACTTGCCGGTTCACAGCGTCGCTCCCTCGTGGGCCGCACCCTGGGCGGGTGCGTTCGTACGGGTACCGGCGAGCGGCCGGGGCGCGGCGGCCAGCAGGCCGGGCGGGGTCTGCGGCCTGCTGGTCCTGCCCGCCTCCGCTGCGGCCGGACGGGGTACCGCGAGCAGTGCGGCGACGGCCCGCTCCAGGCTCTCCAGGGCGAGGTCGTCCAGCGCGGCACGCCCGGGCCTCACCCGTCCGTCCGCGGTGATCTCGGTCGCCGCCATCTCCCGGATCAGGACCGGGTCGCCCGGGGCGCCGGACGGGCGCAGCACCTTGAACGTCGTGCCGGGCAGGAACATCACCCGGTCCGGGGCCGCCGCGTCGAGCAGCCCGGTGCGCCGCGCGGTCATCGACCAGATCACGAACCGCGGCTCCGGCGGGGGGTCGGCGGACGGCAGCACGGACGCGGGGCAGAACGACCACTCCGTCAGCAGCCGCCCGTCCCGGTACCAGGCCCGTTCCGCGTCGGTCAGCTCCGCGCCCAGCACGGCGGGGCCGCGGTAGGACGGCAGCCGCCGCAGTCCCGAGGCCACGCAGCGCGCCAGCGGCACATGCGGTCCCACCCGCGCGGCCCGTACGGACTCGTCCACGCCCGCGCTGTTCCCGGTCAGGTACAGGCGTACGGCGACCAGGTCGATCAGCGCGTCCGACGCCTTCTCCCGGCTCGCGCCGCGCAGCCCCGGCACCTCCGACATCACCCGCGACACCGTTCCCGCGGCCACGTCGTACTGCGCCCGGAACGTCTTGCGCACCCAGTCCCGCTCCCGCTCGATCCCCCGCTCCGGCGGCACGGCGCAGGCAGCGCCCTTCGGCACGGGCTGCACGCGCACGCCGGCCTCCTGCGCCGGCGCCTGCGCTTGCGCGGCTGGCCCGCCCGGGGCCGAGAGCCCGGCGGCGGCCGGGGGTTCGGCCTGGGCCTGCGGTCCGGCGGGCGCCGGGGGCGGGTTGTACGACCCCGCGGACTCCAGCCGCAACCCGACCGGCCGCGGCGCGGCAGCCGGCGGTACGGACGCGGGCGGCGCTGCGGCGGCCGGGGGCGCGGGCAGCGGCACGGGCGCGGGCGGCACTGCGGCAGCCGGGGGCGCGGGCAGCGGCACGGACGCAGGCGGTACGGACGCAGGCGGAGTTGCAGCGGCGGGCGGTGCCGGCACAGGCGGCATTGCGGCGGCCGGAGTCACGCGTCGCGGTACGGACGCAGGCGGGGTCGCAGCGGCCGGGGTCGCGGACAACAGGGCGGACGCAGGCGGTACAGGCGCAGGCGGCGTGACGGCAGCCGGGGGCGCGGGCGACGGTACGGACGCGGATGGTACGGTCGCGCGCGGCGTCGCGGCAATCGGGACCACGGACAGCGGCACGGACGCAGGCGCAGGCGCGGCGCTCGGCGCGGGCGGCAGGGGCGCGGACGCAGGCGTTACGGGGGCCGGGGCCACGGACAGCCGCACGGACGCAGGCGCGGGCGACGCGCTCGGCTCGGGCGGCAGGGGGGCCGGAGGCTGTGTCGTCGGCGGCTCGGGGGAAGAGACCGGGCCGGCTGCGGTCGGCAACGTGGCAGTCGGCCCGGTCGGCGCGACGGACGACGGGGCGCTGTTCGACGGCGGGAAGATCGCCGTCGGGTGGGCGAGCGGGAGCGGACGCAACGCCGGGCGGCCGACCGGGGCCGGGCCGGAATCCGTGGATGGTGCGCCGGGAGCGGCCTCGGCTGCCGTCGGCTCCGCGTCGCCGTCCGCACCCGGGGCCGCGCCCGCACGTGCAGTCGGTCCAGCCGCGACGGGTTCCTCCGGAGCCGCGTCCGTACCGGCCGCACGCGGCGACCCCGCGAACGTGAGGTCGCCCACCGCGCGGACCGCAGATCGCAGCCAACCCGAACCGGCACCAGCCGCGCCGGACGCCGGGGCATCCGGCGCCGCAGAACCGGCGTCCTCCGTGCCCTCGGACGCGGCCCCCGCGTCATCCGCCGACCGAGGTGACACCGAGGCGTCCGAACCGCCGGACGGCGTACCGCTGTTGCGCGACAGCCCCGCTCCCTCCGGACCGGTGGCGGCGGGGGGCGCGGGCCGGTGGGGCGGGGACGAGGGCGAAGACCAGGCGGCACCGGCCGCGGGACCCGCCGCCACAAACGGCCCGCCGACAGCCGCGGAGCCCTCCGCATCCGGAGAACCCGGAGCCCCCGAAACAGCCCCCGACACAGCAACCGCCGAGCCCTCCACCGGCCCGGATTCCGCAACGCCCACCGCACCCGCCGCAGGACCCGCCGCCACAAACGGCCCGCCGACAGCCGCGGGGGCCTGGGGCATGACGGATTCGGTGGGGGACGAAGGGGCCCAGCCGTCGGGCAGGGCCGGTGCGGGTCCCGCGGTCAGTCCGCTCAGCGGGCGCAGGCTCGGCGGCGGCTCGGCGGCGGCGCGGGGGGCGGGAGCGGACAGGTCGTCGGCGGCGGACGCCCATACCTCTGCCTGGAAGGGGGTGGCCGCGGCGGCGGGCGCGGGCCGCGCCGGGGCGGCCGGGGCCGCGCTCTCCGGCGCCGGAACGTCCTCGGCGGCGGGGGCGGGGGCGGGCGCCCAGGGCGCGGTGCCCGCGGGCCGGGTCATCGGCGGGATCGCCGCCGTCACCGCTTCGTGCGGGTCGGGGACGGCGACCGGCTCGGCGTACCAGACGCCCGTGTCGACGGCCGGATCGTCGGCGGGCCGCAGGGCGAACTCGCCGCGGGCGTCGGCACCGAGCCGCCACAGCGCGTCCTCGGCGAGCGCCTGCATGCGCGCGGCCACGTCCGGGGAGCCGCGGTGGTAGAGGAAGAGCCGTTCGCCGGGGGCGGCCGGGATGCGGCGGACGTCGTCACCGTCGGCGGGTTCGGTCTGCGGGCGCATCCACAGCCCGCTCTGGACGACCTCCAGCACGGCGTCGAAGGCGTATTCGTAGACGCCCGGGGCGACCGGCCGGAAGCCGGGCAGCGGCTCGCGCACACCGACCAGGGCGGGCGGCGGAGCGTCTTCCGTGCCGCGCGGGCTGTAGAGGAGTTCCCGCACGAAGCCCGCGCGGGAGGCGGTGCGGTCGGCCCCGTCCGGGGCGGCGCCGGACGGGAGGACGCCGGACGGGACGGCCGTGACGCCGTCGCCCTCGGCGCGGCCGTCCTCGGACATGGACATCCCGGTGTAGAGGACGACCTGGTGCTCCAGCGCGTCGGCGAGCTGCTGGCCGAGCGCCTCGCCCTCCTGGGGCAGCGCCACGGGGCCGAAGTGCACGAAGCGTATGCGCGAGCGTGCCGACGGCATCACCGTCTCCCAGAACCGTACGACGTCCGCCAGCGGCACGGCCGGCCCGCCCGGGCAGCCCAGGACGACGGTCATGACGTCGGGATCGGCGGCGAGGCTGCCGAAGAGCCAGCGGCGGTTGTCGTCCGCCGACTCCGGCAGCGCGCCGCGCACCCACACACCGCAGGGCAGTGGCTCGACCACGGCGTAAGGGCTGGCCGCCCAGGGCCGGTCCATCATCGAGAACTGCCAGCGGGGCTTGGGGAAGCCCATGGAGTCGTGCTCGGAGGGGCGGCCGGGCCGCAGCCGGAGCCAGCCTGAGCCGTGGCCGCCGGGGATGTAGAGGCCGCCGCCCGCGGTGGGCAGCACCTCGCCGTCGGGGACCACCACGACCGTGCCCAGCGCTTCGGCGATCCGCTGCCCCGCCGCGCGGATCTCGGCGGAGGTGCCGCCGCCGAAGACCAGGCGCAGGCTGCCCTCGGTGTCGGCCAGGGCGTGGGCCAGCGCGTCGGCCGCGGTGTCGGGGGCGACGCCGGGCACGTCCACGACGACGACGGTGTGCTGCTCGTCGCGGGCCAGGGCTCTGGCGAACCGCCACGCGGCCTGGTCGGTCCTGCCCTTGGGCTGGATCAGCAGGGCGTCGCCGGCGGCGCGGCACTGGAGCGGCCGGCCGGGCGGCAGCAGCGAACGGATGCCCTTAAACACCGGCGCCCCCTCCGCCCGTCGAGCCGGGCATCGCCAGGACGGGGCCGGTCGGCAGCAGGCTGATCACGTCGTCGGACAGCAGGGACACCAGTCCCGACAGTCCGAGGGCGGCGGTGACGTCGTCGCCGGCCAGCGGATAGGCGGTGCCGTCGTCGGTGACGAGGTACGTCCTGGGGTGGGTGGCCTTGCGCAGCGCCTCCTCGCGGCTGCTGACCACGAGGCCGTGGCCGGGCGGGACGAGGACGGCGCGGCTGCCGGTGGCGGCCTCGCCCCGTTCGAGGACGACCCGCGTGTCCAGGGCGCTGCCGTCGACGCGCTGGGCCAGGCACACCGCCTGCCCGTCGGTGGAGACCGCGGGAGCGCCCGCCACGTCGGGCAGCGTGCCGGCCATGCCGGGGTCGTCGGCGAGCCGTACGGCGGCCAGCGCGGAGGAGGGCACGCTCATGGGCGCGGGGGCGTGCGGCTCGGCGGAGAGCAGCGCGTATTCGGTGGCGTTGGTACGGGCCACACCGTGCTGGGTCATCACGTAGTAGTGGCGCTCACCGGCCGCGGTGTCCGTGCTGAACAACTGGCCCACGGTGACGGGGTGTCCGGCGACCGTGCCGGCCGGCCCGCCCTGCCCGGCGGGGCGGATCGCCTTCAGCGCGACGCCGTCGGGCACCGCGGCGAGCCAGTCGGCGGGGGCGGTGGTCTGCCGGTCGGTGTCGAGGCCGAGGGCGACCAGCGTCGACTGGTCGGGGACGCGGTATTTGGCGCCCTTCCAGAGCAGGTAGCGGGTGCCGTCCGCGGCGGCGAGCAGCGCCTGGCGGTCCTCGGGCACGGCGGTCGTCCGGCCGGCGGGGCTGAAGTCGACGCTCTGGCCGTCGGCGAACTGCGGCCGCAGGCAGCGGGTCCAGGAGTTGCCGAGGATCCCGGCGGGGGTCGGGACCTCGTCGGGCGCGCCGGGGATGCCGACGGCCGGGCCGTGCGCGATGCCCTCGAGGTCCTTGCGGGAGACGTCGTGCGCGGCGGGGCTCGGGGCGAACAGCCGCACCGAGGCGTAGTTGCGGACCGGGCGCAGCACACCGTCGACGTACAGGTAGCGGTTGCCGGTCTCCTTCTCCACGATGTACGCGCCCGAGGCGCGCCAGGAGTGGTCGGCGGCCGGCGCGACCAGGCCGTAGACGCCGAAGCCCACGCACAGCAGGATGACGACGCCCACGCCGAAGAAGGTGCCGAGCGACGCGCGGCGGGTGGGGCTCTCGCCGCGGCCGGGGTCGCCGCTGACGAGTGCGGTGGCCAGCCGGCCGACGGCGAACTGGTAGGCCTGGACGTGGTCCCGTCGGGTCTGCATGTGCGGTCCTCCTCTCGGTTCCGGTCCTTCAGCTGGTCAGTTCGCGCAAGTGCGAGTAGACGTGCAGGAGTTGGAGCAGCAGCGGCAGCAGCGCGATCGCCACGAGCATCTCGGCGATGTCGCCGCTGTGGCCCCACATGGGCAGCAGGCGGCTGGAGGGCAGCCGCCAGGCGGCGGCCAGCAAGGCGACGGCGGTGAGCAGCAGGAGCGCGGCGGCGGTGCCGCGCTGGCCGGGGCCGCCCGTGGTCCACTGCTCCAGGAGCAGCAGTCCGAGGCCGCCGCCGGCCGCGATGACGGTGGGCACCCGCTGGAGGGTGCCGGTCAGGCCGCGGGAGCGCAGCAGCACCGCGGCGCCGAGCACCAGGGGCAGCGCCCAGCCGATCCAGCCGTGCTCGCGGACCATGAACCAGAAGACGACGCCGAAGGACAGGGAGAAGCCGAGGCTGAGCGAGTCCAGGTAGGAGGTGGCGGCCCGCACCCGGCGCTCCACCCGCTCCTGCGGCTCGGGGTCGACGTCCTCCTGCAACTCGGCCGCGTTGTGCGGCAGTTGGGGCACCCGCAGCCGGGAGGCGCGCAGTGCCAGCCGGGGGGCGAAGTGGCCGAGGACGAACAGCGCGACGCCGACCACCGCGACGGCCTGGCCGGGCCGCCAGTCGAAGGCGGAGCGCAGTCCGATGGCGGCCGCTGCCGCCGCCGCGACGACGATCGCGGTGCCGGGCAGCAGGAACGGCATGGCCCGCAGCGCGAGCAGCGCGGCGGCGACGACCGCCACGCAGCCGGCGGCGACCAGCAGACCCGGCACCCCGGGGTCGAAGCCGCCGTCGGGGCCTTCGCGGAAGGCGAGTCCGGCCAGTCCGGCCATCGCCATCGCCGCGATGCCGCCGGTCAGCACCGCGCCCCGGTCGGCGCCCAGCCGCCTGCCGGCGGCGCAGGCCGCGGTGAACAGCACCGCGGCGATGCCCGAGCCGTAGCCGGCGAAGCCGCCGGGGCCGCCGCTGACCAGGGCCAGCGCGAGGGCGGCGACAGCGACGGCGGCCATGGCCAGGGCCAGCGCGCGGGTCAGCTCCGGCCGCCAGCGGCCGGGCAGCGAGCCGACCACGTGGGCGACACCGTCGGCGACGTCGTCGAAGTGCAGGGTGGGCAGCGGGTCGTCGACCGGCCGGAGGTGGAGCACGTCGCCGTGGTGCAGGCCGAGCCCGGCGGGCGTGCCGTCCGGGTCGAGCGGGGCCTCGCCGAGGCGTTGCAGCGCCCAGGGGGTGCCGCGCTCGCGCACGTCGGGGACCACGTGCTCGACGAGGACGGGCAGCAGCGCCGACAGCGGCACCGTGACCGGGATCGAGAGATCGGCCCGGCCGCCGGGACCGACGACGGTCACCCGGCACACCTCGGTGCCGGTCCCGGCTCCGGGAACCACGGAGGCAGTGGTCATCGGGACGCTCCTGTGCGGTGGGGGACGCCGCTGTCCGCGGCACCGCGGACGACGACGGCGGCGTTACGGGCGGCGCTACGGACGGTCGTACGGGCAGCGGTCGCGGAACCGGCGGTCGTACGGGCGGGAGCCGTACGGGCAGCGGTCGTACGGGCAGCGGTCGCGGAACCGGCGGTCGTACGGGCGGGAGCCGTACGGGCGGAGGTCGTACGGGCAGCGGTCGCGGAACCGGCGGTCGTACGGGCGGGAGCCGTACGGGCGGAGGTCGCGGAACGGGCGACGGGCGTACCGGCGACGGACGCGGAATCGGTGCGGCTCATTCGGCGGCCACCAGACCGGTCTGCATGAGCCTGACCGAGCGGCGGGTGACGAGCTGGGCGCGGCCGGGCGGCAGGGTGCGCGGTTTCGCCTCGCCGATGAACTTGCCCTCCTCCTTCGGGTAGGAGAAGAGCAGGGCCGGGTTGCCCAGCTCCCACAGGCGGCGCAGGACCGGGTCCATCATCGCCCGCATCGCCCCCGAGGTGCTGCGGGACAGGACCAGGTGGAGTCCGATGTGCGGGGCCTGGGCCAGCAGCGGCACCAGCGGCGCCATCGGGGACGGGGAGCCCGGCGCGCCGGAGAACAGGTCGTAGTCGTCGATGAGGACGAAGAGCAGCGGGCCGCTCCACCAGTCGCGGCGGGCCAGGTTCTCCGGCGAGATGTCGGCGCCCGGCACTCGCTTGCCGACCGACACCGCGGCGCTGGCGGCGAGTTGGCCGAGCGCGTCGCTGTCCACGACGTAGCCGACCCGGTAGGCCTCGGGGACCGCGGTGAGCAGGCCGCGGCCGGGGTCGGCGACCATGATGCGGGCTTCCTCGGGGGTGTAGCGGGAGGTGATGGCGTCGACCATCAGCCGCAGCATGTTGGTCTTGCCGGTCTCGTTGTCGCCGAAGACCATCAGGTGCGGGTTGACGGAGAAGTCGTGCCAGGCGGGTTCCAGCCGCTGCTCGTCCCAGCCCAGGCAGACCCTCAGGTCGCCCTCGGCCGCCGGGAGCTGGGCGGTCGACAGCCGGCTGGGCAGCAGCCGGACGCCGGGGGCGGGGCGGCCGGTCCAGAAGGTGCCGATCTCCGCGACGGCCTCCTTGGTCGCCGCGGTGAGGTCCTCGGTGTGCGGGGAGCTGTCCAGCCGGGGCAGGGCGGCCAGGAAGTGGTGGCCGGTGGAGGTCAGGCCGCGCCCTGGCTGGTGCGGTACGGCCGCCGCCGCCCGCGCGCCGACCTCGGACTCCAGCGTGTCGCCGAGCCGGAGTTCGAACTTGGTGCCCAGCAGGTCCCGCAGCCGCGGCCGGTACTCCGACCAGCGCACCGCGGAACCGATGACGTGGATGCCGAAGGACAGTCCGCGGGCGGCCAGGTCGATGACGCGCGGCTCGATGTCCTCGTAGTCCTGCCGCAGCGTGCCCCAGCCGTCCACCACGAGGAAGACGTCGCCGTACGGGTCGTCCAGTTCGCCGGAGGCGCGCTGCGCCCGGTAGCCGGCCATGGACTCCAGGCCGCGCGCGCCGAACTCGGCCTCGCGGCGCTCCAGCAGCTGTGTCAGTTCGGCGACGGTGCGCTGCACCCGGTCCCGGTCGAGCCGGGTGGCGACCGAGCCGACGTGCGGGAGCCCGGAGGTGGACACCAGGCCGCCGCCGCCGAAGTCCAGGCAGTAGAACTGGATCTCCTGCGGGGTGTGGGTCAGCGCCAGGGACAGCATCAGGGTGCGCAGCATCGTGGACTTGCCGGTTCTCGGCGCGCCGACCAGGCCGATGTGCCCGTCGGCGCTCGACAGGTCCGCGGTCAGCAGGTCGCGGGACTGCTCGTAGGGCTTGTCCACCATGCCCAGCGGGAAGCGCAGCGAGCCCAGCCTGGGGTAGTCCGCCGCGCTCATGCCGCGGTCGGGGTCCGGCACGATGGCGGGCAGCACCTGGTCGAGGCTGACGGAGGAGTCCAGCGGCGGCAGCCACACCTGGCGGGCCGGCGGCCCTGCGTCCTCCAAGCGGGCGACCAGCACCTCCAACAGGCTCTCCTCGCTCAGCGGTTCGCCGTCGGGGCCGGTCGCGGCGACCGGCCCTGGCGCCTGCGCCGCGGTCCTGGCCGCCTCGGCGGGCGCCGCGGGCTCCTGGACGCGCTCGGAGAGCAGCTCGCCGCTGCGGTCGAGCCCGAAGACGGTGACCTCCTGGGCGGCGCGCTGCCGCTCGGCGGGTTCGCTCTCGGCGGCCGGTTCGGGGGCCGCGCCGGAGACGTAGGCGGCCTTGAAGCGGACGAGGTTGGTGGTGTCGACCTTCAGGTAGCCGTTGCCGGGGGTCGGCGGCAGCTCGTACGCGTGCGAGACGCCGATGACGCTGCGGGACTCCATCGAGGAGAAGGTGCGCAGGGCCAGCCGGTAGGACAGGTGGCCCTCGACCTTGTGGATACGGCTCTCGTCCAGGCGCTGCGAGGCGAGCAGCAGGTGCACGCCCAGGCTGCGCCCGAGCCGCCCGACGGAGACGAACAGGTCCACGAACTCCGGCTTGCTGGCAAGCAGTTCGGAGAACTCGTCGACGATGATGAGCAGCGAGGGAAGCGGGGCGAGGGTGGCTCCGGCGGCGCGGGCCTTCTCGTAGTCGAAGAGCGAGGAGTGGCCGGACTCGCGCAGGAGTTCCTGGCGGCGGATCATCTCGCCGTTGATGGAGTCCCGCATCCGGTCCACGAGGTGGATCTCGTCCGCGAGGTTGGTGATGACCGCCGAGGTGTGCGGCAGCCGGTCCATGTTGAGGAAGGTCGCGCCGCCCTTGAAGTCGACCAGGACGAGGTTGAGGACCTCGGAGGAGTGGGTGGCGGCCAGCCCCATCACCAGGGTGCGCAGCAGTTCGCTCTTGCCGGAGCCGGTGGCGCCGATGAGCAGGCCGTGCGGTCCCATGCCGCCCTGCGCGGACTCCTTGAGGTCCAGCTCGACGACCTCGCCCTCGTCGGTGACGCCGAGCGGGACCCGCAGCCGGGCCGACTGTGCCTGCCGGGGGCGCCACTTGGCGGCCACGTCGAAGGTGCGGGGGTCGCGGATGGCGAGCAACGACGTCAGGTCGAAGTCCGACTCCAGCGGGCGTTCGGTGAGGTCGACGCTGCCGCCGGTACGCAGCGGGGCCAGGCCGCGGGCCAGCGCCTCGGCGGCGACGGCGCTGAGCGCGTCGGCGGTGGCGGCGGCGGAGGCGTCGTCACCGGCCGGGAAGCTGACGGTGCCGTCGCGGACGGTGAGCCGCAGGACGTTCTCGCCGCCGCGCAGCGTGCCGGTGGCGTCCAGCAGCAGCGCGTTGCGCAGGCCGTCGCCCGCCAGCCGGGAGCTCTCGGGCAGGTGGGCGCCCTGGGCGATGACCACCAGGTAGGGCTCGGTGACGTTCGGCGAGGCGTCCGGGTCGTGGTCGGGGCGGTCGCGCACCTCGGAGCCGAGCAGCGCCATCAGCTCGTCGTGGTCGCCTGCGGCGAGCCGTACCGCGCCGGCGTCGTCCTGCTCGTCGGGGTGGGCGTTGTGCGGCAGCCACTTGACCCAGTCCCACTCGTCGCGGGCGGCCGGGTTGCCGAGCACCGCGACCCGCAGCTCGTCGGGGGCGTGCAGGACGGCGAGCTGGGCGACCATCGCCCGCATCAGGGCCAGCGCCTCCCCGCCGTCGCCGGCGAACTCCACCCGGGTGAAGCGGCGCAGCGCAACCGGGATGGGCAGATCGGGGACGGTCTGGTGGGCCTTGGTGAAGCGGCGCAGCGAGATCGCGGTGAGCGGTTCGAGGTCCTCGACGGGTTTGGTCTGCGGCGGCAGGAAGGCCAGTTCCGCGCGGCGGATGCCCATGCCGATGCGGACCCGGCCGAAGTCCTCGTGGCTGGGGCGGCGTTCCCACAGCCGCGGTCCCCCCGCGAACGCCCACAGGTCACGCGGATCGGGGTTGTCCCACAGCAGGGCGGCGCGCTGCTCGGCCGCGGCGGTCCTGGCCTGGCGCCGCTTCTGCGCCAAGTACCGCAGGTAGTCGCGGCGTTCGGCCCGCATGCGGCGGCGGCGCTCCGAACTGCTCCGGCCCACCTGGGTCAGCGTCATGCTGACCATGGCGACGCCCATCATGCCGGACATCATGTAGGTGGTCGGTCCCATGCTGCGGATGCTGAACATGAGCACCATGGCGCCGGCGCCGAGGCCCATGGGCAGATACATCAGCGCGGAGCCGAAGTCCGCGCCCGCGGGCTCACCCAGTACCGGCGGCTCGGCGAGCTCCACCTGCCCGTCGGGCATCGGCGGCCCGTCGCGGCGGGGTGAACGCTTCACCGGCTTGGTGCTCAAAGCGGTGACTCCCATGCAGTGTGCATGTCACTGGTTACGGCAGCGACTATAGGGAATCTCCCCTCTGTTGCAACAGCCCCCATTTCCTTTCCCGCTTGCCGCTCCGGGCCGCCGCAACCGGCCGCACGACCGGTAACGCGGATCGCCGGACCGCGCTGACTCCGGGGAGCAACGGGCCATGAGGGAACAGCGCCGCAAGCGGCACGAAGGGACGGACAGCCGTTTCCGGCGGAAAACTATTCCCCGGCTATTCACCTTTAATCCTCTGCGCATCCGTCTTCCCGGAATCTCCCGGCCACGAAGCGGACCCGGCCCGCCGTGCGCGGCGCCGCACGGCACGTTTCCGCAGGTGGACGGGACGGAGAGGCCGAGCACGACGCCGAGACCGCCGGTGCCCGCACGGCGCGGCCGGGGCCGGCCGGCTGCGAATGACGACGGCCGCGCCGAACACCGGCACCGATCGTTTCAGCCTGCAACCGGGCAGCCGAGAAGGCACACCGGGCAGCCTCGCGTCCGAAACGGGTAACAGCCCCCGGGCGTCGGTCGCCGCTCCCCCGCTATCGCGGCGGTGAAGAAGAACCCCCGGAATGCCATTTCCCCTTAACAGAGCCGCACCCGGGACGAAGAAGGCATTCCGCTCGATCACGACCGAAGCGGTCCGGGCGAGGGCCGGCAGGGCGTGACGCGTCACGAGGTCGGGGCCGCCGCCCATGACCGGAACGGACTCCCGGCGACGTCTCCGCGCCACCGACTTGCGACCGTCGAAGCCATCGGGTTCGGCTTCCGGCACTTGCCGCCCGCCACGCGCCCCCCGCATAGCGCGCGACGCGATCGCGGCCGGGCGATAACACTTTTCCCGGCAAAGCTTTTGTTTTCCTCCGAAAAAGCGTCAGGAACAAAGCCGGGTCCGGCCGCCCGCGTCGGTGTTCCGGCACCCGGGCCGGAACGACCGGCGTCAGGCGGGTTCCTCGACAGCGGGCTTCGCGACAGCGGGTTCCTCGACGCCGGGCTCCTCGCCAGGGGCTTCCTCGACCGTGTGGGAGTCGGTCAGGCTCAGCGCGCCGCCCGCCGCGATCAGTCCGACGACGGCGGCGAGCACCGCGTAGGTGATCCGTTCGCCGTGGAAGAACGACGCGACGAGGTCGCTGCTCCAGGTGCCGGCCGGCAGCTGGGTGGTGACCAACGCGGCGATCAGGGTGCCGACCACGGCGGTACCGACGCTGGAGCCGACCTCCTGGGCGGTGTCGTTGAGGGCCGTACCGATGGAGGTGCGGTTGCTCGGCATGGCGTCGACGAGTGCGACCGCGCAGATCGTCATCACGGTGCGCAGTCCCACGGTCATGAGCACCATGCAGACGGCGATGGCGGCGTACCCGTGGCTGACGCCCCAGGACAGACCTGCCAGCGAGCCGGCCAGGCAGGCCGCGCCGACCAGGCACGCGATGCGGTGGCCGAACCGGCGCGCGAGCCACTCGGACAGAGGCGTCGCGGCGATCATCGTCACGATGATCGGCAGGTTCGCCAGGCCGGCCCGCACCGGGCTCCATCCGTAGGCGTACTGGAAGTGGAGGATCAGCCCGAACATCACGCTGGCCATCGCGATGGACGTCCCGATCTGGGCGATGGCGGCGCCGCGGACGGTGCCGCTGGAGAAGAGGGTCAGATCCAGCATGGGTGCCGCGCTGCGGCGCTCGTGCCGCACGAACGCGACGGCGGCGGCGACGGCGCCCGCGATCGACGCGAGGGTGATCCCGGAGAGCCAGCCGTGCTCGACACCGCTGGTCAGCGAGTAGCAGGCGAGCCCGATGGCGCTGACGCTCAGGACGGCGCCCGGCAGGTCGAGCGTGTCCTTGGTCAGGTCCTCTGGCCGGTCGGCCGGGACGCCGAGCCGGACGCCGATGCACGCGATCACCGCGATCGGGGCGTTGACGACCAGCAGCCACTCCCAGCGCACATGGGCCAGCGCGGTGCCGCCGAGCAGCGGCCCGAGGACGAAGCCGGACATGCCGACGATGATCATCACCGTCATGGCCCGCATCCGCAGGGCCTTGTCGTCGAACAGGCGGAAGACCAGCGAGTTCGTGATCGGGGCCATCGCCGCGGCGGCGACGCCGAGCGCGGCCCGCAGGGCGATGAGCTCGCCCGCCGTGGTGACGAGGACGACACACAGGCTCAGCGAGCCGAACACGGCGAGGCCGACCAGCAGCACCCGGCGGCGGCCGAGCCGGTCGGCCATCGACCCGGCGGTGAGCAGCAGGCCGCCGAAGGTCAGCGAGTACGCCCCGGTGACCCACTGCAGCGCGGTCGTCCCGCTGCCGAGGTCGCGGCCGATCGTGGGCAGCGCGATCGACAGCAGGGTGTTGTCGACCATCTCGACGAAGAAGGCCAGGCAGAGGGCAGCCAGCGGAATCCACGCCGCGCGCAGGGACGGATAGGTGCGGGACGGGTTGTGAGGCGTAGCGGTGGCAGTCATGGCGGTCCTCCGATCGAACACCGTTCGGCTATCGAACAACGTACGATACGGTACGATAGAACAACGTTCGATAGTTGCGCAAGACGGGTAGGGATGTGAGCCATGGCACGCCTGCAGAACCGCCCGGGCGAGGGACGCCGACGGGCTTCGCACTCGATGGAGTCCGTGCTCACCGAGGCGGTGGCCCTGCTCGACGAGGCCGGGGCGCCGGCCCTGACCTTCCGCGCGCTCGCGCAGCGCCTCGGCGGCGGCGTCGCCAGCATCTACTGGTACGTCGCGAGCAAGGACGAGCTGCTCGACCGCGCCACCGACCACGTGATCGGCGGGGTGCTGGCCGACGTCGAAGCACTTCCGGTCAGCGACGACCCGATCGACGACCTTCGCGCGATGGCCATGACGCTGTTCGACGCGATCATGGACCGGCCCTGGCTGGGCGCCTACTTCATGCGCAACACCGACGTCCAGGGCAACGCCCTGCGCCTGTACGAGAGGCTCGGCCGGCAGACCCTCCGCCTCGATCTCACCGCGCGCCAGCGCTTCCACGCCGTGTCCGCGATCGTGGGGGTCGTCGTCGGCTCCGCCGTCGACCTGGGGCAGGAGCCGCCGCAGGAGATCCTCGACGGCGCCGTGAACCGCGAGGAATTCCTCGGCCGCTTCGCCCGGACCTGGCGGGAGCTGGACCCCGGGGAATTCCCGTTCGTGCACGAGATCGTCGACGAGTTCGACGGCCACGACGACATCGACCAGTTCCGCTCCGCGCTGGAGCTGACCCTGACCGGCCTGCGTCTGCAAGCCGGCGCCTGAGCGGGTCGGGTACGGCTGCCCATTCCCGTACCGCGGTCAGGCGCGCCCGCTCATTTCCGGGTGAGGTCCTGGCGCATGCACTGGCGCAGCGCGGGAAAGACGGAATACCACTGGTCCCGCTGTTCCCGGTACGCCTCGTCCTGCCAGGCGATTCCGGATTCGATCGCGTCGCGGAAGTCGCGGAGTTTGTGCAGGGCGGCGGTGGCCACGTCCACCACCCCGTCCGGCGCGATGATTCCCAGCTGGTAGCGCAGCTCGTAGCAGCCGCTGTTCCTGAAGGTCTCCGTCGCCATCCTGGCGCGGTCGGCCTGCGAAGCCTCCATGTGCCGGGCCGTGTCCCGCAGCGCGTTGTCCGTCCGCGAAAGGGCGGAGAGGTATTCGGCGTACACCTGGCGCTTGATCTCCTGCTGCCTTCCCTGCTCCTCGTGCTTCCAGCGGGTGCGGTCGGCCACGAGGTTGGACAGGACGGCGATCAGCGCACCCAGGGCGGTACTGACG
Source organism: Streptomyces sp. NBC_01477 (assembly GCF_036227245.1). Classification (GTDB taxonomy): domain Bacteria; phylum Actinomycetota; class Actinomycetes; order Streptomycetales; family Streptomycetaceae; genus Actinacidiphila. The sequence continues at coordinate 1,452,621 of NZ_CP109445.1, forward strand.
AGGAAACTCCAGCTCATGTCGGCCCTATCATCGTACTGATCCAGTCGGGGTGAGGCGGGTGGTCGTACGGGGTTCTTCGAGCACAACGGCGGGTCCCTGCACTACGAGGACGTCGGCTCAGGACCGCCGGTGGTGCTGATCCACGGATTCACGCTCGACCGCCGGGTATGGCGGCCCCAGGTCCGGTCGCTCAGCGCGGGTTTCCGGGTCATCACCTATGACTGCCGAGGGTTCGGCCGCTCATCGGCTCCGGCAGGCCCGTACAGTCACCACGACGATCTCCACCGGCTGCTCCGTCATCTCGGGGTCGCGCGCCCGCACCTGGCCGGCCTGTCGATGGGCGGACGCATCGCGCTGAACTACGCGCTGGCCAGGCCCGGTTCGGCCCGGTCGCTCACGTTGATCGGCAGCGACGTCGGCGGCCACCGGTACGGCTTCGACTGGGACGCGGGCCTCGCCGCCCTCGACCCGGCCGCCGCGAAGGCGGTGTGGCTGCGGCACGAGCTGTTCGGGACCGTCCGGCGCCATCCGCAGGCGTGGGAGCTGGTGCGCGCGATGGTCGCGGACTACTCCGGTTGGCACTGGCGCAACCGCGACCCCCGCCTCCCGCCGGACACCGGGGCCGTCACGCGGCTGGCGGAGATCCGCGCGCCGGTCGACGTCGTCGTCGGCGCCCTGGACCTCACCGACTTCCACCGCGTCAGCCGCACTCTGGCGACGCGCATACCCGGGGCGCACCGCACCGTGCTGCCGGGCGTGGGGCACATGGCCGGCCTCGAAGCGCCGGACGCGGTGAACGCACTCCTGCTGCGCCGGCTCACCTGCGGCTCCCGACAGCAGCGGTCCGACCCGTGAAGGCCTTCCACTCGTCGTTCTCGTACCACTGACGGTCGAACGCGGTGATCACCGGATACGGTTCTGCCGGGTCCTGCGGGACGCGGGCGGCCATCGCCCGCCAGAAGGCGTCGATCAGGCCGCTGTAACGGGTCGCCAGCCACAGGTCGGCGCGGACGAACGGTTCGCCGCTCATCCGGACCGCCCGCAGGTCGTACCCGCCGCGGTATTCGTTGCCGCCCGCCACCAGCGAGCCCCGCCAGAGCTGCGCCCCGGGCGCCCGCAGGGAGTACCGGACGCCCGCCGCGACGTGGCCGCCGTGCCACATGTCGGCTGATTCGGCCAGGTCGGGCAGGGCGGGCGGGAAGAAGTAGTGCCGCTCGGCGGGCACCTCGGCGCGGTCGAAGTTGCCGGGGACGAAATGCCAGCGGTTGTACTGCATCCGCTGGGCAACCAGCCACAGGATCCGGCGGATCTCCGCGTCGCGCAGTCCGCCCAGCCGGCCGGGGTGGGGCAGGACGCAGCAGAAGAAGTCCGGCTTGCGCAAGGTGAGGGGCGAGGCGGCGCGGACGGGGCCCGACCTGCCCAGCCGCCGCAGGTCCCGCACGGCGCTGGACATCGCGTAGTCGGCGTCCAGGTCCCGCACGGCGCTCTCCACGATGGTGGCCAGGATCCGCTCCAGCAGCGGGACCTGTTCCGCCGCGGTACCGGTGACGGCCTCCCGCACCATCCGGGCGACCAGCTCCTCACCGGGCAGCTCCCGCGCGTATCGGTGGCCGAGTGACCGCTCGGCCAGTGCGGCGAGCGCGTCGGGCGCCGGGCAATGGCTGCGCTCCCGCCGCGGGAGCATGGCGAGCACCTCGCGTTTGCCGAAGGTCGTGCCGGTGATGCGCCGGAATCGGATCCAGTCCGACCGGTCGACCGCACGGGCGAGTTCGGCGACCTCGGCGGCCAGCGGAAGGAACGGTCGGGTGGGCAGGTCCGCGGGGATGTGCCGCCCCAGGGCGTGCGCGTACCTGTGCCAGGTGGACACCAGCCACGTCCGCAGTGCGGTCGCGCTGAGCTGGCGGCCGTTGAACTCCTCGAACCGGATCGACCGGCCGGTGGCGAACAGGACGTGCACGGCCATGACGAGGAGCCGTTCGGCCGGGCTCCACGCCGCCGGCGGTTCGGCGGCCAGTTCCCGCAGCGGGCGTTCACGGAGGAGGGTGCTGGTGCCGGCGTCGGACCGGGAGAAGACCTGTCGCCCGCAGTAGATCAGGACCGTCTCGACATGGTCGGCCCAGTCCGCTGCCTCGCGGACGCGGGCGGGCAGGGAGCCGGCCGCCTCCCAGCCGCGCAGGATCCGGTCGAGCCGGGCCTGTTCCCGGTCCTCCGCGACCTGCCACGCGGCGTGCTCCTCCTCGGCGCGCTCCAGTACGGACCGGCTCACCCGTAGCAGCGCGAGGACGTCGCCGACGCCGGCCGGCCGGCCCTCGGACGCTTCGAGCAGCGAGAGTTTGCCCTGCGGGGAGTACGCGACGAGCAGGTCCCGGCTGTCGGAGCCGTCCGGTCCGTGCGGGTCCGCCGGGAGCAGGCGCAGTTCCTCGTCCCCGATGGTCTGCTGGAGCACGGAGCGCTCCTTGACGGTGAGGCTGTCCACGGCGTCGGGGTACGGCACCCGGCCGCCCAGCGTCAGAAGCCTGAGCAGCGTCGTGTAGGCCGGGCGGTCGGCGAGTGCCTCCTCGCGCGACCTCGTGATGAGGTCGCGGGCGCGGGGGCCGGTCACGGATGCTCGGTCAGCGCACACGTATCCTCCTGGGGGCCGGCGGCCGGCCGTTGACGTCCCCAGCTCTCACCGTGGTCTCCTGCGCGACGACCGCCGCGGCTTCCAGCGCCGGCCGCAAGCGGCGCCGCCAGGTCCGGCTCAGCTCGGCGGGGATCTCTCCCGCCGTGGAGGTCAGCGTGCCGACGCAGGAGTCGGCGGCGCACCGGCACGGGAAGCTCCATCCGTCGTCGTAGCGGAACGTGCGGTAGTCGCAGGTCACTTCCTCGCCGCGCCGGATGTCCCGTACGGCGACGCCCACCGCGAGGCCCGCGTCGAGCACCGACGCGTCACAGGAGTGGTTGAGCAGGTGCGCGCCGCGGCACGGCGAGATGAGGCTGCCGTCGGCACGCCGGTAGCCGAACTCGGTGAGCCAGTGGACGACGGGGGCCGGTGTCTCCCGCTGGCCGCCGAGCGGAACGACCGGGCACTTGGGGCAGGGCCACCACAGGGCGGTTCCGAGCGGGAGGTCGCGCAGCGCGAAGACACCGACGCCGTCGACGCCGCTGAAACCCGGGTGCAGGGCGGAGTGCAGCACTAGACCAACTCCAGTAGTCCGGTGAGTTCCCGTTCGGCGTCCGCGACGGACCCGGCATCCGTACCGCACACCAGATAGCGCCATTTGCCGTCGGTCCTGAGGGTGTCCACCGGCAGGAGCACCCGGGCGCCGGCCGCCGGGTCGGTGAGGCCCGCCCGTTCCAGCGCGCCGACCGCGGCCGCGAAGTCCAGCCGGGTGGTGCCGCGCCGCACGTCCGCGTGCCAGTACGACGGCTTGTGCTCCACCCCGGCCAGGCGCCTGAGCCGGCCGACGAGTTCCTCCAGGTACGTCCCGCCGGTCCTGCGCACATTGGCCTCGGTGACGACGTACCGGCCCTCGAACACCCCGCAGTCGAGGTCGAAGATCCCGCGGTACCCGTGGTCGAGCAGCCAGCCGCCGATCCGCTGGGCCGCCTCGGTCAGCGTCCCGCTCAGGCGGCCCCGGGCGGCGGGCGTGGTCATCCCGGTCCAGGCGTTGTCCACGCTGCGCTGGTCACAGCTGTAGAACTCGCTGACCCCGGTGGCCGTGACGTTCATCTCGATGCTCGGCACGCTGTCGAAGGGCAGCAGCTCCTCGTACACCCAGCCGCAGCGCGGCGCGCCCTGTTCGGCGATCGCCCGCCGGACCTGCTGTGCCACCGGGGGCGAGCCGGCGTCATCGCGCACGACGAAGGTGCCGTGCCCGTTGGAGGAGCGGTTCACCTTGACGATCGCGGCCCGGCGGCCGGCCAGGAACTGTTCCAGCCCCGCGGTCAGCGACTCCGGCTGGTCCGCGTACCCGCCGTCCGCTACGGGCAGGCCGAGGCCGGCCGCGATCCGCCGGAAGCCCTGTTTGGTGTTGATCCGGCGGACAGCGGCCACCGTCCCGTCGTCCGGGACGGTGTCGTACGGGTACAGGCGCATGCCGGTGGCGCGGGCGAAGGCGGTGACGCGCGTGTCCACGACGAACGGTACGAGCGTCGGGCGCGCCGTGACCCGGGCGGTCGCGCCGAGCGCCGCCACGACATCGAGGGCGTGGATGCCGCGGATCGTGTCCGGGGCGACGATGTCGACGCCGCCGAGGTCGAGGGCGAGCGTGCGCGCGACGTAGTCGCGGAACGCCGGCGGGCAGGGCGCCAGGGTCACCACGCAGTCCCCCGGTTCGGCCAGCCAGAGTTTTCTCGGCGTGACGGCGGCCATCGCAGTTGCGTAGGAGGGCGGTGCCGCCTCGATCATGACGTCGTTGACGATGTTGGCGAGCAGGGTTCTGCCGGTTGCCGAGGTCATCGGGTGCTCCCTTCCGGGTGCGGCTTGGTCGCGGCGATCACCATGTGTCCGGCGAGCGCCCAGCAGACGTCCGTGCCGTCGAAGCCGGCCTCGGCCAGCCAGCGCAGGTGCTGGAGCAGCGTCGAGGGCTTGTCCACCGGGTCGGGGAACCGGAAGGTGTTCCACCGGGTCGCGCGAAACGCGCCGGCCGCGTCCGGATCGCCGTGCGGCCCGGCGGCCTGTCTGTCGACCTCGGCGTCCCAACGGCCCGCCGCCCAGGCGGTCGCGGTGGCGGTGGGGGGCCGCACCAGGTCGGCCAGCACCAGCCGGCCGTCCGGCAGCAGCATGCCGTGCAGGTCCCGGTAGAGGACCTGCTTGGCGGCATCGTCGAGATGGTGCACCGCCAGCGACGAGACGACCGCGGCGTACGTCCCGTGCCGCCATCCCCCGTCCTCCAGCGGCGCCTTGACCAGCCGGACCCGGCTGCCGAAAGGAGCGAGCCGGTCGGCCGCCGCGGCCAGCATCCGGGCCGAGTTGTCGATGCCGGTCACCCGGGCTTCGGGGTACCGCAGCAGCAGTGCCGCGGTCAGCCGGCCCTCGCCGCAGCCGAGTTCCAGGATGTCCGGGCCGGGGAGGGGGGCGACCAGGTCGCGGACGGTCTCGATCTGCTCCCCCCGCCGGGGGACGAAGACATCGCCGTGCCGGATGAAGAGGTCGTCGTCGGAGTCGGCCCAGTGGTGCGGTGGTACGGTCATGCGCTCTCCCGGTGGTCGAGGATTCCCTGGCGGCACAGCCAGGCGGCGAGGGGGCGGCACGACGGCGGCACGGCGCGGGGGACGCCGTCCGGCCGGGTCGCCGGCGCCAGCCAGTCACGGACCTCCGCCGAGTGCGGCACCGTGGTCAGCGCCCCCATCGCGGCGACCGACAGGTGCCCGCGGCGGTCCTCGGTCCACAGCACGGGCGCGGCGGTGCGGCAGCGCACCCGGTCGCCCGGCCCGCCCTTGCCGCCTTCCGGCCCCCGGGGCGGGCCGGGCGGCGCGGGGCGCATGCCCAGGGCGGACAGCCGCGCGAGCGGACCCCACTCGGTGTCATGGCTGCCGGTGTGCTCGCCGTAGGCCGTCAGCCACGCGGGCGGTACTTCGCCGTGCAGGCGCTCCCCCCACAGCGGTAGCGGGCCCGCGCCGGTCGTCCGCTCGTAGGCCGCGATGTTCAGGGCCAGGGCGGGGCCGTGCGTCTCGCCGACGTGCCATGTGCCGGCGGTCCACGAGAAACCGCCGCCCTTCCCCGCCGTCAGCGTCTGCGCGCCGCCCATCACCGCCGCCGGATCGAGGCCGGGCAGATATTCCTCGGGTGCCCCGCTGTCCGGAGCGCCGTCGGCACGCACCGGCGTGCCCGGCGGCGGCCACCCGCTGTCCGGCCAGAAGTGCATGCTCTTGGTGCCCGCCAGCACGAGGTGGACGTTGGCGCAGCGCTCGCGGTGGATTCCTCCCGGTGTGCAGCGGTAGTCGCCGAAGAAGACCTCGGCCTCGACCGGTCCGCCCGGCATGCCGAGCCGCGCCAGGTAGGGGGCGAACGCGCCGACCAGCGCCTCGAAGAGCGGACGGCGGTAGCGCTGCACATCGCGGGCGTAGGCGAAGCAGCCGCCGTCCCCGACGAGCGGGGCGAGCGCCGCCAGCCAGCGCTGCGGACCGGCTTCGCCCCCGCCCCAGCGGTGCGGCCACCAGGCCGTCCGCTCCTCGGGCACGCCCTGGACCAGGAGCTTCGCCCGTTGCCCCGGCGTGCCGGACGCCTGCGCGGCGAAGGCCGCGCACATCGCCCGCCACGCACTGCCGACGCCGACACCGGGAATGGTCCACCGGACGGGTGAGCAGGACGCGCCGTCGCGCTCCCTCACCAGGGCGGTCGGCGGGCGCTCCTGTCCCGGGTGCACGCTCACGCTTCGCCCTCGGCGGGCCGGTCTTCGGCCGGCGGGTACCGGTGGACCCGGCCGTTGGGATCCGTGACCAGATAGCCGCCGGGATGTCCGTCGAGGTAGCCGCGGCCGATCGGGACCTTCCCGTGCCCGCCGGGGATGTCCAGCACATAGGTCGGCTGGCAGAGCCCGGACACCGTCCCGCGCAGTCCGGCCATCAGGTCCTGCCCGGCCGTGATGGTGGTACGGAAGTGGCCGGTGCCCGGGGCCAGGTCGGCCTGGTGCAGGTAGTACGGCTTGACGCGGTGCCGCACGAGGGTGCGGAAGAGGTCTTCGAGCGCGTCCGCCGAGTCGTTGACACCCTTGAGCAGAACGGTCTGGCTGAGCAGCGGGAAGCCCCGGTCCGTCAGGCGCTTCAACGCGAGCAGCGCTTCCCCGCCCAGCTCCTGGCGGTGGTTGCAGTGCACGACCGTCCAGACCGGTGTGTCCGCCGACAGGGCGTCCAGCAGTTCCCCGGTGATCCGGTCAGGGGCGACCACCGGTACCCGGGTGTGGACGCGGACGACCCCGACATGCCCGATGGCGTCCAGTTCCCCGACGATGCGGCGCAGCCGGGCGGGCGAGAGCATGAGCGGGTCGCCGCCCGTGAGGATGACCTCCCAGATCTCGGGGCGCTCCCTGATGTACGTGATCGCCCGGCTCAGATCGTCCTCCGCGAGGACGCCGTGTCCCGGGCCGACCACCTCGCGCCGGAAGCAGAACCGGCAGTAGACCGGGCACAGGTGCAGCGGCTTGAGCAGCACCCGGTCCGGATAGCGGTGGGTAATCCCGGGAATCGGGGTGAAGGGGCCGTCGCCGATCGGGTCGTCCCGCTCCTGCGGGGTCGTCTCCAGCTCCCGCGGATCGGGAACGAACTGCAGGGCGACCGGGTCGTCGTCCCCGCCGGTGATCCGCTCGCGCATGGCGGCCGTCAGGCTGATCGCGTACCGGTCCGCGACCCGCTCGATCCGCTGCTGCTCGTCCGCCGCGACCAGCCCCTCCCGGACCAGTCCCTGGACGGTTCTCACAGTGCTGCGCTTGTCGGGCATGGGTTGCGGGCCTCCTGTCAGTAGACGCCGAGCTGACCCTGACGAGACAACCCCACGGCCGGCCGCACCCGGAAGGACCGCCGGTGAACCCCGGACAAGTTCGTACGAACGCGTCGCCGTCGGACGGCTAGGGTGGAACGGGAAGAGGTGGGGGCCATTGACCGAGAAAAAGGGGACGGAGGCCGGCCGGGCATGGCACCGCCGAGCCGGTGAGCTGATCCGCGGCGGGATCCGCGACCGGCGGGCGGAACCGCTCGCGGAGGCCGCGGAACTGCTCGCGAAGGCGGCGGCGGCGGACCCTGAGCGACGGGGGCGCTACGCGGCCGACCTCGGCGTCGCGCTGACCTACCGCTTCGAACTGACCGGTGACCTCGGGTCGTTACGCGGAGCGCTGGCCGCGCACCGCGTCGCGGTCGACGCGGCCCCGGGCAGTCCGTCCAGGCTTTCCAACCTGGGTCTGTCCCTGACCCGGTGGTTCGAACGGACCGGGGAGACGGACCGGCTCGCCGAGGGGATATCCGTGCTGCGCGACGCGGCGGCCGCGGCCGGCGCGGACGACTCGCGGTACGCCTCGTACCAGTCCAACCTGGGCCTGGCGCTGACCCGTTGGAGCGAGCGGACCGGCGACGCCTCGGCGGCCCGGGAAGCCGTCGACGTGCACACCGAGGCCGTCGGGAGCGCGGACGGCACCCCCTCGGACGTCGCGGCGCGGCTGGCGAACCTCGGCATGGCGCTGATGGTCCTTTTCCGCGCCACCGGCGACAAGGAACACCTGCTGGCGGCGGTGGACGCGTACCGGAAGGCGGTGCTGGCCGTGCCGCCGGGCGACGGCAACGCGCCCGGCTGCTACGCCGGTCTCGGGGACGCCCTCACCGCGGCGGCGGTCGCCGGCGGCGACGTCGCGCTCCACCTCGACGCGATGGAGGAGCTGCGGACCGTGGTCGACGGGCTCGGCCCCGACGATCCGGACGCCCCGCTCTTCCTCAACCAGTTCGCCAACGCGCTGCGCGCCGTCTTCGTCAGGACGGGCGACACGCTCGCCCTGGACGAGGCCGTCACGTGGCGGCGCGCCGCGCTCGCCCGCACCCCCGCGGGTCCCGACCGGCTGCTCCTCACGGCGAACCTGGCGCTGTCACTGCGCAGCCGATTCGAGTACACCCAGGACCTCGCCGTCCTGCGCGACGCGGTCGGCCTTCTGGAAGAGGTGCTCGCCGCGTCCGAGGGCGACCTTCCCGAGCGCGTCAAGTGGGAGGCGGACCTCGGCAACTGCCTGTACCGGCTCGGTGTCCACGAACAGGACGCGGACGTCCTGGACCGGGCGGCGGCAGCTCTGCGGCAGGCGGCGGCGAGCGCCGACGCGACGCATCCGGACGTGGCGATGCACCTGGCGAACCTCGGCGGGGCGCTGGTCAGCCGGGTCGAGCTCCGCTGGGAGCCGGCTCTGCAGAGCGAGGCCGTCGAGGTCCTGGGGCGCGCGCTGGACAAGGCGGTTCGCAAGGACATGCCGTCCGCCGAGATCCACCTCTCGCTGGGGCTGGCCCACCGGACGCTGTTTCTGCGCGAGGGGTCGCCCGGCGCCTACCGCGACGCGGTCCACGCCTTCGGCGCGGCCGCCGGTGCCTCGACGGCGGCGGGACGCACCCGGGCCCGCGCCGCCCAGCACCTCGGCCGGCTCCATGTCGCCGCCGGTGACGTCGAGGCCGGTCTGACCGCCCTGACCACGGCACTGGAACTGCTCGACCTGGTCGCCTGGCACGGTCTGGAGCGCGACGACCAGGAACGCTACCTGGCGGACTTCCGCGGACTGGGCAGTGCCGCCGCCGCCTGCGCGCTCACGGCCGGCGACCATCAGCGGGCGCTCGGGGTCCTGGAGCAGGGCCGCGGCGTACTGCTCGGCCAGGTCCTGGACGTGCGGACCGACCACGACGAGCTCCGGGCGCACGAACCGGGGCTCGCGGCCGAACTCGCCGAGGTGCACGCCGCGATCGAGGCCGCCGCGACCGGTGCCACCGCGCCGGAGCCCCCGGTCGCCGCGGTCCCGCCGGGCCGCGCCCGACCCGGCGGGACCGGGCCGCCGCCGGACCGGCGGCGCTCGGCCGCGCGGCGCGACGATCTGCTGGCGCGCATTCGCCGGCGGCCCCGGTTCGCGCGCTTCCTGCTCGCACCCGACGCGGCGGCATTGCGGCCGGCGGCGGGCTCCGGACCGACGGTGACGCTGAACGTGTCCCCGTGGCGCTGCGACGCCCTGGTGACGACCGGGGACGGAACCGAGGTCGTTCCGCTCGAAAGCCTCACCGCACAGGACGCCGCCGAGCGCGCCGGCACTTTCGTCGCCGCGGTCAACGCGAACAGCTGGGGCACCAACGACGCGATACGGGACGTGCTCGCCTGGCTGTGGGAGGCGGTCACCGAACCGGTCTTCCGTCATCTCGGCCTGACCGCCTCGGACAGCCCTGCGTTGCCGCACCTGTGGTGGGTGCCGACCGGGCCGCTGAGCGTGCTGCCCCTTCACGCCGCGGGCCTGCACACCGGGCGCGACGGCGACCGCAACTGCGCGCTGCACCGGGTGGCCAGCTCCTACACGCCGACGCTCCGCTTCCTGCGGCACATCCAGGACCGGCCGACCGCCGGGGAGCCGGAGTCCGCGCTGGTGGTGGCTGTGGGGACCGCCGCTGCTCCGCTGGCCATGGCCGAGGTGGAGGCGGACCTGGTGGCGGCGGAGTTCGCCGGCCGGGTCGTCCGCCTGGCCGGGGGCCGCGCCACCAAGCAGGCAGTGCTGGACGGCTTGGGGACGTCGGCCTGGGCGCATTTCGCGTGCCATTCGATCAGCGACGCCGAACACCCCTCGGACAGCTGCCTGCGGCTGTCCGACGGAGACCTGCGCGTGCGCGACATCGCGGCGCTGCGGCTGCCCGCCGCGAGCGTCGCCTATCTGTCGGCCTGCACCACGGCGCTGAGCGGCGGACACCTCCCGGACGAGACGATCCACATCTCCTCGGCCTTCCAGCTCGCGGGGTTCTCCACCGCCATCGGCACGCTCTGGCGCGTCCCCGATCTGGCCTCGCAGGAGACCGCCCGGATCACCTACACCGCGCTGGCGGATCACCCGCCGGCCCGGGCGGTCAACCTGGCCGCCCGTGAGATGCGCAGGAACTACCGGATGAATCCGTACGAGTGGGCGGCGTTCGTACACAGCGGACCGGCCTGAGAGCCGTCTGACGGAGCCGCGCCCACCTGCTCTCCTGGAGGCATTCATGACCGACCGACCCCGGTCCGGCGAACTCTCGCATCCGGACCCGCAACGCGTCGCCACCCGGCAGGACTTCGGCCGGGAGCTGACCCTCGCACGGCAGGACTCCGGCCTGAGCGTGCGGCAGGTCGCCAAGGCAGTGGGCGTCCCGGTGAGCACCCTCGGCGGCTACTTCGCCGGTACGCACCTTCCCGCGCTCCAGCCGCCGGACCTGCTGAACCGCATCCTGCGGGCCGCCGGGATCACCGATCCGGCCGTCCTGGAGGACTGGCGGCAGGCGTACTGGCGGGTCAGACACGGCGCCGGGAGCACGGACGCCGCCGCCGCACCGGCCGCCGACCGCACCCCGCTGCACACCGCCCCGGGCGTCGCGCCGGTGGCCGTATCGACCCGCCCACCGTTCGACCGGCTCGGCGGCGGACCGCGAGTACGCGGCCGGGACCGGCTGCTCGACACACTGGCCACGGTCGTCGCGGAGTCCGGGCACGCCCACGACAACCCGCGCGTCCACGTCCTGCACGGGCTCGGCGGGTGCGGCAAGAGCACGGTGGCGCTGAGCGCCGTCCAGCGCGCCGCCGACGCCGGGATCACCACCTGGTGGATACCGGCGGAGGACGCCGCCGCGGTCACCGCGGGCATGCTCGCCCTCGCCGTCGAGCTGGGCGCGTCGCCCGACCACCTGCGGCTGGGCAGCCTGCCGGACATCGTGTGGCACCTGCTGGAGGATCTGGACGAGCCGTGGCTGCTGGTGCTGGACAACGCGGACGACCCGCCCGGCACCCTGGCCGCCGCGGGCGGCGGGGTCACCGACGGCACCGGGTGGCTCCGGCCGGCCGGGCGGACCACCGGCACCGTCGTCATCACCAGCCGCGACGGGAACCGGACCACCTGGGGAAAGCCGCGGCCGGCCTGGCTGCGCCTGCACGCGGTGGGCGTCCTCGCCCCCGACCACGGCGCGCAGGTGCTGCTGGAACTCGCCGGCTCCCCGGCAGGCACCCCGGCCGAGGCGTCGGCGCTGTCGGCCCGCCTCGGCGGACTCCCCCTGGCGCTCGCCTTCGCGGGGCGGTATCTGGCCGAGTCGCGGGAGATACCGGGGGGATTGGCCCCGCGGGACCTGCCGCGTGACTTCCGCGGCTACCGGGAGGCCCTCGAACGCGGCAAGCACGACGAGCTGTTCGCGCTGCCGCCCGACGGCGCCCCTCCGGCCAGGCGCGCCCACGCCGCCGTCGGCCAGACCTGGGAGCTGTCCCTGGACCTGCTCGCCGAGCGGGGCTTCACCGCGGCGAGGCCGCTGCTGCAGACCCTCGCCTGCCTGGGCCAGGCCCCGATCCCGCATGAGTTACTGCTGCGCGCGGACCTGCTCGCCGCGTCGCCGCTGTTCGCCTCCGTCCCGGCGTGGGGCGCCTGGGACTCGCTGCGCGGCCTGGACGGCCTCGGCCTGGTCGCCCTGCCGCGCACCGGCACGCCGGGCACGCTCACCCTCCACCCGCTGGTACGGGACATGTCGCGCCGCCACCCGCAGGTGCTGCGGCAGATCGACGACTACCTCGCCCTGACCACCGCCCTGCTCACCCAGGTGGTGGAGGCCACCGACCCCAAGGCGCCGAGTGCCTGGGCACGGTGGCGGCTGCTGGCCGACCACTGCGCCGCGCCGCTCGACCTCATCGAGGACAGGGACGGGAACCGGCACCCCGAGCCGTCCGCGGCCTTTCCCGCCGCGCTGGGCCTGGCGAGCCGGGCGGCGAACTATCTCAGAGCGGCCGGGCACCTGGCCCAGGCCGAGGCCGCCGGTGTCCGCGCGCTCGCCGCGGCACGGCACCGGCTGCCCGAGGACCATCCGCTGGTGCTCGGCATCCGGCACGATCTCGCCCGGACGCGCTACGACCGGGGGCAGTTGGCGTCCGCCGAGTCCCTCTTCCGCGAGGTGCTCGCCGACCGGCTGGCCGGCCTCGGCCCGCGGCACCCGGACACCCTCACCACCCAGCACTACCTGGCCAGAGCGCTGCGGGACCGGGGGCTGCTCGACCAGGCGGAGACCCTGTTCGCCGACACGCTCCGGAGCAGGACCGAGCTGCTGGGACCCCGGCATCCGGACACGCTGACCAGCAGCAACGGAGTAGCCGACATGCTGCGCGCCCGCGGCCGCTTCGCCGAGGCCCTGAGCGCGTACGAGAAGGTTCTCGGCCTGCGCACGGACGTACTGGGCGAGCGGCACCCGGCCACCCTGGTGACCGGGCAGTACCTGGCCGAGGTGCGGCAGGAGCTCGACCAGCCCGAAGCCGCCGAGGCGCAGCTGCGCCGGCTGGCGGCGGCCAGCCGCGAGATCCGCGGCGCCGACCATCCCCGCACCCTGGCTGTCCTGCAGTCCCTGGTCGACGCCCTGCACGACATGGGGCGCGTGCAGGAGGCGGAGGACCTGGCGCTCCCTCTCGTGGCCACGCGCCGGCAGCTCCTGGGCGACGCGCACCCCGCGACCCTGCGCAGCCGGCACCGGCTGGGGCTCATCAGACTCGACCTCGGCACGACCGGTGAGGCCGAGGCCGAGCTCGAAGCGGTCCTGATCGACCGGCAGCGCGTCCTCGGCACGGACCACCCGCAGACCCGGACCTCCCGCGCCACCCTTGAGGCCGTCCACCGGCAGGCACACGGGCGGCTCTCGGCGGACGGGCAGCACCACGACACCCACCCTCACAGCGATCGGCGGACCAACGCCCATGTATGACAACGTCGACCCCGCTCTCGCGGACGGCATCGGCCCGGCTGCGGCGCAGGCCCTCTCGGAGTTCGCGGTGATGCATCAGTGCCACTACGAACTCGTCCGGTGGCTGGTCAACGGCAGGAGCCGGGCTCCGGTGGCGGTGGTGAAGGAGATCGACCGGTACGAGGAGAAGGCCGCGAAGCTGATCCTGAAGGTCCCCATGGGAGACGGTGAGGACCTCCGCAGGATCGAGTTCGCGCGCCACCGCGCCGCCGTCAAGGAGTCCCCGGCATTCGCCGGCCAGCACCTCTCGACCACCGTCCACACCCCGATCCGGGTGGGTGACGGATCGTGGATCACGTTCCAGAAGGTGGCCGGCCGGACCTTCGAGGACACCGAGGTGCTGACCGTTCTGCTGTACCGCATGCTCGACCGGCCGGGAATCGCCGAGCAGCCGGGCGTCGAGCCCGTGCGGAGCGACTCCGCCACCTTCACGGCGGCCTGCGGCCAGGTCGTCGCCGGGGTCCTGGGCGACTGGGCGGTCCATCCGGACATGGACGAGAAGCAGCCGCCGCTGACGGTCGCCGCATTCCTCGACCTGCATCTGGCCGGCCAGTTCGCGCCGGGCGGCCGGCTCCACCCGTACGCCCTGCTCCACCAGGGCGACCGGACGCACAGCGAACCCGACGGGCGGGACCTGCCGAACCCCTTCGCCGTCGCGCAGGGCCGGTACTTCTCCGACACGGGCCTGATCCGGCCGCTGCTCGGCAAGACGCACGGCGACCTGCACACCGACAACGCGCTCATCAGGGTACGGCCCGCGATCGACACCAGCGGCTACTACCTGATCGACAACGCGCTGTACGAGTCACGGGGTCCGCTCACCCGGGACCCGGTCCATCTGCTGCTGTACATCGTCGCCCGGACGATGGACGAACTGTCGGCGTCACAGCAGAACGCGCTCATCGATCTCCTGCTCTCGCCGCACGGAAACCAGTCCCACCGGCTCCCGGGATGGCTGGTCGACGTGGTCCGGGAGGTCGACAGCGCATGCCACTCCTGGGTCGAGCACTCCGGGCTGGCGCCCGAATGGCGCGCGCAGACCGTGCTGTCGCTGCTCGCCTGCGCGCTGATGTTCGTCGGACGCACCTCCATCCGCGAGGAGGACAGGGCCTGGTTCCTGCGGCTGGCCGCCCGGGCCGCCGAGCGTTTCGAGCTGACCCATCCGGAGGCCGGCCGCGCGGCGACGCCGACGGCGGCCGGGCCGGAGCCGGACGAGGCAGCCCGGCGGACCGCGTGGATCGGTCGTATGTGCCGGGACCTGCCGGAGATCACCGGCGCGGTGGCGCGGGCGGTCGCCCAGGAGGCCGGGGAGGACGCCGGCGGATCCCTCCCGGGCCGGTTCGACGCCCTGCGCACCGCGGCGCTGGGAGGGTTGGCCCGCGACGCGGACTACCGGGAGTTCATACGGCAGATCGGCGGGCCGGACCCGGACACCCGGTTCGGAACCGAGGGCGCCGACGGCCGGCCGGTCGAGGACGAGGCGTACGTCTGCCCGCTGAGCCTGTGCGACCGGCGGGAGGGCCGGGAGCCGGGAGGACCGGTTCCGGTCTGCCGCCTTCCCCGCAGCCGGCCACAGCGCCTCGATGCGGACCCGCGGTAACCCGCCGTGCCCTTCTCCGACTTCGGCGGCGGCGAACGGCGGCCCGCGTTCCTCACCTTCGGCGCGGCCGTCTGGGCGCTGGCCGCGCTGATCGCCGAGGCCGCCGCTCCTGGGGGCCGGTGGCACGGCGGGCAGGGGTGGCCGGCCGGTGGCCGCGGCTGGGCCGTCGCCTCGGTGCAACTGGCCGGCGCTGTGGCTCTGGCCGGTCTGGTCAACGGCCTCCTGAGCGGCTGGCTGGGCAGCCTGTGGCTCGGCCGGCGGCACCGTGCGGCGCTGCGTGTCCTGCTGACCCGTCGCCGCGAGCGCTGGGCGGCGCACGACGCCGCGACATCGGCCGGGAGCCCGGAGGAGCGGCTACGGCACACCGTGTTGCGCAACCGCGTCGCGCCGGCCCGGCCGGAGTCGGCGACCTGGATGGGAGACCGCCTCCTGGCCCTGGAGACACGGGTGTTCAACGAATACGGTCTGGACTTCCCCTCCGCCTGGCCGCGGCTGTGGCTGGTCGTCCCGGAATCCTGCCGGGCCGAGCTGCGCGCGACTGCCGCGTCGTGGCGCCGGGCGACGTGCTGGGGCGCGTGGGCGCTGCTCTACGGGGTGCTGGCGGTGGTGTGGTGGCCGCTGGTGCTGCTCATGGGCGTGACGCTGCTGTGGGCCGTGCGCTCGGCCCGCGGCGCCGTGGAGGCCGCCACCGACCTCGCGGAGGCGGTGGTCGACCTCTATGCCAAGGACCTGGCGGCGGAACTGGGCATCGCGACCCCGGACGGCCGGGTGGATCCCTCGGTCGGACGCCTCATCACCATGCGGCTGCGCAAGGGCGTGTGAGGCGGCCGGCGGCGTCCCGCTCAGCCGGTCGTGGGGACCCCCAGACGCGTCCGGGCCGCGTGCACGTACCGTTCCTGCCCGGACGTCAGGCCCAGGACGCCCAGGCTCAGCGGCGCGAAGGCGATGCCCTCCTGCACGTGCTGCCGCAGCCCCGGCCAGGCGGGGCCGCCGTGTGCGGCGTAGGCCGCCAGCAGCCCGTCCAGTACAGGCGGCCCGAACTTCCGGGCCGCCTCGATGAACTCCGTTCCCGGATCGCCGACTTCGGCGTCGGTCCAGTCGAGGACTCCGACGAGGTGTCCCGCGTCGTCGACCAGCGTGTGCCCGGGGTGCAGGTCGCCGTGGACCAATACCGTGCGTTCCGACCAGAGCCCGTCATTGTCGAGCCACCGCCTGCCCCGCTCCCACCACGTGGAATGCATCCCCAACTCTGCCCGCCCGAGGGCCAGATGTTCGGCGAATCGCGTGCGGACCTCGTCCGGGCGGCGCACCGGGATACCGCACTGCGCCGCCGACGCGACCGGTGTGGCGTGCAGGACCGCCATGCACCGGCCCAGCGCCTCGACGTAGGAGTGCGGCGGGTTCTCACGGTCGATCCGCCAGTGCAGCTGGAACGTCAGCACGTTCTCGCTCGCCGCGGGCTCTCCGGCCAGCCGTGGATAGGCGATGAGTTCGGGGTCAGCGAACCGCCACCGCGGAACGGGAACGGGGAAGCGGTCACGGACCAGTGCGAGGAGGCGTCCTTCCGCGGCCACCGAGGCGGCGACGCCGGGACGCCGCGGCTTCCGCAGAATCCACCGGACGCCGTCGTCGTCGGTGCCGTGCAGAACCAGGAAATCCCAGCCCGTCTCGTCCAGCACCGCCGATTCACGGCGAAGGCCGAGGCCTCGGCTCCGCGCTGTTCTCAAGAGCGCGTCAACAGTCTGCGCAGATGTGTCCACAGCACCGGATGCTAGGCGCCGCTCACCCGGCGGACCACGGCCGTTGCCCGGGAATCGCGTACGACTGCGTCCGGCCTTCCTCGTACGACTCCGTACGATGCCGGTCGGCCCGGCCCCTTGTGGGCCGGAGACCCACTGGTGAGCATCATCCCCATGCTTCCTTCGGACAATCACATCCATACGGAATGGTCGTGGGACGCGCTTTCCGGATCGATGGAGGCGACCTGCCGGCAGGCGTTGTCGATCGGCCTGCGCTCCCTGGCGTTCACCGAGCACACCGACTTCACGACCTGGACCATCCCGGCGGCGGCGATAGCGACCATGCCCGGCGCTTTCCAGGCGATGGTCGGCGCCGACGGACTTTTCCGGGCGACCCCGTTCGACGTCGAGGGATATCTGGAATGCGTCGACAGATGCCGGTCCCGCTTCCCCGGCCTGCACATCATCACGGGCGTGGAACTCGGCGAACCCCACTGGTACGCGAAGGAGGTACGCCAACTGCTGGCGGCGGCCGACTTCGGACGGGTGATCGGATCGCTGCACTCCCTCGAAGCGGCGGGGAAACGCCTGGCCGTCGACCGCCTCTTCGGACTGCGCCCGGCCGCCGGCATCGTTCGCGACTACATCACCGACGTCACGCTCATGGTGGAGACCTCTGACGACTTCGAGATCCTCGGGCATATCGACTATCCGCTGCGGAACTGGCCCGCGGACGCCGGGCCGTGCCGTGCGGAACTCTTCGAGGAGGAGTTCCGCACGGCGCTGCTGGCCCTGGCCCGCAGCGGCCGGGTCCTCGAGGTGAACACGAGCCGGCTCCCGTACCGCGCCATCGTCCAATGGTGGTACGAATGCGGCGGCGCGGCCCTGAGCTTCGGCAGCGACGCCCACGAGCCCGGCGAGGTCGCCAGAGATTTCCAGCGGGCGGCTGCCATGGCGGAATCCGTCGGATTCCGCCCCGGTCGGCACAACCACGATTTCTGGCTCAGATAAGGGACCACTGGTGGTTCCGGCCGCCGGTGCCCGTCCGGAGCTTCAGGCCGGAGCGTCGGAAACGCTCCGGGGACGAGCGGTCGCCCCCGCAGCAGTTCGCCCACATGAACCGGATCGGGTCCAACTCCCCCGCCGGCGGCGGGATCCACTCCCCCCTGCGGGAGGGTTGACCCATGGGATACCCCGGCCTAGCCTCACACCTGGCCGTGGTTCATAAGACAGATTAGTGTTCATATACATGACCCGGCGGTTTCAGGCCTTGGCCCCGAAGCGCACGGTGTGGGAATTCGTGCGGTCCGGCCCCCCATCCCCCCACCCCCCGGGAAGGCACGCCATGAACGAACTCCCCAGCCGCCGCCAGGTCCTCGGCACCGTGGCAGGCGGCGCACTGGCCGCGTTCACCGTCGGCGGCACGGCCGAGGCCGCACCGGCCGCACCGCAGACCTACACCCCGCCCGCACCCCGGACCTGGCTCAGCCTCAACTCCGGGTGGCGCTTCCACAAGGGCGACGTCACCGGCGCGCAGGCCCCCGCCTTCAACGACAGCGCGTGGACCGCCCTCAGCGTCCCGCACACCTGGAACGCGCAGGACGGCGCGGACGGGGGCGGCGACTACTACCGGGGCGTCGGCTGGTACCGCAGGCGCGTCACCGTACCGGCGAACCTGGCCGGGAAGATGCTCTTCCTCCAGTTCGCCGGGGCCAACCAGGTCGCCGACGTCTGGATCGACGGCGCCCACCTCGGCCAGCACCAGGGCGGCTACTCGCGCTTCCGGTTCGGCGCCACCGCCAACCTCACGCCGGGCAGGGAGAGCGTCCTCGCCGTCAAGGTGACCAACGCCGCCAACCCGGACATCGCGCCGCTGAGCGCCGACTACACCTTCCAGGGCGGCATCTACCGCAACGTCAGCCTGTACGCGGTCGACAGACTCGCCGTGCGGATGCTCGACTACGCGGGTCCCGGCGTCTACCTCCGGCAGCGCAGCGTCACCGCCGACTCCGCCACCGTCGACGTACGGGCGACGGTCTTCAACAACAACACCGCCGGCCGCTCCCTGGTGGTGCGCGCCGTCGTCACCGACGCGGACGGCACGATCGTGGCCGACCGGAGCAGCGCGGCGCAGACCATCGGGGCCGGCTCCGGCCTGGACGTCGTGCAGACGCTGACCATCGACAGGCCCCGCCGGTGGAACGGCCTGGCCGATCCCTACCAGTACAGCGCCACCGTCGAGATCCGGGACGCGACCGCCGGGACGGTCACCGACGCGGTGACCGAACCCCTCGGCCTGCGCAGCTTCAGCCTCGACCCCGCCACGGGGTTCTCGCTCAACGGCAAGCACCTCGGCCTGCACGGCGTGAACCTGCACCAGGACCGCGCGGGCGCCGGCTGGGCCGAGAGCGACGCCGACCACACGCAGGACTTCGCCCTGATCAGCGAGATCGGCGCCACCGCCGTGCGGATGGCGCACTACCAGCACGACCAGAAGGACTACAACCTCGCCGACGCCGCCGGCGTCGTGGTGTGGGCGGAGATCCCGCTGGTCAACGGCACCACCAACTCGGCCGCCTTCACCGCGAGCACGCAGAACCAGCTGCGCGAGCTGATCCGGCAGAACTACAACCACCCCTCGATCGCCTTCTGGGGGATCGGCAACGAGCAGGGCAGCGACAACACGGCCGCCAACACACTGCTGGCAAGCCTCGCCGCGCTGGTCAGGAGCGAGGACCCGGACCGCATCAGCACCTACGCCAACAACCTCGGCAACGACGCGGGCGTCGCGAGCCACGCGGACACCACCGCGTACAACAAGTACTTCGGCTGGTACGGGGGTTCCTACAACGACCTGGGCGGCTGGGCCGACAGCCTGCACAAGGCCGAGCCGGACCGCACCTTCGCCCTGTCCGAGTACGGCGCCGGCGCGAACACCGCGCAGCACGCGCTCAACCCGTCGGCTCCCAGTTCCGGCGGCAGCTTCCATCCGGAGGAATACCAGTCGCTGCTCCATGAGGCGTCCTGGAAGCAGCTCTCCGCCCGGCCCTTCGTCTGGGGATCGTTCGTCTGGAACATGTTCGACTTCGCCTCCGACGGGCGCAACGAGGGCAGCCAGCCCGGCATCAACGACAAGGGCCTGGTCACCCGCGACCGGGCGACCCGCAAGGACGCCTTCTACTGGTACAAGGCCAACTGGTCCCCCGCGCCGACCCTCTGGATCACCAGCCGCCGCTGGACCTCGCGCACCGACGCGACCACCGAGGTGAAGGTCTACTCCAACGCGACGGACGTCACCGCCGTCCTGAACGGCACGCCGCTGGGCACGCGGAGCAGCTCGGACCGCATCTTCACCTGGACCGGCGTGACACTCCGCCCGGGCGCCAACACCGTCACCGTCACCGCCTCCATCGCCGGTACCCCCCACACCGACACCGCCACCTGGACCCTCACCGCGCCCTGACGACGCCGGCCGGCCCGTTGCGGCCCGCCGGACCTCGTGCGCCGGCTCCGCTGGCAGGCAGCCGCTCCCCTCGCCTGGGAGATCCCTGATGCCTGATCGGCGCCGCGTGCCACCGAGCACGAAGAAGCCGGCGTCACGGATCGCGGACCGCACGCCGAGCCGGCGTCACGGATCGCGGACCGCACGCCGTGTACAACGTACGTATCCCGCATTCCCTTCGACCGAGGACGACTCACATGCCGCAGCACAACCCCCTGGGCAGGATCGGCGTCTGGAGCAGCGCCTGGACCACCGCCCAGAACGGCGACGGCCCCGCGTACTCCGGTGCGCACGACGACGCCGCGGCCGAACTCGACGCCCTGGGCTACGGCACGATCTGGCTCGGCGGCAGCCCGGACACCGCGTACGCGGCGCCCCTGCTCGCGGCCACCCCCCGGATCACCGTGGCCACCGGCATCCTCAGCATCTGGCAGCACGGCGCGCAGGAGGTCGCCGCGGGGCGGGCGGAGCTCGAACGCGTCCACCCCGGGCGGTTCCTGCTCGGGCTCGGGGTGAGCCACGGCGCGCTCGCCAAGGACTACGCGAAGCCGTACTCGGCGATGCGCGAGTACCTGACCGCGCTGGACTCCGCGCCGGAGCCGGTGCCGGCCGCCGGACGGGTGCTGGCCGCGCTCGGCCCCAGGATGCTGGAGCTGTCCAGGGACCGGGCGGCGGGAGCCCACCCGTACCTGGTCACCGCGCAACACACCGCACGGGCCCGCGGCATCCTCGGCCAGGACGCGCTGCTCGCCCCGGAGTTCAAGGTCGTACTCGACCCGGACCTGGAGCGCGCCCGCGCGACGGCCCGCGCTTATCTGGCCATGTACCTCACGCTGCCCAACTACACCGCCAACCTGCGGCGGCTCGGCTTCACCGAGGACGACCTGCGCGACGGCGGCAGCGACCGGCTGCTGGACGCGGTGTTCGCGCTCGGCGACGCCGACACGATCGCGGCACGCGCCCAGGAGTTCCTGGCCGCGGGGGCCGATCACCTGGCGCTCCAGGTCGTCACCTCCGACACGCGGACGGAACTCCCGCTGGACGCGTGGCGCCGGCTGGCCGCGGTGCTGCTGGCGTGACGGCGGGCACGGCCCGGCGGCAGGTGCGTCAGGGGCGTACGTGCCAGGGGTTCCGGGAAGGCGCTTCTGCGCTCCTGGGCCGGCCGGAACCCGTCCGCGGCCTCACAGGCTCGCCAGGAGGCCGTCGAGCGGCGGCGGTGTCCGGTCCGGTGCGAGCGCCTCGACAAGGAGACGGCCGTAGCGGATCTTGCGGCCCTTCTTCGTGCCGAGGAAGCGCCGCACCTGCTGATGCCGGGGCCGGCCCTGCTGTGCGGGCTGACGCTGGAAGGACTGCCAGGCACGGAAGTCGCCCTCGACGCGGAGGATCTCCTCGACTCCTGCCGTGCCGAGCGCGCGGATGAGTTCGTCCTCCAGGTCCGCGGCGCAGACGTGGATGTCCTGGACCGGGGCTTGTGCCCGCGTCAGGCCGCGCTCGTAGAAGCCCTTCTCGCCCTCGTCGCACAGTCCCGTCAGGCGCAGGCCGAGGCCGGGCGGCCCGAGGAGCCCGGCATAGCGGCCGACGCTCATCGCCCCGCCCATCGGCACCACGCACACTCCCTCGGCGGCCAGGTCCCGGCCGCGCCGGGCGGCCAGCGCCTCGACGGCCGCGAGATCGCTCAGCCCTTCCAGGAGCACCGCGGTCCGTGCCCCCAGGCTTTCCGCCAGACCGCGCGCCGGCCCGTCGGGGCCGCCCGCCGCCCAGCCGGTGACCGCGTCCCGGAACTCCCTCATGTCCGCCATGAACCGAGTCTGTCCGTCCACCGGTCGCACGGCACGGCATTATGCGCCGCCCTCAGGTCGTCGTGACCGGAGCCGTGGCCGCGGTCCCCGGGCTCTCGCAGCAGTACGACGACCGTATCCACCCGGATCCCGCGGCTGCCCCGAGCGCCGGGCACGCGCCCTGCCACGGCGGCAGCGGGCGGTGACCCTGGTCCACCGCCTCCGCCGGCTCGGCTGCTGGACCGGCGTCGGCATGCCGCATTCACCACACATGTCTCCGTCCACCCCGCCCGTTTCCGTACGGCGGACGGACCTTTGACACCACCCAGGACAGTGGATACCATCCACGCCCAGTTGGGCATTGTCAGTGGACACGCCCCGGTGGAGCACAGAATTGGCGGTCCTTATGGGCGCGGAACCGGCCGGACACCTCAGCCGACGCAGCATGCTGCGCACGACAGGAGCGGCCTTCGGCGCGCTCGGCGCCGCGGCGATCCTCTCGGCGTGTTCCCCCCAGCGGAAGGACGCCGACGCGCACGGCGGGACCTCGGAGGGGACGCCCGCGAAAGGCACAGAAACCCCCATCGACAGCCTCACCCTCGCGCTGCCGTCGTCCATCTCCACCCTCGACATCAGCCGCGAGGCGGGCATCCTCAACTACACGGTGGCCGCGCTCGTGCAGGAGTCGCTGCTGTCGGTCAGCCCGACCGGCCGGCTCGAACCGGGCCTCGCGGAGAAGTGGGACCAGCGCGACGCCAGGACGTACGTCTACACGCTGCGCCAGGGCGCGGTCTTCTCCGACGGCGCCCCGGTCACCACCGACGACGTGCTCGCCTCGATCGACGCCGCCCGGGACACGACCAGCGGACTGGCCTACGCCTGGGCCAACGTCGCGTCGGTACAGGCCAGCGGCGAGCGCGAGGTGACCATCACGCTGAAGTCCCCCGATGCCGCGTTCTCCTGGACCCCCACCCCGGGGACCCTGCTGGTCAGCAGCAAGGCGTTCCTGGCGAAGAACAAGGGCAAGGTCGGCACCCCGCAGACGCTGCTGCTGGGCTCCGGCCCGTACAAGGTGACGTCCTTCGCGGCCGACGACAGCGTGCGGCTGGAGCGCAACGACGCCTGGTGGGGCCGCAAGCCGTCGCTGCGCTCGCTGAAGCTGTCGTTCATACCCGACGCCGGGACCCGCCTGGTGGCGATGAAGTCCGGCTCCGTCGACGGCGCCCTGGACCTGCCCGCCGACGAGGCCCGCAGCTGGACCTCGGCCGCCGAGGTCACCTACACCAGCGACCGCTCGGTGGTCTCCCTCGCCTTCGACACCTCCCGGGCGCCCTTCGACGACCCGCACGTGCGCAAGGCGTTCGCGTACGCGGCGGACCGCCCCGGGATGGTGGCCGGCATCCTGCACGGCAGAGCCGCCGTCGCCACCTCCCTCGTCTCCCCCGAGATGTGGGGGGACCTGCTCCCCGCCGCCGACACCGAGTCCGCCTACGCCGCTTTGGCCACCTACACCTTCGGACTCGACGCGGCGAAGGCCGAACTCGCCAAGTCGGCCCACAAGGACGGCTTCACCGTGGAGCTGACCTACCCCAACAGCGGCCCCCAGCTCGGCACGGCGGCGCTCGCTCTGGCCGGCTCCCTGAAAAGCCTCGGCATCACGCTGAAGGTCAAGGAGGTCACGCTCGAACAGTGGATCGCCGACCTGGTGCCGGGCAGGAAGCCGCTCCAGTTCCTGTGGTACTTCCCCGTCACCGGCGACCCCGCCGAACTCACCAACCCGTACCTCCAGAGCTCGGCCGCCGCCACCAACCTCGCGCACTACCGCAACACGGCCGTGGACAAGGCGCTGACCGCCGCCACGACCGCCACCGACAAGGCCGAACGCGGCCGGTTCCTGCTCGACGCCGTCAAGGCGGCGGCGGCCGATCTCCCCTACCTGCCGCTGTGGTGGGCGCAGACCGCGACGGCGCTGTCCAAGGACATCGTGCTGGAGCAGCCCGGCGCGTTCGCCCTGGTCGGTCCCTGGGCGGCCAGGATCAGGAAGACCGCCTGACCTGATCGGGAACCGCCCGCCCCCGCGACCCCGCAGCCCCGCGACCGCGTGCCGGACGCCCGCCCCCGTGGCGTCCGGCACGCACCACCCCGCCCCTCCCCCGCAGCCGCCGCAGAGCGCGGACACCGCCCCCGGCCGACGATCGGAGCACCCCATGCCGAGCACCGCCCGCCCCTCCGCAGCCCGGGACGCCCAGGCCGCGACGGTGCTCCGGGTGCGGCGGGCGGTGCTCGGCATGACGCAACCGCTGGAGGCACGGATCAGCCCGGACGGGCGCACCGTGGCGGTGACGGTCAGCGGCCCCGGGCACACCGGAGTGCTGCTGGTCCCCGCCGACGGCTCAGCAGCCCGCGCGGCGGCCGCAGTTCGCACAGCGGCACCGGTGGTGCCGCGCCGGCCCGACGGCAGCCAGGACCCGGCGCCCCGGCACAGCCCCCGCTGGCTGCCGGACTCGCGGACGCTGCTGCTGATCACCGGCCCCCGGCCGGGGGCCGCCGGCCGACCCGAGCTGACCGCCTGGGACACCCGGACCGGCCGGCTGCGGACGCTGGTGTCCGTGCCCGGTGACGTGGAGGACCTGCTGCTCTCCGACGACGGCACCGAAGTCCTGCTGCTCGTCGCCGACGAAGGCGCCGAACGCGACGGCATGCACCTGGGCCTGCCGGTGCGCCTCGGCCCCTGCCCGCGCCCCGAGTCCTTCCGGCCCGGCGACGGGCGGCGCCGCCTGCTGCACGGCGCGCTTCCCCTTCCCGGGGCCGGCGCGACGGCGGCCACCACCGAGCCGGTACGGCTGCGCGACGCCTCACCGCGCGGACTCACGGTGTGGAACGCGGCCTGGCGCGGCGGCACCACAGCGGTGGCCACCGTCTCCGCGGAGACGCTCCCCGCCGGCTACTACGACGCCCGCCTCGTCAGCGTCGACCTCGCCGACGGCACCACCCGCACCCTGCACACCCCGGCCGGCCAGCTGGCCGCGCCGGCCATCACCGCCGACGGCCGCCGTGCCGCCGTCGCCGAGGGCATCTCCATCGTGGCCGGCCGCCCGGTGCTGGTCGACCTCGCCGACGGCACGGTGACCGTGTCCCCGGGACCGGAGGACACCACCTGGCTGCTGTCCGACCCGCGGGACCCGGGGCGGCTGCTGCTCGCGGGCTGGGCGGGCACCGGCAGCCGGATCACCGGCGCCCCGGTCGACCCGGGCGCGCCGGGCGCCGCCGCGCCCACCGTGCACTGGCAGGACGAGGCGGTACTCAGCGGCCCAGCGGCCCAGCCCGCCCTCACGCTCAGCGCCGACGGCGCCCTGGCCGCGGCCGTACTGGAGGCCCCGGGCCGGCCGCCGCAGGCCGTGGTGGCGCCCACGGCGGGACCCGACGCGTGGTCCTGGCGGCAGGTCACCGCGCTCAACCCGGCCGCCGCCCGCGGCGACGGGGACTTCACGGAACTGGCCCGGGTCCGCACCCGGCCGACCTCGTGGACCTCCGCCGACAGCCGCCGCCTGCACGGACTGCTGCTGGACGCGCCCGGGGTCCCCGTGCCGGGTGCCGCCCCCGGCCCGGCGGGCGCGGCCGGGACCGCGACCACCCGGCCGCTGGCCGTACTGGTGCACGGCGGTCCGTCGTGGCTGTGGTCGGCGGGCCACGCGCCCGCCGACGTCCTCGGTCTGGCCCCCGCGCTCGCTGCGGCCGGCTGGCTGGTCCTGCTGCCCAACCTGCGCGGCAGCAGCGGCTACGGCCTGGACCACGCGCGCGCGGTCGTCGGCGACTTCGGCGGCGGCGACCTGGCCGACCTGCTGAGCGCGGTGAGCGCGCTCACCGGTTCGGGCGAGGCGGCCCCCGGACAGGCCGCCGTGCTCGGGCACAGCTACGGCGGCTACCTCGCCGCCGTGGCCGCCGCCCGCACCACCGCCTTCCGTGCCGCCGTGGTCGTCTCCGCGCCGACCGACTGGCTCAGTTTCGTGCACACCTCCGTCATCGGCGGCGGCTACGAGTACGCCTACCGCATCGGTGACGCGCGGACCGCAGCGGGCCGGGCCGCCCTCGTCGACCGCTCCCCCGTCTTCGCCGACACCGGGCCTGGCACCGGCACCCCCGTCCTGCTGCTGCACGGCGAGCAGGACCGGGTCACCCCGGTCGCCCAGGCCCACGAGCTGTACCGGGCGCTGGCCCGACGCGCCGCCGCCCCGGTGGAACTGCACGTCTACCCGGACGAAGGACACGAGTTCACCGAACCCGGGCACCTGCTGGACGCCGCCGGCCGCGCCAGTGCCTGGCTGACCCGCCACGTCCTCGGTGCCGCGGCCCCCGCGGCACTCGTCCCGTCCCCGGACCGGCCGGCGGACCGCGGCACACAGCTGGGACGGGCGACGTGACCGCGCCCCTCGACCCCGGCCTCAGCCCCGGTCCCGCGCCCGCGCACCGCCCCGCACCGCCGCGGCCGTGGCACGCGCGGCTGGGCGCGGCGCTGCCGCTGCGCTACGTACTGCGGCGGCTGGCCGGCACCGCAGGACTGCTGGCCGTGCTGTCGGCCGCCGTCTTCGCGCTGCTTCGGGTCGCGCCGGGCGACCCCGCGCGCACCCTGCTGGGCACCCGCAGCGCCACCCCGCAGGCACTCGCCGCGGTGCGCGCCGAGCACCATCTGGACGACCCGGCGGTCGAGCAGTACGGCCGCTGGCTGGGCGACGCCCTGCACGGCCGGCTGGGCACCTCCATCCGTACCGGCCAGGACGTCACCGCCGTGCTCGGCGACCGCCTGGCGCTCAGCGCCCAGCTCGTGCTGCTGGGCTTCGCGGTGGCGGTGGCGCTCGGCCTGCCGCTGGGTGTGCTGGCCGGTCTGCGTGCCCGCCGCCCCGCGGACCGGGCGGTGCAGAGCCTCGCCGTCGTCACGCTGTCCACCCCGGCGTTCGCCGGCGGGCTTCTCCTGATCTACGTCTTCTCCCTGATACTCGGCTGGCTGCCCGCCTACGGCCCGGGTTCCGGCGGCGCGGGCGACCGGCTGCTGCACCTGGTGCTGCCCGCCACGGCCCTGGGACTGTCCGTCACCGCGGTACTGGTCAAACTCACCCGGGCCGCCGTGGTCCGCGAACTGGCCCGCGAGCACGTCGTCTTCGCCCTTGCCCGAGGCGTACCCGCCCGCAAGGTCCTGACCCGCTACGTACTGCGCGGCACCGTGGTCCCGGTCAGCACCGGCGTCGGGCTCGTGCTGGCCTATCTGCTGGCCGGCACGGTCATGGTCGAGCAGGTCTTCGCGCTGCCGGGCCTGGGCCAGCTGCTGGTCGGCTCGGTGACCTTCAAGGACGTGCCGGTGGTGCAGGCCGAGGCGCTGCTCATCGCCGCCCTGGTCTGCCTGGCCAACCTCACCACCGACCTCGTCCACCCACTTGCCGACCCCCGGCTGCGCACCGCGCACGGCGGGGCAGCGACCGCGACGGCCGACCGTACCGAGGGGCAGGCATGACATCGGACACCCCGCCCCGCACACGGCGCGGCCCCGCCGTACTCACCGTCGTGTGCGCCTCGCTGGCGCTGCTGCTGGCCCTGGCCGCGGTCGCCGGACAGTGGGTCCTCCCGCACTGGGACCGGCAGAATCTGCTCACCGGCGCCGCCATGCCGGGCGGCGGGCATCCGCTGGGTACCGACGAACTGGGCCGCGACATCGCGCAGATGGTGGTCGCCGGCGCCCGCAGCACCCTGAGCGGAGCGGCGGTGGTCGCCATCGGCTCGATGCTCGTCGGCAACGTCCTCGGCCTGACCGCGGGCTATCTCGGCGGCCTGACCGACGTGTTCGTACGCCGCTGGGCCGACCTGCTGCTGGCCCTGCCCGCGCTGCTGGTCACCATCGTCGTCGCGGGCATCGGCGGCGGGGGCTACGCCCTCGCCGTGGCGGTCCTCGTCGTGCTGACCTCGCCGGGGGACGTCCGGCTGGTGCGGGCCGCCGTGCTGGAACAGCGCCACCGGGCCTACGTGGAGGCCGCCGAGACACTCGGGCTGTCGCGCACGACGGTGATGGTCCGCCACATCTGGCCCACCGTGCTGCCCGTGGTGGTCGCGAACACCCTGCTCAACTTCGCCGGCGCCATCGTCGCCCTGTCATCGCTGTCGTTCCTCGGACTCGGGGTGCCGCCCGGCGCCCCCGACTGGGGCCGGATGCTGTCCGAGAACCGCACGCTGCTCTACGACAACCCGTCCGCCGCGCTCGCGCCCGCCGTCGCGATCATCGTCTCCGCCGTGGTGCTGAACCTCCTCGGTGACCGGGTGTTCGAGTCGTTCTCCGACCGGAGGTCCTGATGCCCGTACCCGCCCTGGGCCCCGGCGGACCCGCCGCGCCCGGCACGCTGCTGGAGGTCACCGGCCTGCGGGTGGTCACCGCCGGCGGGCCGCGGGGCACGCAGGTCATCCTCGACGGGGTGGACCTGCGCGTCGCGCCGGGCGAGTGCGTCGGCGTGGTCGGTGAGTCGGGCAGCGGCAAGTCGCTCGCGGTGCGCGCGGTCGTCGGCCTGCTCCCCGACGGCACCCGTACCGACGGCGGCAGCGTTCGGCTGCACGGCCAGGAGATCCTCGACCTGCCGCCCGCGGCCCGGCAGGCGCTGCGCGGGCGCGGTGTCACCCTCCTGATGCAGGACCCGTTCACCATGCTGCACCCGCAGCTCACATGCGGCTCCCAGATCGCCGACGGTCTGCGCCCCGGCGCGCGCGCCGGGTCCGGCCGCCGGATCCGGCGCGCCACGGAGCGGGCCGAAGTCGCCCGGCGGCTCGCCGAGGTGGGGCTGGACCCGGAGACCGCCGACCGCTACCCGCACGAACTGTCCGGCGGCATGCGCCAGCGGGTGGCCGTCGCGGCAGCCCTGGCCGGGGACCCGGACCTGCTCATCGCCGACGAGCCCACCACCGCCCTCGACGCCGCCAACCAGCGCGCGGTGCTGGACATGCTGCGCCGTCTGCAGACCGGCCGGGGCATGGGCCTGCTCCTGATCACCCACGACCTCCGGGTGGCCTTCTCCGCCTGCGACCGGGTCTACGTGCTCTACGCCGGCGCGGTACTGGAGCAGGGCCGGTCGGCCGAACTGGAGAGCGACCCCCGGCACCCCTACACCGCGGGGCTGCTCGCCGCCGAACCCTCCGTGCACGAGCGCTTCCCGCGGCTGCCTGCCATCGCCGGCTCGGTGCCTCCGCCCGGCCACCGCCCCGACGGCTGCCCCTTCGCCGACCGGTGCCCGCACGCCGCGCCTGTCTGCGGCACCGCCGGCGTACGGCTGCGGCCGCTGCTGGACGTGCCCGCGCCCGCCGAGGACGGGCACCTGCGGCTGTCCGCCTGCGTCCGGCTCGCTGAGATCGCCGACCGGCCGGGCGCGCTCGCCGGCGGCGCGGGCCTTCCGGCAGCCGGCCCGGCGAAGGACGCGCCCGCGGACGGAGCGCCCGCCCCGGCCCTGGCAACCGCCGACGAGGACCCGGCGGACCGCACGGCCGCCGGTCCCGTGCCGGCGCTGCTGCTGGAAGGGGTGCACCGCACCTTCCGGTCGGGCGCGGGCCGCCACCCGGCGGCCCGCGGGGTGTCGCTGACCGTGCCTCAGGGCCGGATCACGGCCCTGGTCGGCGAGTCCGGATCGGGAAAGACCACACTGGCGCGGATCGCCGTCGGCCTGGAGACCTTCGACGAGGGCCGGGCGGAGGTCGGCGGGGTGCCGCTGGCCCCCGGCCGCAGGCCCGGCCACGCCGAACGGGCGCGGCTGGCCGGCAAGGCGCAGATCGTCTTCCAGGACCCCTACTCCTCGCTCCACCCCTTGCGGACCGTCGGAGCGACCCTGCGCGAGGCGCTGGCCGCAACCGGTCAGATACCCCGCGCCGGCCGTCGCGAGCGCGCCGCGTGGACCCGGCGCCGGATCGCGGAACTGCTGACGCAGACCGGCCTGCCGGCCGACTGCGCCGCCCGGCGCCCGGCCGCGCTCTCCGGCGGTGAGCGGCAGAGGGTCGCCGTGGCGCGGGCGCTGGCGGTCCGGCCCCGTCTGCTGGTCTGCGACGAGGTGGTGTCGGCCCTCGACGTCTCGGTGCAGGCGCAGGTGCTCAACCTGCTCACCGACCTCCAGCGGGCCGAGGGCTTCGCGGTCCTGTTCATCACGCACGACCTGGGGGTGGCCCGGCAGATCGCCGACGAGGTGGCCGTGATGTACCGCGGCGAGCTGGTGGAGCAGGGTGCCGCGGCCGACGTCCTGGACCGGCCGCGCCACGCCTGGACCCGGCGGATGCTCGCCGCCCTGCCCCCGGCCGCCCGGCCCGGCTCCGCTGCCGGCCCTCTCGGGCCCGGCGGACAGCCACTAGGATGACGCCGACCTGCGTCGGCCGTCCGTGACCGACTGCCCAGCCGTGGACCGACCACCGAGGAGGAAAGGGATGTCCGCCGTCCCCGCCGTCCCCGCCCGGCCAGAAGGGCGGGCCGCGACGGCAGCCGGACCCACGGTCCCGGGACCGTCCCCGGCGGACGCGTCCGGCCGCGCGCTCCCGGAGACCGGCGCCGCCCGGTCGGCCGGCGGTCCGCCGTCGCCGCGCGGCTCGGTACGCGACGCCCTGTCGGTGAACCTCAACCGCCGCCGTCTGGCCCGGGGCTGGAGCCTGCGCGAGCTGTCGGCCGCCACCGGCATCAGCAAAGGCCTGCTCTCGCAGATCGAACGCGCCGAGGCCAACCCGACCCTGGACATCCTCAGCCGGATCGCGGGCGTCCTTGAGACCGACCCGGTCGCCCTGCTGCGCCGCCCTCTGCTGGAGCCGGAGATCGTGCGGGCCCGCGATCTGACGGAGCCCGACGACGAGACGGCGGTCAATCTGCTGTTCTCCGCGCACGGCCACGGCCGCGTCGAGATCTACCGGTCCCGTCTCCACCCGCACGCGCAGAGCCAGGTCAGCTCGCACGGCGCGGGCTCGGTGGAGTACGTGATGGTGGTCTCGGGGCAGGTGTCGCTGGTGGTCGACGGAGTGGCCCACCGGCTGGAGACCGGCGACAGTGCCCGTTTCGACGGACGCGCCAGCCACTTCTACACGACCGAGGACTGCCCGGCGACCACCCACAGCATCGTCGGCTTCCCCATGGACTGACCGGTGCGTGCCCGGACGTCCGTCCGGGCACCCCGTTCCCTCCCACCTGTCACGAGGACGCCAAGACGCCCTGGGCATTGAACCGATCGGCGTCCGCCCACGTATCAGAGCCCGAAGTCCCCTACCCGGTCTGATACGCCACGCCTGTGGCGGGACAGGAGTTCTACCGTGTTATCTGGCATACAGGGCGCAAGGATGTTCGCGCCGGGGCGGCTGCGTCGCCGCATCCTGGCCTGCGCGATGGCGGTGGCCGCCGGCTCCGGCGCGCTGCTGGCGACCGGCTCGAACGCCGGCGCGGCCACGGCCGGCATCGTCTTCTCCCCCGATGTGATCAGCGGCGGGCAGTCCTCGACCGGCACGGTCACCCTCGCCGCAGCCTCCCCCACCGACACGGTGCTGAGCCTGGAGAACTTCGCCCCGGGCATCCTGCACATCCCCGCCACCGTCACCGTCCCGGCCGGATCGCTCGACGCCGCCTTCCCGCTCACCGCGGGCCCGCTCACCAGCGGCGCGGGCGAGATGTGCGTGGAAGCCGAGCCCGGCGACCTGGTCGGCTGCCTGTTCGTCAACGTTGTCGGCGGTCCCACCCTCAACGAGGTGACCTTCGGCCACAGCCCGGTTCCCGGCGCGGGAACCGACACCGGACAGGTGACCTTCACCGACCCCACTCCCGGTGCGGTTGTCACGCTGGCCAGTTCCAACCCCTCCGCCGCCGCCGTGCCCGCCACCGTCACCCTCCCCGACGGCGCGCGCACCGCGGCGTTCAGCGCGACCACCGGCACGGTCACCACGGCGACGAACGTGACCGTCACCGCGACCTCCGGCGGCGTGAGCCAGCACATCGTGCTGACCGTCACCCCGCGGCCCGGAGCGGCGGGCTCCGACGTCGTGCACATCACCAAGGCCCGCTGGAACAAGGGCATCGAGACGATCGAAGCCACCAGCACCAACCCCCGGGCGACCCTGTACCTCGGCGACGACCCCACCAGCCAGTCCACCCTGGCCGATCAGGGCGGCGGCACCTTCAGGACCCAGTTCGACCAGGTCAACCGGCCCACCCAGGTCTCCGTGTTCAGCAGTTTCGGCGGCAGCGCCACCGCCACCGTCACGCAGTAAGGCCCCCGGCGCAGCGCCGTGCGGGCCGGGATGGCTGGAAGACGCCGCTCAAAGCGGCCCCGGGCGGGAAGGTGTGGACAACGGGGACGTGCAAGGAGTACCCGAACATGAGAGGTGGCGGCCCATACAGGGCCGCCCGAGGGGGAGGCGTCCGATGAGCGGCCTGAGCAAGGGCATCGAACGGGCCGAGGCACGGCTGAAATGGGACCCGAGTCCGCTGGGGTCCGCGCCGAGCGATCTGGACCTGATCGCTGCGACGTACCGAGTCGGGGCGGAGCACGGCGACCCGGCGTACGTGGTCGCCTTCGGCAGCCGGTTCTCGCCGGACGGCACGATCTGGCTCAACCGCGACAGCACCAACGGCAAGGGCCTGGGCTTCGACGAGGTGATGACCCTCGACCTGGGCCGGCTCAGCTCCGAGTACGGCCGGGTCGTGGTGGGCGTGGCGATCCAGCAGGGCTTCGGCCGGCTGGAGTTCCAGGCGGTGTCCAACCCGGCCTACCAGCTCGTGACCGGCTACACCGTGCTGGCCGAGGGCGACTTCACGTCGATCGGCTCCGCCACGGGGGCGACGGTGGCGGAGTTCACCCGCGCAGCGTCGGGCGCGTGGGAGTTCCACAGCCTGCTGGTCGGCTACGACGCCGACCCCGACACCCTCAGCCGGACGATGGGCCACCCGCCGGCCTGAGCGGCGCCCGCACCAGGCGCCGGAGCCCCGCCGTCGTGCTCGGATCCCGGATGTGAGGCTGCGCGGGCCCGCTGCCACGAGTGCGTTCTGGGCACACCCCCGGTCGGCGTACCGGTCGGCGTACCGGTGGGCGGGACCGCCCCCGCCCACCGCGCCACGGCGGGAATCGGCGGCGGGACCCACGGTGCCGGCGGCAGCCATCGTCGCGACGCTGCGGCGCCCACCGTCGACCGTGCGTAATGAGCGGCGGCGTTGGGCAGAGACACATGGTGGCTGCGGTCGGAGGACTCAGGCAGAACTCCGCCCGGCAGTCGGGCGAAGTCGCCGCGCGCACTCTCCGGCTTCCGGGATCGGGCCTACGCGCCCGCGACATGGAGGGAGGCGTGAGGATGCCAGGAACGCCCGCGCTCGAATTGCGGTCCGTGCGGCGGACCTACGGGCTCGGGCCCTCTGCGACGGTCGCCCTCGACGATGTTCATCTGGCGGTGCGGCCCGGCCGGTTCGTCAGCCTCATCGGCCCCAGCGGCTGCGGCAAGTCCACGCTTCTGCGCCTCGTCGCCGGCCTCGAACGCCCCGACCGCGGTGACGTCAGGGTGCACGGGGTCGCACCGGCCACGGCATGCGCCGCCAAGATGATCGGCCTCGTGCCGCAGAGCCCGGCCCTGCTGCCGTGGATGTCCGTACTCCGGAACGTCACGCTGCCGCAGAAGATCAACCCCGGTGCCGCCAGGCGCCGCGAGCGCATCCCCGGCTCCAGCGGGCGGCAGACGGCCCCGGACGCGCCCTATCTGCGGGAACTCCTCGTCAAGGCAGGTCTCGGCGAGGTCATGCACAAGCTTCCCGCTCAACTGTCCGGCGGTATGCGGCAGCGCGTCGCGATCGTACGCGCCTTCGGCCTGCGGCCCGACGTGCTCGTCATGGACGAGCCCTTCTCGGCGTTGGACGAGTTCACCCGTGAGAGCCTCCAGAACCAACTGCTGGAGTTATGGGACGAGTTGAAGACCACGGTGCTGTTCGTCACCCATTCCGTGGCCGAGGCCGTCCGGCTCTCCGACACCGTGGTCGTGATGGCCCCCGGGCCCGGCCGCATCGTGGAGACCATCGAGATCGAACTCCCCCGCCCGCGCGGTGAACGACTCCTCGGGGAGCGGCGCTTCCACGAGTACGAGGACCTGGTCAGAGACCGGCTGCGCCGCGCCTGGCACGACGGCGCCGCCTGAGTGGGGGTTCAAGGACATGACCGTGGCCGGGGAGCACACCACAGCGGCGTCCGAGGCGGAACCGCCGGCCGAACCGTCACGCTTCAGCCTCCGCCGTCCGCGGTCCCGGCTGGCCTGGATCCGCCCCGCCATGTGGCTGCCCCTCGTGGTGATGGTGGCGCTTCTCGCGGCCCTGTGGCAGTGGGGCGCCCGGCGGCTGCCGTATCTGCTGCCCTCGCTGCCGGACATCGGCAGGTCGCTCACCGAGGACCTCGGCTACTACGTCCACAACGCCCTGACCACTCTGGGCGAGGCGACCGCCGGGCTCGGGCTGGGATTCGCCGCCGCGTTCGTCCTGGCGGTGCTGACCAGCGAATTCCCGTTCGTGCGCCGGGCGGTCATGCCGGTCGCGGTCGTACTCAACGTCACTCCGATCGTGGCGGTCGCTCCCGCTCTGGTCGTGGCCTTCGGGTTCGGACCGATGCCCAAGCTGATCATCACCGGCCTGATCTGCTTCTTCCCGATCCTGATCAACACCGCGGCCGGTCTGCGTTCGGTGCCGCGGGAGGTGCTCCAGGTGTACCGGACGGTCGACGCCGGCCGCGTCGAACTGCTGTGGCACCTGCGCATCCCGCACGCGATGCCCTACGTCTTCGCCGCGCTGCGCATCGTCTTCCCGTTGTCGATCATCGGCGCCGTGGTGGCCGAGATGGCGGCGTCGGGGTCGACCCGCGGCCTCGGCACGGCGATCAGCGTGGCCTCGTCCATGAACCAGCTGCCGGTCGTGTACGCGTCGATCTTCGTCCTCGCGCTCATGGGTGTGGTCCTGCTGCTCGCCGTCACGCTGGTCGAGCGCCGCGTCCTGCACTGGCACGACAGTGCCCAGGACTGAGTCACCGCTGGATCACACCGTCCCGCCGTCACCGCTCCCCCGGGCCGCGCCCCGGGCGTGCGGTGATCCATGCCCTCGTCCGCGCCGCCCCCGGCGCCCGGCCCCTGGGAGTCACCCATGCAACACCGCCTCGTCAGGACCGTACTGGCGGGCCTTGCCGCCGTCCTGCTGACCGCCGTTGCCGGGTGCCACTCGGGTTCGGACGGCAACTCCTCAGCGAGCCCGCCGGGTTCGGCGATCTCCGCCAAGCGCTGTGCCGAGAACAAGGCCGCAGGAAAGATCACCTATCTGTCCGGCTACCAGTACCAGGCGTCGGTGTCGATCCTCGAATACGTCGCCGCAGCCAAGCTCGGCTACTTCAAGGACCTCTGCCTCGACGTCGCGCTCAAGCCCGGCACCGGCGACACGGCGCAGAACACCAGACTGCTGGCCAGCGGGCGGGCCACGGTGTCCGCCGTCGCCGAGCAGGACATCATCCAGGCCAGGGCCAACGGCATCGACATCACGGGCGTCTCCTCGTACTCGAACGCGGGCCTCGACATCCTGATGACGAACAGGGACATCACCCGGCTCACCCAGCTCGACGGCAAGGTGGTCGGTCACAAGGGCTACGTGCCCGCCGCCGTCGAGGCGATGCTCGTCAAGGCCGGCGTCACGTGGGACTCGCTGAAACTGGTCAAGGAGGGGTACGACCCCTCCGTACTGCCCCGTAAGCAGGGCGGCCTCGAAGGGCTCACCGGATTCATCTCCAACGAGCCCAACCAGCTCAAGGCGGCCGGCCGGGACGTCACCGTGTGGCAGCCCGTCGACTACGGCATCCCCAGCTCCATCGGCGCGATGGCCGTGAACCCGGCGTTCGCCGCGGCGCATCCGGACGCGGTCGAGGACGTCCTGCGCGGGGCGCTGCACGCCTACGGCTACTGCTCGTCCAGCCAGGCACACATCACCGAGTGCGTCGGCTACGCGGCGAAGCTGTCGGGCCCGACGTACGACAAGGCGCTGAACGAGACCATCTGGAAGACCGAGACCCAGGTCGTCAAGGACAACCCGACTCCCGGACAGCCGCTGGGCGGTGTCGACCCCGGCAACGTCGCGAAACTCGTCGGCATGCTGCACCAGTTCACGATCGTGCCCGCCGAGGTGACCGCCGACAAGGCCCGTGCGTGGTTCGACCCCTCGTTCGTCAGCGGTGTCTACGCCGCGGGCAAGCTCGTCTGGCCCGCCCCGTAGCCGTTCCGGCGCGAGGCGGCCCGCCGAAGAGGTCTCAGGAATCTCACGGAAAGGCCCACGACGTGTCCGCGAAGGACTACGGAATCTTCCTGCCCATCGGGAACGGGGGATGGATGCTGTCCACGACGGCGCCGCACCCCGAGGCGAGCTACGCGTGGAACAGACGCGCGGCCCTGCACGCGGAGAGCATCGGTCTCGACTTCATCATGTCGATGGCGAAGTGGCGCGGCTTCGGCGGGACCACCGACCACTGGGGCCGCTCGCTGGAGTCGCTGACGATGATGTCGGCGCTCGCCGAGGCCACCACCCGGGTCAAGATCTGGGCCACCCTGCACGCGAACGTGCACAATCCCGCGATCGCGGCGAAGATGCTCACCACTCTCCAGGACGTCTCCGGCGGCCGGGCCGGCCTGAACATCGTCAACGGCTCCTACGCGGGGGAGTTCGAGCAGTTCGGCGTCTGGGATCCCGGCCTCGGCCACGCGGACCGCTACCGGATGACGGAACTGTGGACGGAGGCGGTCTGCCGGCTGTGGACCGAGCCCTCGGTCACCATGCGCACGCCGTACTTCGACCTTGTCGACTGCGCGTCGCGCCCGCATCCGGCGATCCGTCCGACCCTGATCAGCGCGGGCAGGTCCGCGGACGCGCGCCGCTTCCAGGCCCGGCACGCCGACGGCGCCTTCCTCGCCGCCGAGAGTCTCGACGAGATGAGGACCCTCTCGGCGGACGTCCATGCCCGGGCGAAGGCCAACGGCCGCGTCTGCAAGACCTATTCGATGCTCACCGTCGTCCAGGACACGACCGACGAGCTGGCCGCGAGGAAGGTGAAGGCGTGGGGCGAGGGAGTCGACCGCGAGGCCCTCGCCCTCATGCGCAGGACCTGGGGAGTGCCCGAGGACCAGGCCCGCGCGTGGGCCGCGGGTGCCACCGGCGAGGCGGCGTTCCAGACCGCGTACGTCGCCGGTTCTGCGCGGACGGTCACCGAGCACATCGAGTACATCGTGCGCGAAGCCGATCTGGACGGGCTCATGCTGATCTTCCCGGAGTACGACGAGGACATGCTGCTGTTCGGCGAGACCGTACTGCCCGCCCTGCGCGCCCACGACGAGGCGTCGCCCTGACGTCCGACCGCCGACGGGATCAGCGCCTCGCCCGGTCCGACCGTCACCCGGGACGACACCGCGACCCGCTGCCGGTTCTCCGCCGGTCGCGGATCGGACCGCGTAGCACCGCCGGGCGGGCCGGCCTTCGCAGGCTTCGACGGAGACGGCGTACACGTCGCTGCCGCCGAGGGGCACCGCCATGACGCGCAAGCACACGGCCGACGCGGTCGGCCGGTGCCAGGCCGGGGGCGGGGCCGGGGAGCGGGTCACGATGTCCGGGGCGGGGAGCCGGGGCTGCGGCCCGCCGTGCTCTCGCGTACCACCAGCGAGAAGTCCGTGACCGTGTCCTCGACCGGCAGGTCCTTCTTGCTGTCCGAGCGGGCCAGCAGCCGCGTCACCGCTATCTCGGCGATCTGCCGTTTGTCGGGCGAGATGGTGGTGAGCGTCGGGGTGCTGTAGCGGCCCTCATCAGCGTCGTCGAAGCCCACCACGGCCACGTCCTCCGGTACGCGCAGCCCCCTTTCCAGCAGCACCCGGATGCCGGCCTGCGCCAGCAGGTCGGTGGCGCAGAAGACGGCGTCGGGGCGGGGGCCGGGCCGGTCGAGCAGGTTGCGCATCGCGACCACACCGTCGCTGCGGTGGTAGGCGGCGGTGGGCACGATCAGCCCGGCGTCCACGGGCAGCCCGGCGGCCCGCAGCGCCTCCTCGTAGCCGGTCACCCGCAGCCGGGCGATCTCGGAGGCGGTGCGCTGGGTGCCGAGGAAGGCGATCCGCCGGCGGCCGATCTCGACCAGGTGGGCGGTGGCCTTCCTGGCGGCGGCGACGTTGTCGATGCCCACGTGGTCCACCAGTCCGGCGGTGGAGCGCTCGCCGAGCAGGACGATGGGCGTACGGTCGCGGCGCTTCTCCAGTTCGGCGCCGCTCACCGAGACCGGGCTGTAGATCATGCCCTCCACGAACTGCGTGTAGGTGCCGTTGACGACGTCCAGTTCGCGGGCCGCGTCGCCGAGCGTCTGCATGATCATGACGGTCAGGCCGCGCTCCTGGGCCACCTCGACCACCAGCCGGGCCAGTTCGGCGAAGTAGGAGACGTCCAGCTCGGGTACGGCCAGGCCGATCACCCGGGTCCGGCCGCTGCGCAGGCTGCGGGCCGCGTGGTTGGGGCGGTAGTCCAGTTCCTTGATCGCCTGGAGTACGCGCTCGCGTACGTCGTCGCTCACGTGCGGGTAGTCGTTGATCACATTCGAGACCGTCTTGCGGGCCACTCCCGCCCGGGCCGCGACGTCCATCTGTGTCACCGTCATGCCGTCCCCGCTTCCACGCACCGCAACTTCAACGATCCCCCATCGTAGCCTTTACCACGTGGCCTGCCACGTGGTAAAAATCTCATCACCGCGACGAAACAACTCCGAAACCCAGCAAAGAACCTCGGGTGGTTCCCAGTGAGACTCTCCAGACGTGGCATCGCGATCGCCGTCATCGCCCCGACCCTGCTGGCCACAGCAGCCTGTTCCAACACCAGCTCCTCGGCAGCGAAGAAGTCCAGCACGCTGACCATCTCCGTATGGGGGGTCAACGAGGACATCGACAGCATCAAGGCCGCGGCCAAGGGCTTCGAGGCCGCGAACCCCGACATCAAGCTGAAGTTCAACAAGACCGACTGCGGTGCCGACTACGCCGTCTGCAAGACCCTGATAGCCGGCCGCAACATGTCGGACGTGCTGGTCACCGGCAGCTGGAACATCAACCAGATGGCCAACAACGGCGTACTCGCCGACCTGACCGACAAGATGGCCGCCGACGGCGTCAAGACCAGCGACTTCGTCCCTGTCGTCATCGACTCCGACAAGGCCGCCATCGACGGCAGATACCACGCGCTGCCGATGGGCTACAACGTCCAGTCGCTGTTCTTCAACACCGACATGTTCGCCAGGGCCGGGCTCGCCCCGCCCCCGGCGGACGGCAGTTACACCTACGACGACCTGCGGGAGTGGTCGAAGAAGCTCACCTTGGACTCGCAGGGCAACAACGCCGAGAGCCCGAAGTTCGACGCCAAGCACATCGTGCAGTGGGGGTACGACAACCGCGTCGCGGCCGCGTCGGAACCCGGCTTCGAGCCCGTGCTGTGGGCGTACGGCGGCGGCGTACTCGGCGGGGACGGGCGCGACCGGTGCGACCTGGAGAAGCCCGGCACGGCCCAGGCGTTGCAGTTGCTCCAGGACATGATGTGGAAGGACCACACCGCGGTCACCCCGCAGATGGAGCAGGAGACCCCCGGTTATCTGCGCTGGATCCAGGGCCATGTGGCGATCCAGCAGGGCTCCCACGAGCAGGTCACCATCGCCGCGCAGCAGAACCCGAAGCTGAAGTTCGACATGGCGGCACTGCCCAAGGGCCCGGCGGGCAACTCCACGCTCATCCAGGTGCACAGCTGGGCGGCGTACGCCAAGTCGCCGAACGCGGACAACGCGTGGAAGTTCATCAAGTACATGGCCACCACCGGGGCCGGCAAGCAGATGGGCCTGATACCGGCGTACAAGAACGTGGCCGCGGGCCCCGACTTCCTCCAGGCCCCCGGTGAGCCGGCCCATCTGAAGGAAGCGCAGCTCGACCCGGCGGCCTGGCCGCTGGCCCGCAGCAACATCGACCCGAAGGGCGTCCTGTCCACCGTCCTCGGCCAGGACGGTTTCGGGCCCGCGCTCGGCGACATCATCACCGGCAAGAAGACGGCTGCCGACGCGCTCAAGGGCGCGTGCGCCAAGGTCGACAAGATCCTCGGATCCTGAGCGGCAGGGACGACCCGTCATGAAGAACCTCGTAATGAAGGGCCGGGCATTCCTCCAGCCCGCGGGCCCGCAGCACGCGGGCGGGCGGCGGGGCCGCCGCGAGGCGGGAACGGCACTGCTCTTCCTGCTGCCCCAGCTGTTCGGGCTGGTCGCCTTCATCGGACTGCCGCTGGGTGTGTCGCTCTACTACTCCTTCACCCACTGGGATCTGGTGGCGCCGTCGCCCACCTGGATCGGCGCGCAGAACTGGAGCCATCTGCTCGACGACGACCGGCTGCCGAAGGTGCTGTGGAACACCGTCAAGTTCATCCTCACCGGGACCACCAGCTTCCTGGTGTGCTCGCTGGCGGCGGCCCTGATCACCTACCGCCCCCGGCGGGGGGTGGCGTTCTACCGGGCGATGCTGTTCCTGCCCTACGTGTTGTCGCAGATCGCCGTCGGCATCGTCTGGCGCTGGATGTTCAACACCGAGTCGGGGCCGATCAACCGGCTCTTCGAGGTGTTCGGGCTGAACGGCCCGCAGTGGCTGCTCGACCCGAGGACGGCGATGCCGGCCATCGCGCTGGTCACCACCTGGCAGGGGCTCGGCTACGGCATGACGCTGTTCGTGGCGTCGCTGCACGGAGTGCCGCAGGCACTGCTGGAGGCGGCCAGGATCGACGGCACCAACGCCTGGCAGCGGTTCCGCCACGTGCTGCTGCCGATGATCTCGCCGACCGTGCTCTTCTTGATGGTCACCTCGCTGATCGGAGCGCTCCAGCTGTTCGACCCGGTGGTGGCGATGACCACCTCCGACGGCGGGATCGCGGTGGCCGGCGGCCCTGACGACTCCACGCGCACCGTCGTCCTCTACATGTACAACCAGATGTTCAACTACAACGAACGCCTCTCCGGGCTCGGTTACGCCGCCGCCATCGCCTGGGTGCTGGCCCTGCTGACCTTCGTCCTGACCCTCGGGCAGTGGCTGCTCGGCAAGCGGTGGGTGTTCTACGCGAGCGAGAGCGCGCAAGGGAAAGGCGGCCTGTCATGACGCTGACCGACCGCACCCGGCCGACCGGCCCCGTCGCCGGCAGCCCGAGCACGCCGGACGGGCCGGCCTCCTCGTCCGACCGCCGCAGGGCACGCGCGGGGGCCTACCACGTGGTGATGACGGTGCTCGTGGTGCTCTACATCCTGCCGGTGCTGTGGGCGGTGTCCATGTCGCTGCGCACCGACGCCCACATGTTCGAGGCGAACCAGCTCATCCCGCATCCGATCACCTTCGACCACTACGCCAACCTGTTCGACATCCTCCCGGACTTCGGCCGCTACGTCGGCAACACCCTGCTCATCGCGGTGCTGGGTACGGCCGGCACGCTGCTGTCGAGTTCGCTGGCCGGCTACGCCCTGGCACGCTTCTCCTTTCCCGGCAGCCGGGCCCTGCTGATGGTCATCCTGCTGACCTTGATGGTGCCGCCGCAGGTGACGCTCATCCCGCAGTACGTCATCTTCCGCAATCTCGGCTGGATCAACTCCCCGCTGCCGATCATCGTGCCGATGCTCTTCGGAGGAGCCCTTCCCACCTTCTTCTTCCGGCAGTTCTTCCTCACCCTGCCGCTGGAATTGGAGGACGCCGCCGCAATCGACGGCGCGGGCCGCTGGCGGACGTTCTTCCGGGTCATCGCACCACTGGCGGGGCCGGCCTATCTGGCCATGGGGCTGCTGACGTTCGTGCAGCTCTGGAACAGCTTCTTCGTCAACTCCATCTACCTCCAGGACCAGAACCAGTGGGTCCTGACGCAGGCGCTGCAGAGCCTGGTCGGCCGCTACAACAGCCAGTACGGCGAGATCATGGCGGGCGTCACCCTGGTGTCGCTGCCGGTACTGGTCGGCTACCTCTTCATCCAGCGCTGGGTCGTCCGCGGTATCGCCTTCTCCGGCATGGCCAACTGACACCGCCGCACGAGATCCCGGTCAGGGAAAACACCCGAACACCCTATTCATGTGAAGGGAAGAACACGTGAAAACGCCGCCCAGGAGCGCCGTGATCAAGGTGAACCCGGCGCGCCGCGCCGACCACCCGCTCTCGAAATCCAAATTCTCCCTGTTCAACAGCGGAATCGTGCACGCGGCCACCTACCGGCGCGACCAGGAAGCGCTGCGCGCCGTCCGGCCGGAATCCCTGCGCATCGACATCGGCTGGGGCGCCGAATGGATGGGTTACGACAAGCAGGTCAGTACGCGCACCGCGGACGGCCACACGTACGACTTCTCGGAAGTCGACGAGATCGGCGCCTTCCTCAACGCGTCGGGCATCCGCCCCTACTGGTCCTACTGCTACGTCCCCGAGCCCTACCAGCCCGCCGGCGGCGACTGGCGGGACCTGGCCGAGGACGACAGCGGCTGGGTCGAGATGGTCCGCCGGTACGTCGAGGGAGCCCGCGAGCGGGGCGTGACCGTCGGCTACCACGAGGTCTACAACGAGCCGGACCTGCGCGACGAGCGAACCGGCGAGGCGGTCTTCTTCGGCGGCGACCTCGACGACTACCTCGCCCTCTACCGCGCCACGGCACCGGCGATCCGCGCGGCGGACCCCGGCGCGCCGGTCGGCGGGCCGGCCCTGGCGTCGGTGATGGGCAACGAGCACTGGATACCCGCGTTCCTCGACGCGGTGGTGGCCGACGACCTGCCGCTCGACTTCTTCTCCTTCCACCACTACGGCACCCACAGCGTCGGCACCGCCGTGGACACGGTGCTGCGCCACCTCGACCGGCGCCCGCAGCTGAAGGAGGTGGAGGCCCACCTCAACGAGTACAACTCCTACCTGGTGGACTACCCGCGAGGCGGCACCCAGGACGGCCACCACATGGCGGCGGCCCTGCTCTCCGACGTCGCCAGGCTGCTGGCCGTGCCCGGCCTGACGAAGGTCAGCTGGGCGCAGTTCCTGGACAGCGGGCACGGCAACTACTCGGGCATGGTCGACATCGACGGCCGGCCCAAGCCCGTGCTGGCGGCGTACGCCTTCTACCAGAACATGCCGACCGACCGGTGCACGGTGCAGATCGAGGGCGCCCCCGAGATCGGCGCCCTCGCCGGGGTGGCGGAGGGCCGGCTGTGCGTCGCGGTGTGGAACCGCTCGCCGCGGCCGGTCAGCACCACTGTGGACACCGGCAAGGGCGACTACGACACGGCGGTGCTGCGCAGGATCGACGCCGAGCACGACGGGCAGGAGGCCGAGAAGCCGCCGGCGGAGCGGCACTGGACGCTCCACCTGCCCAGCGGCGGCGTGGCGCTGCTGGAGATGACCGGCTCCGGCGCCACCGCCCCGGCACGGCCGGCCGGCGCCGTCAGCCGAGTCCGGCACACCTACAGCGACCGCACCGCGAGTGCCTGGGCGGACCTGGAGGAGGCGACGACCACCTTCCGGCTCGGCACGGCCGGCGATCCGCAGGCCGTACCGGTCATCCGCGCCGACCTGGCCGACTGCGGGCCGGAGTTGACGGTCAGGGTCCGGATGACCAGCCAGGATACGGCCGCCCTGGCCCGGTCCACACTGTCGGTACGCGTCGACGGGCCGCAGGCAGCCGTGGTGCTGGACCTGCGCCCCCCGTTCCTCGACGAGCCGAACGTCGTCGCCCTGGCCGGGCTCGGCGCGGCCGACGGCCGGGTCCGCGTCACCGTCGCCCTGCGCGACGCGCCACCGCACACCTTTGCCGACGTCGCCCTGAGCTGAGCGGCAACGACGCCCGCCGCACGCAGCACACCACCGGGATCCGAGGAGCTTCGTTGCCCACCCCCTTGCACGATCGTCATCCGCGCCCGCTGCTGGCCCGCGCCGACTGGCAGGAACTCGACGGCCAGTGGCAGTTCGCCTATGACGACTCCGACACCGGGATCGCCGACGGATGGCCGTCGCGTACCGACGTGTTCGACCGCACCATCACCGTTCCCTATCCCCCGGAGTCGCCGGCCAGCGGCATCCACGACACGGGCTACCACCCGGTCCTGTGGTACCGCAGGACGCTGACCCGTGCCCTGCCGCGGCACGGCAACCGGCTGATGCTGCGCTTCGGCGCCGTCGACTACCGGGCGGACGTGTGGGTCAACGGCCGGCACATCGCCCGGCACGAGGGCGGGCACACGCCGTTCGGCGCCGACATCACCGACGCTCTGTCCGGTGACGGGGAGCAGACGGTGGTGGTGCGGGCCTGGGACGACCCGCACGACCTGGAGCAGCCGCGGGGCAAGCAGGACTGGCAGCACAGCCCGCACGTCATCTGGTACGAGCGCACCACCGGGATCTG
Source organism: Streptomyces sp. NBC_01477 (assembly GCF_036227245.1). Classification (GTDB taxonomy): domain Bacteria; phylum Actinomycetota; class Actinomycetes; order Streptomycetales; family Streptomycetaceae; genus Actinacidiphila. Next base: position 1,497,106 of record NZ_CP109445.1, read on the forward strand.
GCAGCCCGTCTGGCTGGAGGAGCTGCCGGCGGACCACGTGGACCGGCTGCGCTGGACCCCGACCGGCACGCCCGGCGAGGTCGACCTGGAACTGCGGCTGGCCCGGCGGTCCTCGGGGCCGGTCCGGGTGACGGTCCGCCTCGAACTGGCCGACCGGGTGCTGGCCGAGGACACCTGCCTTGTCGACGGTTCGCTGATGCGGCGGCGGATCGCCGTGCAGGACAGCCGCTACGACGCCGAGCCGCACCACCTCCAGTGGTCGCCCGAGCACCCGACGCTGTGCCGGGCGACGGTCACCCTCGAAGGGGACGGGGACGCCCCGCGGGACGTGGTGCACAGCTATGTCGGCTTCCGGACGGCGGGCACCGACGCCGACAACTTCCTGCTGAACAATCTGCCGTACTACCTGCGGATGGTGCTCTCCCAGGGCTACTGGCCGCAGTCGCACCTGGCCGCGCCGGACACCGCGGCGCTGCGCACCGAGGTCGAGACGATCAAGCGACTCGGTTTCAACGGCATCCGGGTGCACCAGAAGGTCGAGGACCCGCGGCTGCTGTACTGGTGCGACCGGCTGGGCCTGCTGGTGTGGGCGGACGCGGCCGCCAGCTACTCCTTCAGCAGCACCTCGCTGGCCCGTACCACGCGCGAGTGGATCGAGATCGTCGACCGCGACGCCGGCCATCCGTGCGTCGTGGCGTGGGTGGCCTTCAACGAGAGCTGGGGCGTGCCCGACGTGGACCGCTCCGCGGCGCAGCAGGACGCCGTACGCGGGCTGTACCACCTGCTCAAGAGCCTCGACCCGACCCGGCCGGTACTCGGCAACGACGGCTGGGAGTACGTGGCGGGCGACCTGCTCGGCGTCCACGACTACACCCATGACCCGGCCGCCGTCCGCGAGCGGTACGCGGACCGGGAGGCCGTCCGGCGGACCGCGCACAGCGGGCGTCCCGGCGGACGCCGGCTGGTCGTCGGCGACGAGGTGCCCGCGGTGCCGGTGGTGCTCAGCGAGTTCGGCGGCTTCACCTACGCCCCCGGCGAGCCGGGCACCTGGGACGGCTACGGCACGGCCGGGTCCGCCGGCGAACTCCTCGAACGGCTGGCCGCGCTGATGCGGGCGGTGCACGAGAGCGCGGGTCTGGCCGGCTACTGCTTCACCCAGCTCACCGACACCGGCCAGGAACGCAACGGCCTGCTGACCGAGGACCGCAGGCCCAAGGCCGACATCGACTCCGTCGCCCGCATCATGCGGGGCCGGTCCGCCGGCTGACGGCACCCGACGGCCGTCCGGCCGCGCCACGCCGTACGGCCGGATCGAAGAACCGAGACTCGCAGAAGGGAAACACTCACGATGAGACCTCCTCCACGGTCCCTGCGCTCCCCCGCTCTGTTCGCCCTCGCCCTCCTCACGGGGGTGGTCACGGCGATCCTGCCGGTGACCGCCCCGGTCGCCCACGCGGCCGACGCCAACGTCACGGCCGACTTCGCGACGAGCGTCGCCGACCCGCTCGTCAAGAGCAAATTCGGTGTCTTCAACAGCGGTTACGTCTCCCTCGCCCGCTGGCAGCGCGACGCGCCGCTGCTCGACGCCCTGCATCCGGGCCGGGTGCGCTGGGAGACGATGTGGGGCAATGAGCAGGGCGACTGGACCCCGATGGTCACCGGGTCGGCGGCGAACCCGTCGTACAACTTCTCCCAGATCGACCAGCTCGTCGACCTGATCAACAACGCGGGCGCCCAGGCGGTACCGTCGCTCACCTACACCCCGGGCATCCTCCAGCCGCCGGGCGGCTCGTGGAACAACCCGCCCACCGACCCGTCGGTGTGGGCGCAGCAGATCCTGCCCGCGCTGGCCACGCACTGGAAGCAGACCGGGCGGCACATCGGCTCGTACGAGATCTGGAACGAGCCCGACCTGCCGGGCGTGTTCTGGACCGGGAACCAGCAGCAGTATCTCGACCTGTACAGCAGCGCGTCCCAGGCGCTGCGCACGGCCGATCCGGACGCGCACGTCGAGGGTCCCGCGCTGTGCTGCGTCTCCTGGTCGGGACCGTTCGTGAACCGGGTGCTGTCGCAGAACCTGCCGCTGGACGCGTTCTCCTTCCACGCCTACGGCGACGCCGGGAACGGCGGCCTGGAGACCAACTACCAGGCGGCGACCGACTCCGGCCTGACGGACTACCGGATGGCGACGGTCGAGAACAACCTGGACGAGTACAATTGGACCAACGACTTCACGCCGCCCACCGACGTGGTCACCTACCGGGGCGCCGCACAACTGCTGAGCAGCTTCAAGACGCTGCTCGCCAAGCCCTGGATCAGCCACGTGGAATGGGCGCAGTTCCAGGACCCGGTGTGCCCGGGTCCCTGCGACGTCATCGGCCTCCTGGACAGCGACGGGCACAAGCGCGCCGCGTACAACGCCTACAGCCTGTACGCGAACATGCCCGTCAACCGCAGGCAGCTGGCGATCAGCGGGCCGGTCGACGGTATGGCGTCCTCCGACGCGCACACCTCGGGTGTGCTGCTGTGGAACACCTCAGGCACCGACCGTTCGGTGTCCGCGGCCCTGAACAACACACCCTTCGCCAACGGTGACTTCCGGGTCTACCGGATCGACGCCGACCACGCCAGCTACGAGGACAACCACGCCAACGAGAACCTCGCCCCGGTGGAGCAGCACCTCGGTGTCAGCACCGCCGGCCTCAGCTGGTCCGGCACCATCCCGGCCGGCGGCACGGTCTACCTGGAGGCCACCGACGGCACCAACACCGCGGCGAACCCCGCGGCCACCGTGGGCACAGCGGTACGCGACCTGACCTACATGCCGAACCACGGCAAGCAGAGCTACGGCAGCTTCGACCAGCGCACGTGGACGGCCGCGCTGGGCATGGGCGGCGAGACCTGGGCCGACGCCGACACCGGGGTCGAGGCGGCCGGCCTGCCCTCGAACGTGCGGGTCGTGCTGGACGCCGGGGGCACCTTCCAGGACCTGGACGCCAACAGCCTGCTCGGCGTCCGGTTCGACTTCGGGACCAGCAGCGGCTACACCAAGGGCGTGCTGGTGACCGGCGGCCTGTACCACAGCAACCGGTCGAGCCCGGAGCCGTTCGGCACCAAGCGGCAGGCCGACCAGGTCGTCACCGTCCCCAACCTGTCCGACTTCACCGTCAATCTGCCCGGTCTGGCCCCCGCGGGCTGGAACGGCCGGGTCTCGATCAGCTTCCACCTCCAGAACGGCGGCCCCGACACCCATCTCCTCGCCAGTATCCGACCCGCCTGACCGCACCCGGTCTTCCCCGCTCCACAGGACGGCTCCCGTCCCCGGAGCGGGGAAGACCGGCGGGGCCGCCCCTCGCTCGCGCGACCCCGCCGGGGGTATGCCCGGCTCAGCGGTAGGACCAGGACCACTTCTGGTTCGCGTTGCCGTTGCAGGTCCACAGCTGCAGCCCGGTGCCGTTGGCGGTCTTCGCGCCCACCACGTCCAGGCACAGGCCGGACTCCTGGGCGACGACGGAGCCGTCGCTCCTCACGGTCCACTTCTGGCCGTCGCCGCCGTGGCAGTTCCACAGCGAGACCTTCGTGCCGGGGCTGGTCCCGTTCCCGTAGGCGTCGAGGCACTCGGTGGCGCCCATGGTGCGCAGCTCACCGGCGGAGGTCGGTGAGAACTCCTGGTTGATGCCGCCGTTGCAGTCCCAGATCTGCTCCTTGGTGCCGAGGAAGTAGGAACTGCTGTCAGTGTCGACGCACTTGCCGGACGCGGCGCTGACCAGTTCGCCGGTGCCCCCGGTGCCGGAGGCCGGCACGGCGGAGATGAGGGCGACTCCGCCGGCGGCCACGCCGGTGGTGTAGGTGCTGACGGTGCCGAGCGGCTTGTCGTCGTTGATCATGTCGGTGATCTTCGCCGAACCGGTGAGCCCGAGCTGCGCCAGCGGGAGGCTGAAGGTGTGGCTGGCCGAGGTGTCGGTGTTGAACACACCGATGTACCAGGTGCCGTTCTTCTCACGCTTGGCCCACACCTGCTCGTTGCCGCTCTTGATCACCCGGGCGGCGGGGATGCCGTCCTGGTCGATCGCGATGAGCCTCTTGTTGGCCAGCAGCGCCTTGTCGCCGGCGTCGAGATGGGTCAGGTCGGCGCCCAGCATGTACTGCGAGCCGGTCAGCGCCCACAGCGCCATGTTGGTCTGCCGCTCCGGCGGGGTGATGCCGTCGTTGTCGCCGTTGCCGACGCCGAAGGAGTCGAGGTCGTTCCAGCCGCCCTTCCCCGCGTTGGGCTGGGCGTCGGCCGCGTCGTCGAACCGCTTGGAGACGTTGGTCCAGCTGGTCAGCGGGAAACTGGAGCCCTTGGGGCTGGCACCGATGTCCCCGTCGATGCGCCAGGAGTTGGCCAGCGACGACCATGTGGGGCCGTCGGAGGCGGACAGGCTGGCGGAGAGGTTCAGCGCGATCGGGCGGCCGGTCCGCTCGACCGCCTTCGACCAGGCGGTGATGTCGGCCGTCCTGCCCGGGCCGACGCCGTCCAGCTTGAGGTAGTCCACGCCCCAGCCGGCGAACTCGTCGGCCCAGGAGTCGATGAAGTCCTGCGCTCCGGCCTTGCTGTAGTCGATGGTGCGCATGCCCTTGCAGTTGAAGTTGCTCGCACTGCTCGATGTGGCGATCTGGTCGGCGGTGTGGGAGGTGCCCTTGATCGGGGTCTTCTTCGACACCGCCTGGGCGGAGATGCCCGGCGTCACGTAGAGGCCGAACTTCAGGCCCTTGCTGTGCACGTAGTCCGCGAGGACCTGCATGCCGTCGGTGGAGCCGCTGTTGGGGAAGAGCGAGGTGTCGGTCACCCAGCGGCCGTAGGAGTCGACGTCGGGGCCCTGGCTGCCCGGGCACTTGTACCAGAAGTCGTCCATGTTGGCGTAGACGTAGCCAAGCCCGCTCAGGCCGCTCGACACCAGGGCGTCGACCTGGGCCTTGAACTTCGCCGCGGACGGGTCCCGTTGGAGGTATCCCCAGCCGCTCCAGCCCATCAGGGGCGCGTTGACGGCGATGCCGTTGTCCGACGCCTCGGCCTTCGGTGCCAGCGCCTGCGGCGCGGCCAGTCCCACGCTGACGGCGGCTGCCAGCGCCGGCAGCATCCATCGGGATCTCATCTGTCCTCCACGTGTGCGCGTGCGCTCGTTTTCATCGGGGTGCGGGTCACTTGAGGGTCCACTGCTGGTTCTGGCCGCCGTTGCACGTCCACAGCTCCAGGCCGGAGCCGTTGGGGTTGGTGGTACCGGTGACGTCCAGGCACAGGCCGGACTGGACTCCGGTGATGCTGCCGCTGCTGTTCTTGTTCCACTGCTGGTTGGCGCCGCCGTTGCAGTCGTAGATCTCGACGTGCGTACCGGCGGCGGTCTGGTTGTCGTGGGCGTCGAAGCACTTGCCTTCGAGGCGCAGCGTCTTGTCGGAGGAGCTGTAGGTGACGTTCTGGTTGGGTGCGCCGTTGCAGCCCCAGACCTGTAGCTGGACGGCGTTGTACGTGGTGGCCTGCGGGGAGTCGACGCAGCGTCCTGACAGCTTGCTGACCAGCGGCGTCCCGATCGTTCCGTGCCCGGCGGCCGGGGCGACGCGCAGCAGCCGCGAGCCGTGGCTCGGCAGTGACGCGGTGAACTTTCCGCCGGAGGTGCCCAGGTCGGTGTGGCTCCACAGGTCGCGGACAGTGGCGTTGCCGGTGAAACCGAGGTCGGACCAGTTCGCGGTCACATCGGCGGTGGAGCCGGCGAGGTTGAACAGGGCGACGTTGTAGGAGCCGTCGCTGTTGTTGTACGACCACCAGGTCTGCTGCTGTGCGCCCTGCTTGACCGGGTGCGCGGGGTGTCCGCTGCGGTCGACGCCGAGCACCTCGTCGTTGGTGAGCAGGGCGAGGTCGCCGGAGTCCATGTGGGTCAGGTCGGTGCCGAGGACCAGCGGCGCCGAGGAGATGGCCCACAGGCTCAGCTCGGTGCGCCGCTCGTCGACCGTCAGGCCGTTGGACGCCCCGTTGCCGACGTCCACGGAGTCCGGGTCGCCCCAGCCGCCGGCACTGTCGAACCGGACCCACCCCGGCAGGTCGTTGAACCGCTTGGAGACGTTGTTCCAGTTGGTCAGGGTGCTGCAGTAGCACTCGACGTCGCCGTCGACGCGCCAGCCGTTGGAATACTGCTTCCAGAAGGCGCCCTGGTTGATGTCGAGGGCGTTGGACAGCTGGAAGTGGATCGTGCGGCCCGACTGGTCGAGTGCCTGCGACCAGTGCTGGACGTCGGCCTTGTCGGAGGTGCCGACACCGTCCATCTTGAGGTAGTCCACCCCGTAGGAGGCCAGCAGGTCCGCCCACGAGTTGACGAACGCCTGGGCCGCGGCCGGGTTCTTGTCCCAGTCGATGAAGTACATCGCGCCGTCGGCGAAGTTGTAGTTCTTCTCGTAGTGCGTGGTGTCGGAGACGATGTCGCGAGCGTGGAAGGACGTGCCCTCGATCGGCGTGTTCTTGTCGTACGCCCCCACCGGGATGCCCGGCGTGAGGTACATGCCGAACTTCTCGCCCTTGCCGTGGATGTAGTCGCCGACGGCCTTCATGCCGTGCGGGAATTTGGCGGTGTCGATCACCCAGCGCCCGTAGGTGTCCACGTTCGAGTGCGGGCTCAGGTAGTAGAAGTCGTCGATGTTGACGTAGGTGAAGCCGTGCGTGACCAGCCCCGTGGAGGCCATCGCGGCAGCCTGCGCCTCGATGTTCGCCTCCGTCGGGTTCTTGCGGATGAAGCTCCAGCTGCTCCACCCGGACTGGGGCGTCAGCGCCGCCCCGTTCGACTCCGCCCGGGCGGGTGCAGCCGCGGGGACCACCGCCCCGTACAGGACGGAGGCCAGCAGCGCGGCCACGGCGAGCAGGCACCACGAGGCGCGGCGCCGGGGGGCGCCCGCCCGGTGGGGCCGGAGAGCTATCGATGACGTCATGGATCGTCCTTCACTTGTCCGGTCTGTGTGGGGGGTCAGTTCGAGCTGCGCGCGACCAACTGGGTGGGGTTGACGAACCGCAGCGCGATCAGCAGCAGCACCGCCATGGACGCGGTGTAGATGACGGCCATCGCGTCGATGGACTGGGGGCTTCGGATGCCGGCGGAGAAGACCGCCGAGAAGAGGGCCACGATCAGGGTCTGGCTGTCGGGTCCTGAGGTGAGGAAGGTCAGCTCGAACATGCCGAACGTGCGGACCAGGACGAGGATGCCGGCGGCGAGCATTCCGGGCAGGAGCAGCGGGCCGAGGATGCGGGCCAGGACGGAGCGGGTGGACGCGCCGCACATGCGGGCCGCGGCCTCCAGCCGGGGGTCGATCTGCTCGATGAAGGGCGTCATGGTGAAGACCACGAAGGGGATGGACGGGACGAGGTTGGCGAGCACGACACCGGTGAGCGATCCGGCCAGGTGGAATTTGTACAGGACGGTGGCCAGCGGGATGCCGTAGGCGATCGGCGGCACCAGGATCGGCAGCACGAACAGCGTGTTCACGATCCTTTTGCCTGGGAAGTCACGGCGAGCGAGCGCGTACGAGGCGGGCACGCCGACCAGCAGGGACAGGGCGACGACCAGGAAGGAGACCTCGACCGTGACCCACATGACTTGGCCGAGGCCGAACTCCTTCCAGGCCTTGCTGTACCAGGAGGTGGTGTAGCCGTGCGGCGCCCACCCGGAGAACCAGGTCCGGCCGAAGGAGTTGAGGACCACGGCGCCGATGACGCCGAGCACGCTGAGGAAGAAGAGCGCGAGGGCGGCCCAGACCAGCCAGGCGCCCGGGCGCAGCGTGATGCTGCGGCGCCGCGTCGGCTCGGCGCCGGGTGGGGTCTTCCCCGGTGCGGCGGACAGCGCGGGGGCGGTCATCCCTTGCCTCCCGTGGAGCCGCGGTAGAGGCGGGAGCGCAGTCCCATGGCGAGGCCGATGACGGCCAGCATCAGGGCGGTCATCACCATGGCGATCGCGGAACCCTCGGAGTAGTTGAAGCGCTCCAGGGCGACCTCGTAGGCCTCGACGGAGATGACATGGGTCTTGCCGTCTGGATCGCCGACCATCATCGCGGAGGGGAACACCGCGAAGGCCAGCACGAACGTCAGGCAGAACGTCGTCATGAGCCCCGGGAGCAGCAGCGGGAAGGTGATGTGGCGGAAGCGCTGCCACCAGTCCGCCCCGAGGGTGGCGGCGGCGCGCTCCAGGGCCGGGTTGATCCCGGAGAGGTAGGAGTGGGTGAGCAGGAAGGCGAACGGGAAGCCGCTGATGATCAGTGAGAGCAGCACACCCCAGTAGTTGTAGGTGAGCCGCACGGGCGAGTCGGTCAGGCCGAGCCAGTGCAGGGTCTGGTTGAACCAGCCGACCGGGCCGAAGAACTCCACAATGCCTTCGGCGGTCAGCACCGTGCCCAGCGTGATCGGCACGACGAGCAGCGCGAGCAGCAGCCGCTTGCCGCGGAAGTCCTGCCGCATCCGGTACGAGATCGGTACGGCCGCGCCGACGTTGATGAGGGCCGCGGGCAGGGCGAGTTTGAAGGTGATGCCGATGGAGCCGACCGCGAAGGAGTTGCCGAAGAAGGCCCGGTAGGAGCCGAGGAAGCCGCCCTTCTCCGGCTGGAAGGAGATCTCCAGGCCGTACAGGAACGGGTAGGCGAAGAGCGCGATCACGGCCAGCAGGCCGGGCAGGAGCAGCAGCAAAGTGCGGTCGATGCCGCGTTCGGCCAGCCGGTGCCGCAGTGCGGCGCGTCCCGGGGCGGCCTCGTCCGGTGCGGGGCCGGGCGGCGCGAGGGTGCTCATGCGCTCGCCTCCTGCGGCTCCGGGGGGAAGACCAGGGCCCGGTCGGCGGGGACGGTGAGGGAGACGGTGTCGTTCGGGTGCACCCGGGCGGCGGTCTTGAAGTGGATGCGGTCACCTGCGCCGGTGAGGGCTTCCACATGGAACAGCCGCCCGTGGTATTCGACGATCTCGGCGACGGCTTCGATGTCGGCGCGCCCGCCGTCCTCGGCGAGGTGGATGTCTTCGGGGCGGACGGCGACCGCGACCTGCTCGCCCGCGGCCGGGGTACGGCCGACCACCGGGGTGCCGCGCAGTTCGAGCCCGCGGCCTCGGGCCAGCACACCGCGGGAGTCGGCGGAAGCGACCTCCAGGTGCAGCAGGTTGCGGTAGCCCATGAAGGCGGCGACGTGCGGGTCGGCGGGGTGTTCGTACAGGTCGGCGGGGGTGCCGATCTGGCTGACCCGGCCCTCGTGCAGCACCACCAGGCGGTCGGCCAGCGACAGCGCCTCCTCCTGGTCGTGCGTCACGTACAGCGTGGTGAGGCCGAACTCCTGGTGGATGCGCCGGATCTCGCTGCGCATCTCCAGCCGCAGGGCCGCGTCCAGGTTGGACAGCGGCTCGTCCATGAGGACCAGGGGCGGTTCCAGGACGATGGCGCGGGCGATCGCGACACGCTGCTGCTGGCCGCCGGACAGCTGGCCCGGGTGCTTGCGGGCCTGCTCGGTGAGCCTGACCAGGCGCAGCACCGCGTCGACCCGGCGGTCGATCTCCGCCTTGGGCGTCTTCTTCATCTTCAGGCCGAAGGCGATGTTGGCCCAGACCGTGAGATGCGGGAAGAGGGCGTAGTTCTGGAAGACCATGCCGAAGCCGCGCTTCTCCGGCGGCAGGGTGTCGACGCGCCGCCCGTCCAGCGTGATCCGCCCGCCGGTCAGCGGCAGCAGGCCGGCCAGGCAGTTCAGGGCGGTGGTCTTGCCGCAGCCCGAGGGTCCGAGCAGGGCGACGAATTCGCCGCCGCGGACGGTCAGGTCCAGCGGGTGCAGGGCGGTGTGCGTGCCGTAGTCACGCGTGATGCCCCGCAGCCGCAGTTCGTGGAGCTGGGAGTCGGGTCGGCCGCCGGCCGGCGGGTCGCCGGGCCTCGGGCCGGATGTGGTGGGGTCCGTCGGGGTCACTGCGCTCACTTCGTCGAGCCGATCCTGCGGTCCCACAGGTCGAAGGCGGTGACCTGGGTGGTGGCCGGCAGGGAGTTCTTGATCGGGTACTGGGTGATCCACGTGTCGAACTGCGGTTCGCCGTACTGCGCGATGACCTTCTGCGAGGCGGCCGGTGCCTTGCTCAGCGGCACGTCCTTCACCGCGGGACCCGGGTAGAAGTAGCCGTCGTCGTAGGCGGACGCCTGCTGCTCCGGGGTGAGCATCCAGGCCAGCAGGCGCAGTACGGCGGTCAGGGTGTTCGGCGAAACGCCCTTGGGGATGACGCCGAAATGGGCGTCGCTCACCCAGGTGAAGGACTGGAATCTGGCGACCTTCATGCCGGGCGGCACGGTGCCCAGGGCTCGCGGGTTGATGTACCAGCCGGTGGTGGTGGCGACCAGGTGGACGGTGCCGGCCGCGAGGTTCTTCATCGTGTCGGTCGTCCCGGCGGGGTAGGAGTCGACGTGCTTGTTCAGCTCCGTCAGGTACGCCCAGGTCTTGGACCACCCGTTGGCCGGGTCCGTGGGGTCGGAGTCGCCGAGCAGGTAGGGCAGGCCCATCAGGAAGGTGCGGCCCGGGCCGGAGTTGGCGGGCCGCGCGTACTGGAATTTGCCGGGGTTGGCCTTCGCCCAGTCCAGCAGCGCGTCCGTGGTGGCGGGCGGGCTGGGCACCTTCTTCGGGTCGTACTCCAGCAGCGGCCCCGAGGGGTACCAGGTCAGTTCGATGCCCTGGTCCTGCGCCAGGGACGTCATGGTGGCCGCGGCCGGCTGGTAGTTGGCCATGAGGCCGGGGAAGAACGTGTCGTAGTACGGCTTCAGCGCGTACCACAGGCCCTTCTGGATGCCGGCGGCCAGGCCGTCGGTGCCGGTGAGCACCAGGTGGATCTGTACGTTGCCCGCCTGCTGCTGCGCCTGCACCTTCGAGGCGAGCTGGGGCGCGGTTCCGGTGCTGTAGGTGACACGGCCGACAACTTCGGGGTGCGCGGACCTGAACGCCTCGATCATCGGCTTGGTCAGGGCCAGGTTTCCGGCCACGTCCAGGATGTTGAGGGTGACCGGCTTGGTGGGCGTGCTGCCGAGCGAAGCGGGTGGGGCCGCCTTCGCGCTGGTGTCGGGGCTGCTCGGGGAGGAGCAGGCCGCGAGGACGGGCGCGGCGGCGCCGGCGGCGGCGAGGGTGGACAGCACCCGGCGGCGCGAGGGAGCAGGGCGGAGCGGTCTGCTTCCCGAGAGCTCGGTCATGGCGGAAGGTGCCCTTCGTCGGAGTGCGGGTGAACGGTGCCGGCAGCCGGGCTGTCCGGAGGGTGCGGGCAGCCCGGCCGCCGGTTCGGCGCGGGGTGGGCCGGCCGGATGCGCGGGGATGCCGGTCGGGGTGTGGGGAGCAGACGTGCGGACGGTCCTGGTTGGACGCGCTTGTCGTCGTGGCGGACGGGAGCCTCCCGAGCTTCGCCGGCGGCGCGGTGGGCGCGACGGCGGTGCCGGCTCGGTACAGGGAGGTGCTCTTCGCCCGGCGAGGGGGTGACGCACAGTGTGCTGTCTTGTTACTTCTGGAGGCAAGACTCAAGACAAAGAAACATTATCCAACACGCCGATCCGCCAAGAAGCCGCAGGCCGGAGCCCTGCGAGCGATGTGACGGCGGAGCGTCCGACGCTCCACAAGTTCACCTACGTGAACAAAATCGGGCCCAACTTCCCTTGCTCCAGCGGAATCCGCCGCCTCGTACAGGAGGGTTGACCCATGGGATACCCCGGCCTAGCCTCACATCTGGCCGCGGTTCATATTGTCAATCTGTGTTCATATACGTAACCCAGCGGTCTCAGATTCTGGTCCCGGACCGCACGGTGTGGAAACTCGTGCGCTTGGAACCGTATCCCCCCACCCTCCGAGAAGGCAGGGACTCATGCCGCAGAACAGCGCCAGCCCGGGAGTCGCCCTCCGGCGCGCCGTGATCGGTCTGCTGCTTCTCGCCGCGGCCGTGCTGGGACCGCTGCCGGGCGCCCACGCGGCGCCGGTCAGCGCCTTCACCCCCGGTGCGGCGGCCTGGAAGGACCAGAACGGCAATCCGCTGCGCTGGCGCGTGTCCTGATCATGGCGGCCCCACCGATGGGAGACACAATGGAACACCACGAGATCAAGCGCAGGACCCTGCTCTCCACGGCGGTCGGCGTGCTCGCCGCCGGCGCCGTGACCGGTCTGCCCGCGGTCGCGGCCGCCGCCACGACGGAACAGCTCGGCGACTATTCCCAGCACACCGCCGACAGCCGCAGTGTCACCGTCACCAGCACCTCCGGCCAGCAGTTGCGCGTCACCGCGTACGGAGACCAGATCGTCAGGGTGCACGCGACCCGCGCCGGAGAGGCGTTCTTCGCCGACACCCGCTACGAGATGGTGGTGCCGGCGAACCACACCGCGATGGGCGGCACCCTGACCGTCACCGCCACGTCGGACACCCTCGAACTGCACACCGCCGCGGCGGACGGCCTGCGCGTCGTCCTGCACAAGAAGCCGCTGCGGCTGGAGTTCTACGCCCGGGCCACCGGCGCCCTGCTGGCGAAGGAGGACTCCGCGCACGGCATCTCGTGGAGCGGGACGAACTCCACCCTCGCCACCCAAGCGTTCGCCGCCCCGCCCTCCGACGAGCACTTCCTCAAAGCCGGCCACGGCATGCTCGGCCGCACACCCAAGCTCGACCGCACCGGCGACACGGTCTCCCACAACTACGCCGACGCGGCGCAGGCCGCCGACAACCCCAATGACCAGGCACCCGCGATCGTGCCGTTCTACCTCTCCAGCAAGGGGTACGGGGTGTTCTTCAACACCACGTTCGACACGACCTTCACCTTCGGCGGCGCCAACGGGTACGGGTTCTTCGCCGACGGGCACAACGCCGGGGGCGCCAAGCCCCAGCTGGACTACTTCCTGATCAACGGGCCGCAGTTCGCCCAGCTCCTCGACCGCTACACCCAGCTCACCGGACGCCCCCGGCTGCCTCAGCAGTCCATCTTCGGACTCCATATGAGCGACCACAGCTTCCCCGACGTGAGCGACCAGGACTGGTGGCGGACGAAGATCAGCCAGCACCGCGCGGCCGGCTTCCCCTTCGACCACCAGGTCAACGACAACCGCTGGCGCGACGGTTCGGGCGGCTGGTCCGGCTCGTGGTTCGAGTTCAGCCCCGACCGCTGGCCCGACCCGGCCGGTTACGAGACCTGGGCCGCCGCCAACGGCGTCACCGTGACCCTGGACTACAACCGCAACAACACCAACCTGATGGCGAACTGGAAGGGCGGCCCGCCGCCCGGCGGCTACAGCCTCGCGGACTCCGACCTCACGGACGTCGCGAACAACAAGGCCGTCCCCGACTGGACCAACCCCGCCACCCGCGCCTGGGTGTGGCAGGTCTTCTGGGACAAGGCGCTCAACCCGAGCCTGAAATACCCCTGCGACGGCCTGTGGATCGACGAGACCGATGATGTCGGCGCGATCCCGTACACGGCGAAGACGGCCGACGGCCGCACCTGGGCGGAGAACCGCAACGCCTACATCCTGAACCTGCACAAGGGGGTCGGGCAGGAAGGCTGGGACCCCGCAGGCAGCGGCCACATCGGATCCGCGAAACGCCCCTGGACCTGGAGCCGCGGTGCCACCGCGGGCCAGCAGCGCTACGGGCACTACTGGACAGGTGACATCAGCTCGACCTACGACGAGATGAAGAACCAGATCCGGGGCATGCAGACAGCCGGCCTCGGCGGCTTCCCCTTCGCCAACATCGACGGCGGCGGCTACGGTGACGGCACCACGGTCTCCGACGCCTTTTACCGCAACTGGCCCGTCGCCTGGTCCAGCCTCGCCCCGATCTGGCGCCCGCACACCTCCGCCACGGTCCCCTCGAAGGGCAAGAAGGCCTCGCGCTGGCCGCTGGACCAAGGCGCGCAGGCGCAGGCGGACTTCACGAAGTACGGCCGGCTCAGGTACAGCCTGATGCCGTACATCTACACGCTCGCCCACCAGGCCAACGCCAGCGGCATGCCGATGGCCAGGGCCATGGTGATCGACTACCAGAACCGCTCCCAGGCGTACACCCACGACCTGCAGTACATGTGGGGTCCCTCGCTCCTCGTCGCGCCCCTCCTGTCCGACGGCAGCGCCGTCCAGCAGATCTGGCTGCCCGCCGGAACCACCTGGTACAACTTCTGGGCCGACATCAAGCACACCGGGAGCGACTCCGGCGACTTCGCCTACACCACCAGTACCGGGGAGACACCGCTGTTCGTCAAGGCGGGGGCGATCCTGCCCAAGTACCCGTACGCGCAGAGCACCGCCTACTTCACCAAAGGGCAGCTGGAGCTGGAGGTCTACTCGGGGGCCGACGGCACCTTCGACCTCGTCGAGGACGACTCCGTGACCGAGGCGTACCAGGCTGGCAGGAGCAGCGTCACGCGCCTCGCCTACACCGACTCCGCCACCCGCGTCGTCATCGCCCACCCGCAGGGGACGTACGACGGCGCGCCCGCCAGGCGCCGTTACGTCGTCCGCTTCCACGGCCTCGCGAAGGCCGTCGGCATGCGGATCAACGGCGGCGCCACCCTGCCGGCCTTCACCAGCGAGGCCGCGGCCGTTCTCGCGGGCGGGTCCGGCAGCGTGTGGGACGCGGGAGCGAAGGTCCTGAGCGTCGTCACGCCGGAGTTCGCCGTCAGCGCCAACGGCGGCACCGTCGCGACCGTCGAGCCCAGCGGCGCCGCTTTCCCCGCCGTCAGCGGCGGCACCGTCTACCAGGCCGAGAACGCCCGGCTCGACAGCACCTTCGTCCTCGACACCCTCCACCCCGGCTACACCGGCACCGGCTACGCCGACTTCAACGGTACGTCGGCCGGATCCACCATCTCCTGGACGGTCAACGTGCCCACGGCCGGAAAGAAGACGCTGCTCGTCCGGTATGCCAACGGAGGCGGCACCGAGCGCCCCGCGGCCATCGACGTCAACGGCACGGCCATCGCCACCCTCACCATGCCGTCCACCGGCAGCTGGGACACCTGGGCGACCGCCTCCTGCACCGCCACCCTCCCGCAGGGCGCGAACGTCACCGTCCGCGCCACCCTCACCAAGGCCACCGGAGCGAACATCGACAGCCTGACCGTGCAGTAGCCGCAGCCGCACCGCCCCCGCGCGTCCCGACGCCTACGGTGCGGGCCGGCGCGGGGTCATCCGGTCTCGATGTCGCCGGAGCGCGAGGGGACGGCGCCGAGGGCGGCGAGCGTCGCCCCGTCGAGGGCGATCGCGCCCGCGCCGACGTTCACCCGGAGGTGCTCGGGGTCGGCGGTGCCCGGGATGAGGAGCGTGTTGGGGGTGTGGTGCAGCAGCCAGGCCAGGCCGATCTGCGCGGCGGAGACGCCCAGTGTCCGCGCCGCTTCGATGACGGCGGGCTCCTCGGTGACCTTCGGCATACCGGCGTAGGCGCCGCCGAGCGGGAAGTACGGGACCCAGGCGATGTCCTCGGCGAGGCAGAGTCCCACCATGTCCTCGTCGTCGCGTGTCACCAGGCTGTAGGCGTTCTGGACGCAGGCGATGCCCGCCGGAAGGGCGTGGCGCAGCGCGTCGAGGGAGACGCTGCTGAGACCGATGGCGCCGATCTTGCCCTCGTCGCGCAGTGCGGTCATCACGGCGATCTGGTCATCGAAGTCGACGATCTGGTCGCCCTCGGGGCGCAGGCCCGGGCCGTGGTCGGCGCGGCGCAGGTTGACGAGGGGAATCCGGTCGAGCCCGAGGCTCCTGAGGTTGTCCTCGACGCCGGCCCGCAGCTGCTCGGGTCGCTGGGCCAGGCGCAGCGGGAGCGGCCCGCCGGGGGCGGGTTCGGCGCCGACCTTGCTGACGACCAGGACGTCGTCCTCGGCGGAGAGCGCGGCGGCGATCACCTCGTTGACGAAGCCGCTGCCGTAGAAGTAAGCGGTGTCGATGTGATCGACACCCAGGTCGACGGCTTGCCGCAGCAGGGAGATCGCGGCGTCGCGCTCCAGTCGCCGCAGCTGCATGGCGCCGTAGCCGACACGCGAGACGCTGCGGCCCGCGAGCAGGCCGGGCCCGCCGGGTCGTGCCGCTCCGGAGGCGGTGAGCTGGTCGGATCGGGCGGTGGACGCCATGGCAGTCCCACTCTCATGAGATGATGGGGGTAAACGGAGGGACTCCGTTAATCACCACCGTACACTGACCGGAGGGTCTCCGTTTTGGCTGCGCCCGACTCCCCCACCCCCGACCGGTCGGCGAAGGCGCCCGGACGCCCGGCCCGGGCCGACGCGCGGCGCAACCGCGAGCGGCTGCTCGCCGTGGCCCGCGACACCTTCGCCGCGACCGACGGCAAGGCCGCCCTCGACGCCATCGCCCGCGAGGCCGGCGTCGGGATCGGCACGCTCTACCGCCACTTCCCCACCCGCGAAGCGCTCGTCGAGGCCATCTACGCCGCCGAACTCGACGCCGTCGTCACCAGCGCCCCCGCTCTGCTGTCCGAGCTGCCGCCAGAGGCGGCCCTGCGCGCGTGGATGGATCGCTATGCGGCGTTCTCCGCGGCCAAGCGCGGTATCTCCGACACCTTGCGCGCGGGGTGGGCCTCGGGCGCCATCGCGACACCGGCCACCCGGGAACGGATCACCGCGGCGATCGCGCAGATCCTCGACGCCGGCGCGAGGGCCGGATCTCTGCGGGCGGACGTGGGACCGGATGAGGTCACGATGATGCTCCTCGGAGTGTTCATGTCGACGACGGCGGTCAACAGCCCGGAACTGACCGGAAAGCTGCTGGACCTCGTGGCGGACGCGCTGCGGCCCACGACGGACGGGCCACCGCAGGACTGACCCCGCGGGGCGCAAGGACGCGTGCACGCGAAGCGCCCGGGCCGGAGTGGGTCCGGCCCGGGCCTGGAACGCGGCGGCGGAAGTCCGCCGGATCAGTGCCGCCGCGCGCTCAGCACGCCGTGCTCAACTCGGCAGGTTCCACTGCTGGGCGGTGGTGCCGTTGCAGGCGTAGATGTCCAACTGGGTGCCGGGCGTGGTGGCGGCGGCCGGGACATCGAGGCACTTGCCCGACGCCGGGTTGCGCAGCGTCTTGTTCGACACGGTGTACGACCAGGTCTGGGCACCGGTGCCGTTGCAGGTGAAGAGGTCGACCAGGGTCTTGTCGGCCGTTCCCGCGGCAAGCACGTCGAGGCACTTGCCGAGCGCGCGGAGGGTACCGTCCGAGCCCACTGTCCATCGCTGGGCGTCGGAGCCGTTGCAGGTGTAGGTCTGCACGGGGGTGCGGTCGGTGGTCGACGCGGCCTTGACGTCCACGCACAGACCGGAGAGGCCGGTGACCTGGCCGGTCGGGCCGGAGACACCGGCGGCCGGCGAGACCCAGGACTGGTTCGACTGGCCGTTGCAGGTGTAGAGCTGGAGCTGGGTGCCGTCGGTGGTCGAGGAATCCGGGTCGTCGAGGCACTTGCCGGACACCGGGTTGACCAGCGAGCCGTTGGAGCCGTTGTTCCAGACCTGCGCGGCGGTGCCGTTGCAGTCGTAGATCTGGATGGCGGCGCCGTTCGCCGTACCGGCGGCCTTGACGTCCAGGCACTTGCCGGCGGCCCTGAGCGTGCCGTCGGCGAGGTGGCTCCAGGACTGACCGCTGGTGCCGTTGCAGGTGTAGATGTCGACCTTGGCACCGTTGGTGTTGTCGTCCGCGCCCAGATCGAGGCACTTCCCGCCCTGGCCGACGAGCGGAGTGGTGGGCACGCCTGCGCCGGCGGGCGAGACCGTCCACACGAACGAGGTGGTCGCGTAGGCGCCGTTGCCGTCCTTGGCCGTCACGTCGACGGTCGTGGTGCCGGCGCCGGTGGGCTTCCCGGTGATCGTGCCGGAGGCGGAGATGCTCAGGCCGGCCGGGAGCCCTTGCGCGCTGAATGCCGGCGTCTGGCCGCTGGTCGAGTCCTTCGCGGTGACCGGCACGGAGACCGCGGCGCCCGCGATGGTTGCCTGCGGACCCGGGTTGGTGAGGGTCACCGGCTGGCCGAGCTGGCTCGACGTGACGTTCAGGGTGCCGGTCAGCGGGATGTCGGCCGCCGAGTCCCCGACGCGGATGCCGTAGGCGCCGGTGTCCGTGGTCCAGTTGCCGGACCCGGTGTTCCAGTGCCGCAGGTTCTGCTCGGTGACGGGGAAGCTGACGGTGGTGCTGGCTCCGGCGGCCAGGGTGACTTTGCGGAAGCCCTGGAGCTGCTTGGACGGCTCACCGGAGGAGGCCGGGTCGACGACGTAGAGCTGGGCCACCTCGGAGCCGGCACGGCTGCCGGTGTTGGTCACCTTCGCCGTGACGGTGGCCGATCCGCCCTTGGTCAGCGGGCCCACGCTGAGGTCGCTGAAGCCGAAGGTCGTATACGACAGGCCGAAGCCGAAGGGGAACAGCGGGGTCTGCTTGGTGGCGTCGTAGTGCCGGTAGCCGACCTTCAGGCCTTCTGAGTACTGTACCTTGTTGTCGGCGCCGGGCCACTGCGCGGCGGTGTTCGCCGGCACCTGGCTGAGCGACGTCGGGAAGGTCACCGGCAGGTGGCCGGAGGGGTTGACGTCGCCGAACAGCAGGTCGGCGATCGCGTGGCCGTCCTCCTGGCCCGAGTACCAGGCCTCGAAGACGCCGGAGACCGAGGACAGCCAGGGCATGGTGACCGCGGAGCCGGTGTTCAGCACCACGATGGTGTGCGGATTGGCCCCGGCGACGGCCGAGATCAGCGAGTTGTCGGAGCTTGCGAGATCGATGTCCGCCAGGTCGCCGCCCTCGCTCTCGGACTTGCTGACGAAGACCACGGCCACGTTCGCCTTGGCGGCGGCCGTCGCGGCCGAACCGGCGGACGAGCCGCTGTCGTAGGTGACGTTCACGCCGCTGCCGGCCCGCGCGGTGATGCCGTCGAGCGGGCTGACCACGCTGCCCGCCTTGACGGACGCGCTGCCGCCGCCGGCACTGCGCACGCTGGTGGAGGCGTCTGCGCCGATCACGGCGATGGACTTCGTCGAGGACGTCAGCGGCAGCTGGTTGTCGGCGTTCTTCAGCAGCACGGTGCCCTGCGCGGCGACCTGCCGGGCGGTGGCGGTGTGCGCCGCGGACGTGACGGTCGCGCGCGGCGAGCCCGTCGGGACGTTGTCGAAGAGCCCGAAGCCGAACATCTGGGTCAGGATGCGGCGGACCGCGGCGTCGATCGTCGACTTGCCGACCTTGCCGCTGGACACGGCCGACTGGAGCGCGCTGCCGTAGTAGCCGTCGTCGCCCGGCATGTCCTGGTCCAGTCCGGCGTTCGCCGCGTCGGCCGTCGTGTGGAGGGCGCCCCAGTCGGACGTCACGAACGCGTTGGAGCCGAACTGCTTGTGCAGAACGCCGTTCATCAGGTCGGGGTCGTGGCAGGCGTAGGTGCCGTTGATCGTGCTGTAGGAGCACATGACCGACGAGGCCGCGCCGGAGCCGACCGACTCGGCGAACGCGGGCAGGTAGATCTCCTGCAACGTGCGCTGGTCGACGATCACGTTGTCGCTGCTGGTGTTGCGGTGGGTCTCCTGGTTGTAGGCGGCCAGGTGCTTGACCTGCGCCATCTCACCGGTCGACTGCACACCGCGGATCTCCGCCGCGCCGAGGATCCCGTTGAGGTACGGATCCTCGCCGATCGACTCGAAGGCCCGGCCCCAGCGCGGATCACGGACGATGTTGATCGTCGGCCCGAGGTCGATGTGGGCGCCCTTGCCGGCTTCCTCGGCACCGATCACCTTGCCGTAGCCGGCTTCCGCGGCGGTGTCCCAGGTGGCGGCGGCACTCACCGGCGCGGGCAGCTGGGTCACCCCGGTCATGCCGTCGGCGACGCCCGCCGGCCCGTCCTCCAGGTTCACGGCGGGAACGCACAGGGAGCCGATCGCCGGTGTCTCACCGACGAAGCTCGACCCCTTGGCGCCGGTCATCATGGAGATCTCCTGGGTCAGGCTCATCCGGCCCAGCAGCTGGTCGACCCGGCTGCCGACCGGAGCGTTCGAACCGACCCAGGGGCACGCGCTCGACGCTGCGGGGGCAGCGGCCGCCGGGACTCCGGCCGCCGCGACGAGTCCGGCGGCGCCGAGACCCAAAGTGGTGGCGGCGATGAACATCTTGACTCTCGTACCTGGTTGACGACGCACAGGCATATGGGGGTTTCTCCCTGACTCGGCGCGAGCTGGTACTCGGTGGGGGCGCGCTCGGACGGCACGTGCCGTCGGCGCAGTACAGAGGAGGCTGGACTCAGGCGACGATAGTTCATATAGCTGAACTGATTACTTGCATATGAACTACCGGTGGCGACCGTAGGTCCGAAGCCGCCCCAGGGTCAAGGCACTGGACGGCACGAGAACGGTGCGAACAGAAGTCGACGGGAGCCCCTCAAGTGAGGCCTTAATGTTTGCCCTTGTTGGTTCTGGCGTAACTCTTGACGCAGGAAGCGATCGAGAGTTACCTCATTCCAACAGCTGCGGACATGCGGCAATCCGGGCCCCTGAGGGAGCGGTTCACAGCTCTCGTATTCACGTAGGTGAACTCTGTCCGCGATTGCGACCACTCCTCGGGCGCAGGAGCGGAGACGCTGGCGCCGGCAATGGCGGGGGCGGCGGGGCCGGCGTGACGCGGACGGCGACGTCATCATGACGTCCGAGAGTTCGGCCCGTGGAGTCGACCAGACCAAAGCGGCCAACGCCGCGAACGACATCGTGAGCCCGTCCGGTCCCGGCCTCGCCCCCGAGGGCGCCAACCGTGTCGGACTCACGATCCGCGGCGGCAACTTCGTCGATGTGCAAGGCCGCCAGTTCGTCGCGAACCGCATCTGCGTCAACTACTACTGCGGGTGACGGCCGCCTGCGCCGGCAGCGGTTCGTGATCCGGGCCGCCTCCGAGCAGCGGCGCATCCTCAGGCCACCGGCGGCCCCTCCGTCAGTCCCGATCACACCCGACGGCCCGCCGGTTCCTCCGGTGGGCCGCTCGCCTGCTCCGGCCGAGCACCGGTGGGCGCTTGCCATCTCTGGTCTAGACCTTGACGAGCACTCAGCTGTGACCGTACCGTCCGGACCAACGTCTTCACAACCTGGATCATCGTACACATATGCGATTCCGCGTGAAGATCGACCAACGGAAGGCATCCCCCCATGCGCCTTGGAGCCCTGCCCCGTCCAGTAAGCCTGTCCGCCGCCCTCGGTGCGGTGAGCGCCGCTGTCGTCACGGCGCCGGCGTCCGCTTCACCGGCCCCCACGCCGAATGCCGCTGTACGGTCCACCGCGAAGGCCGCGGCCGTCGCCCCCTCACCCGCCGTCTTCAGCCACCCGGGGGTGAACCTCAACACCGCGCAACTGGACTTCGTACGCACCAAGGCCCAGGCCGGCCGGTGTGGGTGAAGTCCCGGCAGGTCTCCTGGGTGATGCCGGTGGTGAACGTGCTGGCGCCGAACCGGATACGGCATCTCCTCCATCTCGCACGTACTGGAGACCGCCCGCATCCAAGGCCAGGACCTCTATCCCCAGGTCGGCGAACGGCTGCGGCAGGCGCTGGGCTTCCAGTCGACGTACGAGCTCGGCGCGGCCGTCCCGTCCGGCGTGTGCGGCGGGAGCGTCACGCGCGGACTCGGCCCGATCACCGAGGTCGGGTTCAACACCCTCAACACCCTGCACGGGGTCGCGATGGCCAACACCCAGACGCTGACCGAACAGCAGCGCCCTTCGGGCAGCAACAACCTGTTCACCGCCTGGGAGACCCTCACCAACGCGCAGAACCCCAACTGATCCGCGACCAGCCGGCACGATCCCGCACTCATCTGATGCAGGTCTGGTTCACACTGATGAACTCAGATCGGAAGGGCACCCCCATGAAGATCCGTTCCAAAGTGCTCGCGACCGCCACCGCGGTGGGCATATCCGCCACCGTCGGCCTGCTGGGCGGCACCGCCCAGGCCGCCGATCCGACGAAGGCGCCCGGCGGGAACTTCGACCTCGGCGTGTGGCAGTTGCAGGAGCCGGTCGGCTCCCCCGGCTCGCCCACCACGATCTCCTCGTCCCGCCTCCAGGGCGCCGACGGCTTCCAGGACTCGTACTTCTACACCGACACCCGCGACGGCGCGATGACGTTCTGGGCACCCGAGAAGGGCGTCACCACGCCCAACTCCAACTACGCGCGGTCCGAACTGCGGGAGATGAACCGCAGCGGCAGCGCGGCCGACTGGTCGCTCAGCGGCAGCCACAAGATGAGCGCGACCCTGCGCGTGGTGTCGGTGACCTCCAACGTCTGCGTCGGCCAGATCCACCTGGGCTCGGGCGGCTCCTCCACCAAGCCGCTGATCGAGCTGTACTACCACTCCAACGGCGACATCGTCGCGGGCGTCGAAAACTCGCCGGCCGGCGGCCAGACCACCCACACCGTGGGCCACGTCGCGATCGGCAAGACGTGGACGTACACGATTGCCGTCTCGGCCGGCGCGTCGATCGACGTGACGGTCAACGGCAGCGTCACGCACTACCCGATCGCGTCGGGCTTCAAGGCCTACAAGCAGTACTTCAAGGCCGGCTCGTACAACCAGTCCTCCTCGGACAGCACCACCAAGGGCGCGCGCGTCGCCTTCTACGGTCTGACGGTCGCCCACAGCTGAACGACCGGCCGCCGCCACGGACGGACGTCCCCGCGCACAAGGGCCCTGGGACGTCCGTCCCCTCGGCCGGTTCGGGCCGGGCGACCGCCCCTGCCCGACGAACGAGCCCCGGCGTGATGCGGCAGGCAACTCTCCCCGCCGGGCACGCGGCCGACGGCGCTCTCCGCCGCCCCGGGCCACGGCTCGCCGGTGGGCGGTCATGATTCGACGGTGCGTCAGAGGTAGGTTTCCCAAGGATCAGTCGGTATACGGAAGAAGGCAGAAGACGTGGGACTCGACTCCTACCGCACCCTGGGCCGTTCCGGTCTGCGGGTCAGCCCGCTCGCCTTGGGGGCGATGACGTTCGGCGACGCCAGCTGGGGCGCCGACACCGAGACCTCGCACAGCATCATCGACCGCTACCTGGAAGCGGGCGGGAACTTCCTCGACAGCGCCAACGGGTACAACGAGGGCAAGTCCGAGGAGACCATCGCCGGCTACCTCGCCCTGCACCCCGGCCTGCGGGACCGCCTGGTCCTGGCCACGAAGTTCGGGGGGAACATGTTCCCCGGCGACCCCAACGGCGGCGGCGCCGGCCGCAAAGCGATCATGCAGCAGGTCGAGGCGTCACTGCGCCGTCTCGGCACCGACTACATCGACCTCTACTGGCAGCACAACTTCGACCGTCACACCTCGATCGAGGAGACGATGTCGACCCTGAACGACCTGGTGCGCGCGGGCAAGATCCGCTACATCGGGCTCTCCGACACCTTCGCCTGGGAGGTCGCCCGGGCCGGCACCATCGCCGAATTCCGCGGCTGGTCACCGGTGGCCGCCATCCAGGTCGAGTACTCCCTGCTGCAGCGCACCGTCGAAGGCGAACTCTTCGGCGTCGCCCGCGAGCTGGGCCTCGGCGTCACCCCCTGGAGCCCGCTGGCCGGCGGAGTGCTCTCGGGCAAGTACTCGCGGGAGAATTCCGCGCCGGAGGGATCGGGCCGCGCGCAATCGGCCGCCGCCCACCTCAACGAGTCCACCTTCGCGCTGCTGGACGTCCTGCAGCGCATCGCCTCCGACCTGAAGGCCTCCGTCGCCGCCGTGGCGCTTGCATGGGTACGGGCTCGGGCGGAGGTCACCTCCACCATCATCGGCGCCCGCACGGTCGAGCAGCTCGACGCCAACCTGGCGTCCCTGGATGTCACCGTCCCGGACGAGCAGCTCACCGAACTCACCGCGCTGACCGCGCCGAAGCTCGACTTCCCCGCCGATTTCGTCAGCGGCGTCGCGGTCTCGTGGCAGCAGGGCGGAACGACGGTCAACGGCGTCGCGTCCGAGCCGTTCGCGCGCCCCTGACCGGCACCTCCGCGGTGATGGCGTGACCGGTGGCCCCCCATGGCCACCGGTCACGCCGGGCAGTCGGTCCTCAGAGGACGATGCGGTCGAGGTTGGGCGCTCCGGCCGAGGGGTTGGAGAACGTGATGGTGTTGCTGCCGGCCTTGAGCTTGACGGTGACGTTCTTGGTGACCACGGTGTTGTAGTCCGGTGTCTCGGGGAAGCTGACGGTCTGCGCGGTGCCGTTGACGGTGACGACGGCGGTACGGGCCTGGCCGACACTCATGAAGGAGATGCTCATGGTGTAGCTGCCCGCCGCCGGCTCGGAGACGTTGGTGAACGTCGCCGTACCACCGTTGCCCAGATAACTGAGCTTCTTACCACCCGAGCAGTGCGCGCAACTGGTGACCGTCGTACCACCGGCCAGAGTCGCCGCCTCGGCCTCGTACGACGTACTGCCGCCACTCGGCGGAGGCGTCGTCGGCGGAGGACTCGTCGGAGGAGTGCCCCCGTTCAGGCTTGCGCCGAGGCTGTCCAGGGCTGTCTGGACCAGGGCCTGGGTGTTGTCGTTGAGGTTGGCGTTGGTGCCGTTCACGACCCAGGACGAACCGGAGAACATCACCACGGTCACGCCGTTGTCCACGCCGCCGGTGGTGCCACTGCTGGGGATGCCGAGCAGCTGGGCCGCCTTCACGGACGCCTCGCCCAGTTCACGGGAGTCGTTGTCCGAGGTGGTCTGGTCGTTCGCGGTCTGCGTGTCGCCGAAGATCGAGCCGATGACGTTGCCGTTGTAGAACATCAGCGCGAACTGCCGGCCGGACATGCCGTGTTCCTTGTAGAAGAAGTGCGGGCAGGGCGACGTACGGTCCCAGCAGTCGTCGCCCAGCACGTAGAACGGCACATGGTGCGCGCCCAGGGCCTTGCCGTTGCTGTCTTCCCAGGTCGTCTCGCCCTGGTGGTCGGGATCGGGATCGGAGTCGCTGCCGTCGGTGTCGATGGCCATACCGGAGCTGTAGGAGTAGACGCCCGGCGCGACCTGGTACACGTTGACGTTCTGCGCGCGCGTCATGGTGTTGATGTGGGGTTTGGTGTTGACCTGGTTCGCGGCCGTGGATTTCGCCTGGATGCCGGCCAGTACCTGGGCGGGCGTGTACGAGGTCGCGGCAGCCGAGCCCGCCGTGACAGCGGTGGGCGTCGTGGCGGCGTCGGCGTTCCCTATCGCGAGCGGGACGGCGAGCGCGAGAGCCGCGGCGGCTGCCATGGCGAGGCGCACGTGGTTCGTTCTCATGGTGGGCGGGGTTCTCCTTTTGTCGTTAGTAAAGCTTCTTAACAGATCGACGCGGCGATGACCCGCGTGGCGCGGAGCCGAGGCCGACGTCGTTGTCAGACGACGATGCGGTCCAGGTTGGGCGCTCCGGCGGACGGGTTGGAGAACTGGATGGTGTTTCCGGAGCCGGCCTTGAGGGTGACGGTGACCGCCTTGGTCACGACGGTGTTGTAGTCCGGTGTTTCGGGGAAGCTGACGGTCTGCGCGGTGCCGTTGACGGTGACGACGGCGGTACGGGCCTGGCCGACACTCATGAAGGAGATCGTCAGGGTGTAGGTGCCCGCCGCCGGCTCGGAGACGTTGGTGAAGGTCGCCGTGCCACCGTTGCCCAGATAACTGAGCTTCTTACCACCCGAGCAGTGCGCGCAACTGGTGACCGTCGTACCACCGGCCAGAGTCGCCGCCTCGGCCTCGTACGACGTACTGCCGCCACTCGGCGGAGGCGTCGTCGGCGGCGTGGTCGTACCGTCGGTGATCTTGTTGAAGATCCGGGAGTAGGCGTATCCGGTGCCCTTGTCGTAGCTGTCGACCTCCCAGAAGGACAGCTCCTGGACTCCGTTGGCGGCGGCGAAGGTCTCCAGCGTGGTGGCGTTGGCCTGGGTGAAGTTCTCGTTGTCGTCGTTCTTGCCGGCGATCGGGGTGAGGCCGATGCGTGCGTACGCCTGTGCGGTGGAGATGCCGTACAGGCTCGCGAGCTGCGTCGCGGTGCCCTTGGCCGCGGACAGGGCGTCGTTGAGGGCGTTCTCGCCGTCCCCGAAGTCCATGGTCATGATGTTGACGAGGTTGACCTTGACGCCCTTGCTCTTGGCGTCCTTGAGCAGGTTCAGCGTGTCGGATTCCAGGCCGGACGGGTCGACGGCGAGGGTGTAGTCGACTTCGACGTTCGGGTTCTGGGCCTGGAGGGCCGCCAGCGCCTGGTTGCGCCGGGTGTTGGCCGCGGTGTTGCCGAGAGTGCCGCCTTCGATGTCGAAGTCGAGCCGGGTGATGCCGTAGGTGTCGACCACACTGGCGTAGGCGGCGGTCAGCGACGAGACGGACGTGCACGTCTGGGCCAGTTCTCCGCCCTCCGCGCCGCCGAAGGAGATGATGACGTTGCCGCCGGCGGCCTTCAGGGTGCTGACCTGAGAGGTGAATGCGCCCAGGGCGCTGTTGCCGGCCTCCCACTGCGGAGTACAGCCGGACTTGGGGATGAGGAAGGCCAGGGTGTAGTCCTTCAGGCCGGTGGCCTTCATGTCGGCCGCCATGTCACCGGCGGTGCCGCTGGAAAGCTCCAGGTACGGTGCGGCGTAGTGGGCCGGGAACGCGTTCGCGGCCTGCGAACTGGCGCTGGCGCTGGCGGTCGCGTTGATGCCCATCGCCACCGCTGCTACCGGCAGCGCGGTGGCGACAAGCCCCTTGGTGAGTCGTGACCATCTCACAGATGTCCTCCAGGTGAGGTCGGGACGGGGCACGCCCCGGGGCCGGCTCCCGATGCGTGTTGCGGGGTCCGGAGCTGTGCGGTGCGGACGATCCGAGGGAGCCGGCGGGAGGCAGTGTGCCGACGTGGGGGGGAACTGCAGGATCCGGCGCCTCGACGGAGCCGTTGAGCTGTCGCACGGAGTTCGGGAGAGCGCCTTGAGCCGAGTCGAGCTGACGTGTGCGCAGGAAGCAACGCGGGGCCGGGCGTTGCGGAGTTGACCCCGCGGCGCCCGCAGTCAATCCCTCCCGGGCAGCGCTCGTCAAGAAGTTGGGAAGGAAAGTTTCCTAATAGTCGTGCCCCGCCACCGCGACCCGAGGGCGGTCAGGAGTGGGCGAGTAGCTACCACCGAGGGCGCCTCGACCCGACGCGACCTTTGAGGGCGGACGCCTGCGGTCGCCGGGAGTACGCCGCGGCTCCCCGGATTCCGCAGGCGGGAGGGCGTACGGAAAGCGCCGGTCGGTCGGCCGGCCGGGACTCCGGGCGACTGATCCTCGACCCGGGTCCGGCTCCCGCGTCCGCCGCGGAACCTCCGCCCCGAGTCGCATCCACGGCAGGACGACCGGCGAGCGCCGCGGAGAGTCCGTTCATGCGGATGAAGTTCGCCCAACCTCTTGACTGCACCAGGGGCTCGGGAAGATCCTGGGCGGCGAACACGATAGGAAAGTTTCCTTACCATTGCCCGGACGTCTCGTCCGGGGCACGTGCGGGGCCAATCGCGATCCCACCTCCTACCCCGAGGAGCTGACACAGCCTGTGACAGGGTCAAGCGCCCATGCGTACTGGGTGTCGGGCATGACTGGGATCCCGTAGTCGTAGAGCCCGGGTGAGCCGGTCGCCTCCCAGCCGTCCCAGGCGACTTCGAAGTCGTCGACCTGGCGCCGGGGGCCGCCAGGATCCTCGCCTCCCGCCCCGGTCCGAAGTCCGGGGCAGGCCTGGCCCCCAACGGCGTCCGGCCGACCGTGCGGACCGACGGCAGCCTCGTCCTGTCCGTGGTCAGGTCCGGGCAGCCTGCTGGTACGCACCGACATCGGGCAGGTCGGGGTGCCCGCCGCTGTCTTCGCCGTGGGCGCGGCCTTTACGGCGGAGTGGTCGGGATCACACCGCAGCACGGTGCGGCGGCGGAATGCGA
Source organism: Streptomyces sp. NBC_01477 (assembly GCF_036227245.1). Classification (GTDB taxonomy): domain Bacteria; phylum Actinomycetota; class Actinomycetes; order Streptomycetales; family Streptomycetaceae; genus Actinacidiphila. Next base: position 1,524,938 of record NZ_CP109445.1, read on the forward strand.
CGGCGGCGCGAGGGGTTGACGCACGCGCGCTGTTCAATGCGCGTGCATGTGTCAATGGGTCCCGTCTGTCAACGTCCAGGAGCTCCGCGTATGGTCCCCGCCGCATCCCAGTCTCCCTCTGCGTCACGCGCCGCGCAGATCCTGTCGCGGCCGGTCGCGATCAACGGGCTGACCGTGCCGAACCGCATCGCGATGGCCCCGATGACCCGGCAGTTCTCACCGGGCGGGGTGCCGGGCGAGGACGTGGTCTCGTACTACGCACGGCGCGCGGCGGCCGGCGTGGGACTGATCGTCACCGAGGGGACGTACGTCGGGCACGCGTCGGCGGGCAACAGCGACCGGGTGCCGCGCTTCGACGGCGAACAGCAGCTGGCGGGCTGGGCGAAGGTCGCAGAGGGGGTGCACGCGGCGGGCGGGACCATCGTGCCGCAGCTGTGGCACATCGGCCTCGTACGCAAGGCCGGCGAGCCGCCGTTCGCCGACGCGCCCTCCGTCGGCCCGAGCGTCCGACTCGACGGCGGCGAGGAGCACGGTACTGCCATGACGCGGGGGGACCTCGACGACGTGATCGCCGCCTTCGCCCGAGCGGCGGCCGCTGCCGAGCGGATCGGCTTCGACGGCGTCGAACTCCACGGTGCCCACGGCTACTTGATTGACCAGTTCCTGTGGTCCGGCACCAACCGACGCACCGACGCGTACGGCGGCGACCCGGTCGCCCGCACGAAGTTCGCCGCCGAGATCGTCGCGGCCGTACGGGAGGCGGTCTCTCCGGCCTTCCCCGTCATCTTCCGCTACTCCCAGTGGAAGTCGGGCGCTTACGACGCACGGCTCGCCGACACCCCCGAGCAGCTCGCGGCCGTCCTCACCCCGCTCGCCGACGCCGGCGTCGACGCCTTCCACGCCTCCACCCGCCGCTACTGGCTCTCCGAGTTCGCCGGCTCCGACCTCAACCTCGCGGGCTGGACCAAGAAGCTCACCGGCAAGACCTCCATCACCGTCGGCTCCGTCGGCCTCGACGGCGAGTTCATCCGCGCCTTCGCGGGCGAGGGCGCCCCCGTCAAGGGCATCGACGACCTCCTGGACCGCCTCGAATCCGACGAGTTCGATCTCGTCGCTGTCGGCCGCGCCCTCCTCCAGGACCCCCAGTGGGCGGCGAAGGTCCTCGCCGGCCGCTTCGACGAGCTCCAGCCCTACGACGGCTCCGCCCTGAAGACCCTGACCTGAGCGGGCGGCCCCTTCTCGCCGACGCGGACAGCCCGGCGGGGGCCGTACGCCTCATCCGGGCAGGGCACCGTGGGGCGGGCGGTCCTCGCAGGGGCGTCGATTGGGGGCGGCAACCGGTGCGGTGGCCCGGCATGGGCGATGCCCGTGATCGGGCGAGGGTCCCGTGAGCCGTCAGGGGCCATCCGGGGCCCACGCGGCGCGGACGTTCACGAGCGCTGTTCGCGTAAGTGGTCGATACGACCGGAGGGTTAAGCCCGTTTGACGGGGAAGTCCCGTCCATCCACCCCGGCCCGGATGCCGTGTCCGGCACCGACAGCGTCCGGGGGCGGTGTCAAGGTCTCTTTCGGGCACGGCGGTTCAGCTGCGCGCGCGCCGCCCAGCATTGCCTTATTGACAGGTTCATGGCGGTCGGTGATTCTGTACTGCCGCCCCAAGTTCCCCACACGGGCCAGGGTCGGCGCATCGAGCATTCTGTTCCCCCACGAAGGAGCCAGCATGCGCAGATTCCTGACCCGTGTCGCCCCCGTCGCGGTAGCGGTGGCGGCCCTTGCCGCTCCCGCCGTGCCGGCCGGCGCGGCGGCTGCACCGGGACTGTCCTTCCGCCCTCTGCACTACAACACCAACGGCTACAACTGGGGCGGGTACGCCGCCACGGGCAGCGGCTTCACCTCGGTCTCGGCGGCCTGGACCGAAGCGAACGCGACCTGCAACTCCACCGACGACCTCTACGCTCCCTGGGTCGGCATCGACGGGTACGGCTCGTCCACCGTGGAGCAGACCGGGGTGGCGACCGACTGCTCCAGCGGCAGTCCCGTGCACCAGGCCTGGTACGAGATGTACCCGGCGAACCCGGTCTACTTGAGCCGCAGTTCGTACCCGGTGTCGGCCGGCGACCACATCACCGCCTCGGTGACCTACGCCGGAAGCAGCAAGTACACCCTGAAGCTGACCTCCTCGCGCGGCTGGACCTACAGCACGTCCAAGTCCCTCTCCTCCCAGCGGACCAGCGCCGAGGTCATCATCGAGTCGCCGACCGGGGCCTACCCGAACTTCGGCACCCTCAACTTCACCTCGGCCACCATCAACGGAAGCTCTCTCGGATCCTTCGGCCCGGTCGCGCTCGACCCGTCGAACGGCGCCTACGAGGCCCGGACCGGCGCGCTCGGCTCCGGCGGCACCAGCTTCAGCGAAACGTACCTGCGGGAGTAGCCGCACCGGCGCTGGGGCGCCCGCACGCCCCAGCGCACGCGGGCCCCGTACAGCCCGGCGGCCGGGATGGCCGGGGCGCGGCGGGTTCACCACCGAGCCGCACCATGCTGTTGGGCAGTGCCAGCAGGCCATGTCGATCGTGGTGGCGGCAGGGCGGCGCGGCGACTCGCGCGGTTCGGACCCGTGCTGAGGATGTTCGCGTGTCCCGCATTCGGCAAGTGGCCGTGACCGTCGCTCTTCCCGGCGAGGAGGTCAGGCCCCGGCGAGCCGGTTGTTGCGGTCGATCTCGGGCATGTGCGTCTCGGCCCAGACCCGCAGGGCGGAGAGCGGGCTCTCGAGGGACAGGCCGAGCTCGGTGAGCCGATAGTGGACGGCGGGCGGCACCGTGGGCTCCACGCGGCGCGCGGCCAGGCCGTCACGGACCAGACTCTGCAGCGTGACAGACAGCATCTTCTGCGAGATGCCCGGAATGCGACGCCGAAGTTCCGCGAACCGGAGTTCGCCGGGATCCGTCTCGGCCAGCACCTTGACCACCATCGACGTCCACTTGGTGCCGATACGGTCGAGCAACCGGCGGGTCGGGCAGCTCCGGTCCAGCAGATCACCGCGCGCACCCGGCCGCCGACCGGGTTCACCGGGCAGGGACGTGGTCACCCGGGGCTCACCACCTGAGGGGAAAGTGCCGTCTTGGAAGGACCAGGCTAGTTCCCTAGCGTGACCCTGTCACCATTCCTCACCACACCCGGAGTCCTTCCGTGCCCGAACTGCGACGTGTCCCCGTCAACGGTGTCGAACTCAACGTCGCCCTCGCCGGATCCGGCCCGGCCGTCCTGCTGCTGCACGGCTTTCCGCACACCTGGGAGCTGTGGACGGACATCATGGCCGACCTGTCCGACCGCTACCGCGTCATCGCGCCGGACCTGCGCGGATTCGGCGCGAGCAGCCCGGCCGCCGCCGGGTACGACGCCGGCACCCTGGCCGAGGATGCCGCGGCGCTTCTCACCGAACTCGGCGTGTCTCCGGCCGCCGTCGTGGGTATCGACGCGGGTACCCCGGCGGCCTTCCTCCTCGCCCTGCGCCACCCCGGCCTCGTCCGGCGCCTGGTCCTCATGGAGTCCGTGCTGGGCGGGCTGCCCGGGGCCGAGGACTTCCTTGCCGGCGGGCCGCCGTGGTGGTTCGGCTTCCATACCGCCGCGCCCGGCCTCGCCGAGACCGTGCTGGAAGGCCACGAGGCCGCCTACATCGACTGGTTCCTGCACACCGGCACGCTCGGCGACGGAGTGCCCCCCGCCATCCGGGACGCCTTTGTCCACGCGTACTCGGGCGCCCACGCGTTGAGCCGCGCGTTCTCGTACTACCGGGCTCTGCCCGAAAGCGCACTGCAGATCTCGCGCGCCGTCACCACCGCCCGCCTGACGGTGCCGACAATGGCGCTGGGCGCACACCCTGTCGGCGCCGCGCTGGAACGCCAGCTCCGCCCCGTCGCCGACGACCTCACAGGACACGTCATCGAGGACTGCGGCCACATCATTCCCCTGCACCGGCCGCGCGCCCTGCTCACGCTGCTGAATCCGTTTCTGGCCAGTGGGGACGCGATGGCAGCGTGACCGGGCCAGCCGCCGGGCGTCGACGGCGAAGTTGAGGTCGGCCATGCGGCCGGCGCTCTGCGTGCCGTCGGGATCGCCGCCGTTGCCGCAGTCCGACGGCAGGTTGGCTTATGGGGCGTCCTGTCCGCCGTCCTCTTCCTGCCGGCAGCGCTGGCCGCCGGCGTGCTCGCCCTGTCCAGCGACCGTGCGACGAACTGCGTCGAGTACGCAGAACAGTGCGGACTGCCCGCGCCGGTCTTCGAATGGGCGGCCGCCGCCGGCTTCATCGCGCTTCTCGCCACTCTGGCCGCGGCCACCGTACGGGACGGCCCTCGGAGCGAGGCGGAGCGCCGGCCGCCAGACGTACGCACGGCGAGCCAAAGCCCGGGGTGCGGACCGTGGTCCGTATGGGACCGTCTGCGGGCTTCAGCCCGCAGACGTGCGTGCCGTGTCCCTGGCGCGGATGTGCTGGCGGAGAAAGAGAGCGGCGCGGTCCAGCGCCTCGTCGGCTTCGTCCAGAACGCCGGCGAACGCCTGGAACACATGCGGAACGTCAGCGGTGATGTCCAGGATGACGTCCACTCCGGCGTCCCTCGCGCGCGCAGCCATGCGTGTGGAGTCGTCCAGGAGTATCTCGTTGGTGCCCGCCTGCAGAAGCATCGGGGGGAAGCCGGTCAGGTCGGCGAGGGTGGCGGGGCTGAGCATGGGCTGGTGGGGGTCCTGTCCCGCGCGATACATGGCCCCGGTGCGTTCCAGGCCCTCACGCGTGAAGAACGGGTCGATGCCCGCCTTGGTGTCCATGCTCTCGCCTGTCCGGGTTGCGTCGAGTCCGGGAGAGAACGCCACGATCGCGGCAGGCACGGGCAGGCCCGCGTCGCGGGCGGCGAGGCAGGTGGTGACGGCGAGGCCGCCCCCGGCGGAGTCGCCGGCGGAGTCGCCGGCGAACACGGTCGCCGAAGGGTCTTGGCCGCTGTCGAGTAGTGCGCGGTAGGCGCTCAGCCCGTCCTCGATCGCGGCCGGGAACGGGTGCTCAGGGGCAAGCCGGTAATCCAGCGAGAACGCCCTGAACCCGGTTCTGGTCACCAGGTTGCCCGTCAGCGACATCGCCGTCTCCGGTGAACCGACCACGTAGGAGCCGCCGTGAAAGTAGAGGATCGTCCCCGCCTTCGGAGTGCCGGCCAGCTCGACGAGCACCGCGGGCCGATCGCCGAGCGTCGCGGTCCGGGTGCGGATCCCAGCCGGGACGATCATCTCCCCCATCATCGCCCTGAACCCGGCGCGGAGCTCTTCCACCGACCGAGGACCCTCCGACTGAGGCCGTCGGACCATCGCGTCGATCTCCGTACGCTGCTGCCTGCTCATCGTCGCCTCCATCGCACGTACATGCCAAAGAACTATATGCCTAGGAATCTAGGCTAGAATACATGCCATGGCATCCACGTCAAGCCGCGACCCGATCGACCTCCCGGGCTTCTTCGCCGATCTCGTCCGCTGCGAGACGCGCCTCTACAACGCGCTGAACGACCGCCTTCGCGAGCGGCACGGGATCGTCACCTCGCAGTTCGAGTTCCTGCGCTACCTGCGCGGCCACCCCGGGTCCCGGGTGGCGGACCTCGCCACCGAATTCGCCATCGGGATCGGCGCGACCAGCAAGGGCATCGACCGACTGGAGAAGCAGGGATGGGTCGTACGGCGAACCAATCCATCGGATCGCCGCTCATCACTGCTGGACCTGACCGCCGGGGGCCTGCGACTCGTCGAGGCGGCGGAGGCGACCTTCACCGCAACACTGGCCGAGCTGACCGCAGACGTCCTCGGCGGTCCCTCAGGGCTGGCCGCCGTACAGATCCTCTCGGAGCTGCGCTCCGTACTCGAACGCGACCGGATCGGCCTGCCCACGGGCTGACCGGCGTGCGCATCCCGTGCGACTGCCCGTTGACCGCGCGCCCAGACCCTGATGGCCCGTTGGTGGGAACGTCAGCGGCGCGTCATGACCGGCTCCATTTCTGGTTGGCACCGCCGTCGCAGGTCCAGATCTCCATGAGGGTGCCGTTGGCGTTGCCGTGGCCGGTGGCGTCCAGGCAGCTGTCCGACTGGGACAGGCCGACCGCGTTGTGCCGAACAGGCTGCGGTGTGCGGCGTGCCGTGCGCGGTGCCGCCCGGATCTCGAAGGGCACCGCGCACGGCTGTCGGTCGGGCCGGCGTCCGGCTACCGGGTGGTAGTGGCGGCCTTCGGGCGGTCGGCGCCGCTCACGGAGGCCGCGACCGCGGCGGGGGCGGCTGCGCCGGGCTGGGACCACTTCTGGCCCTGGCTGTCGTAGCAGTCCCACAGCCCGAGCACCGCGCCGTTGGTGGACGAGTTGCCCGGGTCGTCCAGGCAGCGGCCGGAGACCGGGTTGCGGTACCCGCCGTTGTAGGCGATCCACTGCTGGTTGGGGGCACCGGTGCAGTCCGAGATCTGCATCTTGGTGTTGTTGGCAATACCGGAGTTGATGGTTTCCATGCACTTGCCCAGGGCGCGGATCGTACGGTCGGTGTAGGCGGTCCAGGTCTGGTTGGTGCCGCCGTTGCAGTCCCACAGCTCTACCGTGGTGCCGTTGGCGGCGTTGCCGGCGGTCACGTCGGCGCATTTGCCCGCGATCGCGGACCTGACGAGACCGGTGGCGCCGGGCGCCGGGGTGACCCCGGGCAGCGACCACACCTGGGCGACCGTCCCGTTGCAGTCCCACAGCTCCAGCTGGGTGCCGTTGGCGGTGGTCGCTTTCGGGTCGTCCAGGCAGCGGTTGGAGATCGGGTTGCGGTAGGCGCCGTTGTAGGGCTGCCACTGCTGGTTGCTGCCGCCGTTGCAGTCCCACAACTCCAGCAGGGTGCCGTTGCCGGTTCCGGCGCCGGTGGCGTCCAGGCACTTGCCCAGCGCGCGCAGCGATCCGTCGGAGTAGGCGGTCCAGGTCTGCGCCGTGGTGCCGTTGCAGTCGTAGAGCGCGACCGGGGTGCCGCTGGCGGTGTTGGCGCCGGTCACGTCGGCGCACTTGCCCGCCAGTCCGGACTTCACCGCGCCGGTCCGGCCGGCCACCGGGGCCGGGGTGCCGGTCGCCAGCGGGGCGGTGATGTTCCAGGTGGTGTCGGCCATGTAGCCGTTCGCGTTGTCCTGGGCGGCCGGGTTGGTGCCGCCGCCTTCCTTGCTGATCCACACCTGGCCACCGCTGTTGCGCCAGAACTTGCCCGGCTGACTCCAGGACAGCAGCGACACTCCGCTGCCGGTGTTGCCGCGCGCGGCGCAGAAGGTGGCGTCTGCCGCGAAGATGGAGGTGCCGTCGCTCGCGGACTTGTCGACCCGCGAGTTGGTCTGGTGCAGGTAGTCGCCGGGGTAGTTGGAGGACTCGAAGGAGTAGCAGGCGCTGTTGGCCAGACCCGGCCGGACGATGAAGGTGGCGTCCTGCTTGTCCAGGTCCGAGCCGATGGTCGAGGTGACCGCGAGGCCGCTCTGGTGGCGCAGGTAGTGGTCAGTGGCGCCGGCGACCTGGAAAGAGACCGTGGTGTTCAGCGGCAGGCTCACCCGCTGCGCACCGAGGTTCTTCGAGGCGGCGAGCAGTTCCTGGTTGGCGGCGCGCACCGCGTTGACGTCGACCTTGACGACCTGGCGGTCGTAGGTCATGAACCCGTTGCTCTCGTTCTCCACATCGGTGGGCTCGGTGTAGACCGCGGCGTTCAGGCCGCGGGTGACCATCAGGTTCTCCAGCGCCTTGGACTGGCCCAGGAACCGGTTGGTCAGCTCGGCCGAACTGGTCTGCATCTCGTAGGCGAACCCGCTGCCCGGATGGTACTCATGGCCGGAGACGATCAGGCCGAGGCCGCCGTACTCCCCCAGGACGTTGGCCCGGGCATTGGGTGCCGGGGAGTCCGGTCCTGGATAGGTGTGGTAGTCCAGTACATCGCCGTTGCCGCCGTCTGTGCCGCAGCAGTTCACGCCGCTCATGTTCTCCACCAGCCGGCTGGGGTCCCAGCCCTTGACGGTGGTGGCCACCCCGGCCGGGTCGTAGTAGCCCATGTCCTCGTTCTCGTCGACCCACATGACGATCGAGGGTGAGCTGCGGTGCTGGTCGACCATCGCGTGGAACTCGTTCACGAACTGCGTGCCGCCCGCAGTGTTCGGGGTGTTGGCCATGGCGGGCATGTCCTGCCACACCAGCATGCCGAGCTTGTCGGCCCAGTAGTACCAGCGCTGCGGTTCGACCTTGATGTGCTTGCGGATCAGGTTGAAGCCCCAGTTCTTCTGCTGCGCGATGTCGGACTTCAGCGCGTCGTCGGTGGGCGCGGTGTAGATGCCGTCGGGCCAGAAGCCCTGGTCCAGCATGCCGTTCTGGAACAGGAAGCTGCCGTTGAGCAGGATGCGCTGCACACCGTCGACGGTCTTCACGGCGATGGAGCGCATGCCGAAGTAGCCGCCGACACTGTCACCCCCGCCGGTGCCGGTCAGCGTGACCCTGACGTCGTACAGGAAGGGGTCGTCCGGGCTCCACAGGTGCGCGTTGGGAACCGGCACCCGGATGGTGCCGTCGATGCTGCCGGTGGCGGTCCCGACGACGGCCCCGCCGCCTGGCAGCGACGCGGTCACGGTGACACCCTGGCCGCCGGTGCCGGCCCCGCGCACGACGACGTTCAGCGCCCCGCCGGGCACGTCCGGGGTCATGTCCAGGCGGGTGATGTGCGCGGGCACGACCGGCTCCAGCCACACGGTCTGCCAGATCCCGGACGAGGCGGTGTACATGATCCCGCCGGGGCTGTTGCGCTGCTTGCCCACCGCGCCGCTGCCCGAGTCGGTCGGGTCGTACACCCCGACGATGACCTCGTTCGACCCGCTGCGCAGCGCCGAGGTGACGTCGATCGAGAACGCGTCGTAGCCGCCCGTGTGCGAACCGACCTGCGTGCCGTTGACCCAGACCGTGGCCTGCTGGTCCACCGCGCCGAAGTTGAGCAGGGTGTGCCGCCCGCTCCAGGAGTCCGGCACCGTGAACGTGCGCCGGTACCACATCCGGTCCTGGTGCCGCTGAACACCGGACAGCGCCGACTCGACCGGATACGGGACATTGATCCGCTCGCCCAGCGTCTGGCCCACCGGCGGCGCCTGCCCGGCACTGGCATTGCCGAACTGCCACTCACCGTTCAGACTCTGCCAGTCCGCACGCGTCATCTGCGGCCGCGGATACTCCGGCAGCGGATTGGCGATGTTCGCGGTCGCCGCCGCCGTCCACGGCGTCGTCATCGGAGCCGGCTTCGGAGCCACCGAAGGCGCATCCCTCGCGGTCGGCGCGTCCGCGGGCTGCACGACCGCGGCGGCCTCGCTCCGGGCGGGCGTGGCGTGCCTGGACTTCTCCGGGGACGTCACCGCGGCCTTCGGGGCCGCACCGTGCCCCATGCCGGGGGGTTGGGCCTGGGCCGGCGACACCAGCAACAACGAGGGTGCCGCGGCGGCCAGCAGGGCAACGGTGAGCGCACCGGCGCCCGTCCGCACACCTCGCCATCGGCCACGCAGACGAAATCGGTTGTGGAACACCAGGGACCGTCCTTTCAGACACCGTCGTCAAGAGTCGGGCCGTTCAGCCCCGCGCAAGCCGGTCCGACCGGCGGCTGCGCGCTGTGGTGCGAGATCCGGGGAGCGCTTCTCGTCATGCCGCCGGGACTTCTCGGATTCGGTAGTGCGTCGTGCGGAGGGCAAGGAGGTGGTGGCGGTCTGGTGGATCCCCGCCGGGCCCGGCGCCGGCGGGTGGACACCGGCCGGCCCGGCGGGGAGGGAGAGGAACGGGGGTGGCGGTGGCTACATCCGGTGCCACTGCTGGTTGGCCGCTCCGGTGCAGGTCCAGATGTCCAGGGCGGTGCTGTTGGCGGTGCCGTGGGCGACCGCGTCGAGGCACTTGCCGGAGGCGACGTTGATCACGCTGCCGTCAGCGCGGACCCGCCACTGCTGGTCGGCGCCGCCGTCGCAGTCCCGGATGTCCACCGGGCTGCCGTCCGCGGTGGCTCCGCCGGTGACCTCCAGGCATTTGGAGTCGTAGACGGTCAGCAGGTTGTTCGCGGTGGATGTCCAGGTCTGGTTCCCGGCGCCGTTGCAGTCCCACAGGGCCGGCTGGGCGCCGTTGGCCTGGCTACCGCCGGGCACATCCACGCAGCGGCCCGACTCCTGGCCCTTCAGCGGGCCGGACTGAGCGCCGCGCATCCACGCCTGGTTGGTGCCGCCGTTGCAGGTCCAGATCTCCAGCAGTGTGTTCGGCGTCGTGCCGGCGGCGTCGAGGCACTTGCCCGAAGCGGGGTTCACCACCGTGCCGTCGCTGTTCACCGCCCACTTCTGGGCTGGAGTGCTGTTGCAGTCGTAGATCTGCACGGGCGACCCGTCCGCGGTGCCCGCGGCCCGGACGTCCAGGCACTTGGCTGCGCCGTAGACGGTGAGCTGCCCGGCGGGTGTCAGCGTCCAGGACTGGTTGGCCTGGCCGTTGCAGTCCCACAGCGCGACCTGCGTGCCGTTGGTCTGTGTGGCGCCCGGCACGTCCGTGCACAGGCCCGACCCGGAGCCCTTGAGGATGCCGGCGCGGTTGCCCGGCGGGTTCGCGGTGACCGACAGGTTGTCGAACTGGTCGGTCTGGTAACCCGCTACGCCGATGCCGACCTGGCCTGCGGGATAGGTGCTGTCGGTGACGGCGCCCAGGGTGCTGCCGTCCACGGTCGCGGTGATGCGGTCGCCGGAGAAGCCCAGCGCCAGGGTGTGCCATGCGTTCGTGCCGAGCGCGGTTCGGCTGCCCGAGGCCAGTGTGGTCAGCGAGCCGGCCGAGGAACTGCGGACGATCGACCAGGCGCCGGCGTCGCTGACCCGCAGTTCGTAGGCGGCCTGATGACTCTGCGGCCGGTTCTGAGGGCCGGCGCGTCCCAGCAGCTCGACAGTTCCGGCCTGCCGCAGGTTCACGTCGGACTGGACCGTGTAGTCGCTCCAGGTGGTGTCGCCCATGAGGGAAAAGGCGTCCGAATCGTCCTGCCATTCGATGGGCTTGACCGGCGCCATCTGCTGCAGGCACTGGCCGGAGCGGCCGGAGCACGGCTGAGCCTCGAATGCCCCCTGCATGTCGGAGAGATACGCCGCCTCAGCGCCGTTGGCAGCATTGTCGAAGTTGTCGCGGTAGGGCAGGGCGAGTGCGTGGGCGGCCGGACCGGCCGCGGTGCCCTTGCCCTGGCCGGTGGTGGTGGTCACCGTGTAGACGTAACCCGGTTGCAGGGTCAGCGAGTAGGAGCCGCCCGAGGGGGTGACGTCCTGGGTGTGGACGAAGTCCGTCGCGGCGCTGGGGGAATTCACCCGGGTCGCCCACACGTGCGCTGTGCCGGCGGACAGACCGCCCTGGACGTGCAGGTTCACCGTCTGCGCGGCGGTGGCGGTGGTCGTCTCCAGCACCGTGGAGTAGTCACTGCCGTTCGGCGACTTCAGGCTCACGTAGGCGCCGTTGGACTCGGCTCCGCCCAGGTAGCCCGAGGCGGAGTCGATGAATTTCCAGCCCGGCTGGGCGAACTGGGTGACCTGCGCGGTCGCCCAGGTGTTCTCCCCCACGCCGTACTGGCCCGACCACGGAGAGGGCGCCGTGATCAGCCCCACGGTGGCGAAGGGCAGGTTGGGGTAGATCGACGCGACCAGGGGCCAGTTGAGGTAGGCGGTCAGTTTCGCGTCGGTGTAGCCGCGCACGATCGAGCGGATCAGCGCCGGCGCGCCGGTGTTCATGTCCTGCGAGCCGTTCTCACTGGCCCACAGCGGCTTGCCGTTGTTCTGCGCGGTGGTCGTGCTGGAGCAGCTCGTCGCCGGACCGCCGTCGCCCTGGCAGGGGTAGTGCGCGCCGATGACGGAGACCGCGTTGTTGAAGGCGGAGTTCTTCGCCATGTCGTCGGCGGTGTCCCAGCCGGAGTCGTCACCGACGATCTGCACGCTGCCGTAACCGGCGTTGTTCAGTGCCGAGCGCAGCTGGATGTACCAGTTGACGTCGTGGCCGCGTTCGTTCCAGCCGCCCAGGTACGTGATGTTCAGGCCGTGCTGCTTGGCGCAGCCCAGCCAGGAGATGAGGTAGTTGATGGTGTCGGTGGACCAGAACCCGCCGTTGATCCAGCCCGGCGCGGCCCATGCCAGCCCGTACAGGCCGATGTTCGGATTGCGCTTGACCGCCTGCTCCCCGAGCCAGAACTCGTAGCCCGCATTGCAGTTGACCGCCCCGCGCGCGTGCTCGATCGACGGCTCGGAGCCGTCGGTGGAGTTCGCGTCACCGCCGATCTCCAGCTTCAGCAGTTGCAGGTTCGCCCCGTAGCCGGGCTTGAACAGATAGTCCAGGATCTGCGACTGCTGCGCGGCCGGATAGTCGCGCAGCAGCCGCGAGTTGCCACCCCCGCCACTGATCGCGCCGATCCCGTCGAACGTCCGGCCACCCTGCGTCCCGTCCACCGTGATGGACGTCGTCGCCGCCTGCGCGGGCGCGATGGCCACCGCCAGCAGAGCGCCGAGCAGAGCCAGCACCCACAAGGGCGCAAGCCTCCATAGTCGCGACATCACTGACATCCTTTCGTGGGCAACAAGCAGACGGCGTGCGGTTGTTCTGCGGGCAGGCCTCGCCATAAAGGAACAAAATTCAACGTCCCGCCGACGGCCCCGCCCGGTGGCTCGAAAGGGCGCGGGCGGACGTCCGGATCGTCACCCACGGTGCTCAACCGGCTCCGCGTCGGCCGACCGGTCGAGAGCGACGCGCCGGACGGCGGATGACCGGCAGGGAGCGCGCGGCCCACCGCTCGCCACCGGCGCGAACGGCCTTCTACGGCGTGGTGACGACCCGCCACGTTTGCGCACGGCGCGGGCCCGAATCCGAGCGTCCGGAGCGGTAAGCGTCCCAGCCGCACTCGCGACACAGCAGGTCAGTGGCACCGTCCGTACCTCCACAAGCCGCCGTTGGTGCTCCGTTGCCGCGGTTGCCGGGGTCGCACCCGGTCGCGTCCCACGCCGACGCCGCCCGGCTTCCGCCGGTCGGGCTCAGCGGGGGACGACGTGCCCGGCGGCCCGGCGTATCCGTGCACGACACAGCTGCCGGCGCCCGTCGCCATGCGTGATGACATCGTTGTCATTAGAGGATGGGCAACCGAAAACGACGGTCATGGGGACTCCCGTTGGACCTGGCCTGATGCGGTGGGGCGCACTGACGACACTTCGGAGAGCGCTCCCCGAAGTTAGCCAGGCGCTACGACCGCGTCAATGACCCTGACGCATGGTCGGATGACTGGGCCGCACGCTCCGTTTCCCGAGCGCGCCGGGAACGCACCCGAGTCGGCGGACCAGCACGCTTACCGGGGGAACGGCCGTCCGTCGCCTGTCTTTTCCGGCCCGTCGGCCTGACCGAGCGCGACTCGTCTGATCAGTGGCGATCGGCTTCGGGGCAGCGACCGTCCGGCCCGGCGCAGGCGCCCGCCGCCGCCGGCGACGCGTTCCTGACTCCTCGTCGCGTGCCCGGCCGCCAGTGCTCCGACCTCTGTTGAAGTCTGTTCGCTATTTCGGTCGATTGTGTTGACAAGGGTTGGAACTCTGTCCTTTGCTTTCGGGCGTTCACCTCCTAGCGGTCCGAGAGCGGCACCGCCGTACCAGCAAGGAGCCGCACCGATGAAACGTCACGAGCACCCCCCACGCGGCGAGCCGGGTTTCAACCGGCCGGCCGTATTCGCCGATCCGTCCATGACCCCGCAGCAGCGCTGACCTCGTCCGCCCAGGACCGCCCCGCAATCCGGCGGTTCCCTCGGAAGAACACGCTCACCCGACATCCGCCCACAGAGGTCGATGGGCGTGTGACAACGTTGCCATCAGTCTCACCGCTCCCGTCCGGACCGCTGTCATCCCTGCGGCGAACCGGACCGAGATCATGGCCCTGCCTGCCGCTGTCCCCTCCACGAACGTCGCTCTCCGCATGACGAGCCCCCAGCAGCACCGGCTCAGCCGAGCCGTACGCGATACGTGCGGCGCCGACCAACGGCCCCGGCCTCCCGGCCCGCTCCGGCAGCGGACCGTGGCGGACTGCCCGCACACCGCGCGGGCCGGCCAGCCACTCGTCGCCTCGCGAACACTGCGACCCCCCACCAGTGAGGAACCGATGAAGAAGTACACCGCGCCCGTGATCGCGGCGCTGACGGCCGTACTGGGCCTGGGCGCCCTCTCGCTCGCCAGTCCGTCGGCCGCTGCCGTTGGCGCTCCAGCCGCCGCGCAGCCCGCCAGCCTGCGGCTGATGCCGCTGGGCGACTCGATCACCTGGGGCATCGGCAGCCCGTCGGGCAACAGCTACCGGGGCTATCTGTGGAACGAACTGGCAGCCGAGGGCCATACGCTGGACTTCGTGGGCTCCGGGCGCAACGGCCCGATGTCCGACCCTGACAACGAGGGCCACTCCGGCTGGCGGATCGACCAGATCGCCGGCATCGCCGACCAGGTGCTGGCGACCTACCGGCCCAACGTCGTCACGCTGGAGATCGGCACCAACGACCTCAACGGCAACTACCAGCCCACCACGGCCACCGACCGCCTCTCGGCGCTGATCGACCAGATCAACCGGGACGCCCCCGACGCGACCGTCCTGGTCGGCACCCTGATCGTCTCCACCGCCACCACCGAGGAGCAGTACCGGGCGGACTTCAACGCCAAGCTCCCCGGCATCGTCGCGGCCAAGCAGGCGGCCGGCAAGCACGTCCGCCTGGTCGACATGAGCGCGCTGACCGCCGCCGACCTCTCCGACGCGCTGCACCCCACGGACAGCGGCTTCAGCAAGATGGCCGACGCCTTCAACGCCGGCGTCCAGGCCGCCGACGCGGCCGGCTGGATCAAAACCCCGGCAGCGCTCGCGGCACCCGTGCAGTCCGGGATCTCCGGCAAGTGCCTGGACGTGAACACCGGCAGCAGCACCAACGGCACGAAGGTGCAGATCTGGGGCTGCAACAACACCGCCGCACAGCTGTGGTCAGCCCGCGGTGACGGCACGCTGCGCGCACTGGGCAAGTGCCTGGACGCCACCGCAGGCGGCACCGCCAACGGCACCCCGGTCGAGATCTGGGACTGCAACGGCGGCACCAACCAGGTCTGGCAGCCCTACAACAGCGGATACCGCAACCCCGCCTCCGGCCGCTGCCTCGACGACCCCGCCGCCACCACCACCGACGGCACCCAACTGCAGCTGTGGGACTGCAACGGCGGCGCCAACCAGCGGTGGACCGCGGCGCCGGTCTCCTGACGCGAATGACCCGTAGCCCGCTCGGGCCGGCACACCAGCCGACCCGAGCGGACGGTCCTCCTTCCCCCCATGGCACCCTGACAGAACGGCTCATCGATCATGAGAAGACCCGCCTTCCTCGCCACCGCGTGCGCGGCGGCCATGCTCGCCGCCGCGGGCATCCTGGTCATGCCGAGCGCCCACGCCGACACCCCGTTGCCCTCGCCCGACAGCGTCTTCCAGAGCTGGAACGACAACTTCCTCGTGACCGGCGGCAGCACGGGGACGTACTACACCGATCAGCTCAAGAGCAAAGGCACCGAGCGGGCCGGCACCTGGATCGGCGCGCTGGACATCCTCGTCGCCGACGACGTGTACCTGCGCACCCGCGCGCCCGGCGACCGGCAGCGGGTCAGCGACCTGGTCAACACCTTTCTGTCGAAGGAGGGCACCAACTGGACGTCCTGGGACGGCTGGAACGACGACATCGCGTGGATGATCACCGCCACCCTGGACGGCTACAAGGCCACCGGCAACACCAGTTGGCTGAACACCGCGGCGGACCAGTGGAACAAGACCTGGAACCGCGGCTGGACCGGCGACGGCGGCGGCGGGATCTGGGAGAACGACACCTACTACAGCAAGTGCGCCCTGAGCAACAACCCGATGATCAGCACCGCCGTGGGCCTGTACGAGGTCACCGGTGACGGCGGGTACCTGACCAAGGCCGAGCAGATCTACAGCTGGGTGCGCGGCCACATCGTCAACACCTCCAGCGGCGTGGTCAACGAGTGCATCGCCTTCCCCAACGGCAAGAGCGGCTCCACCGTCGTGCAGTCGTCCGACAACGCGTACAACGCGGGGTCGTGGATCGAGGCTGCCGACGACCTCTACCGGGCGACCGGCAACTCCTCGTACCGGGACGACGCCCAGCGCACCGCCGACCACTTCCTCAACAGCGTGCCCGTCGTGGCGAACAACGGCACGCGCGGCAGCTCCTACCAGTACTGGCTGTTCAAGGGCATGAGCGAGTTCTGCACCGACGCGAACCTGTGCGGCCGCTACAGCAGCTACATGAACTCCAACGCAGCCAAGGCCTGGAGCATGCGCAACAGCTCGAACCTGACCTGGAACGACTGGACCAAGCCGACCAACGACTCCAACCCCGACGCCTTCGAGATGAACGGCATGGTCGGCCTGTTCCAGGTCCTGCCCAGCACCGGCGCCTCCCCGTTCTCCGGCGACTACCAGATCAAGAGCGCCACCAGCGGCCTGTCCCTGGCCGCACAGAACAGCTCCACCGCCAACTCCGCCCCCGTCGTACAGCGCACCGACACCGCCGACGGCAGCGCCTCCTGGTCCTTCGTGCCGCAGAGCAACGGCTACTACGAGATCAAGAACACCCACAGCGGCCAACTGCTCAACATCAGCGCCGCCTCAGGCAAGCCCGGCGGCCTGGCCGTGCAGTGGCCCGCCGGCAGCATCGCCCAGGGCAACGACCAGTGGAAGCCGGTCCGCAACTCCGACGGCACCTGGTCCTTCTACAACCGCAACAGCCAGCTCGCCCTCGACGACCCCGCCGGCAGCACCAGCGCCGGCACCCAGTACGAGCAGTGGACCCCCACGGACGGCAGCAACCAGCGCTTCACCCTGATCTCACGCTCGACCGGTACCGGACCGTCCGGAGGCACCGGCCCGGTACGGTCGGGCGTGGCCGGCAAGTGCCTCGACCTGACCGGGGGCAACGCGGCCAACGGCACCAAGGCCGAGCTGTGGTCCTGCAACGGCGGCACCAACCAGTCCTGGTCCCTGGCACAGGACAACACCTTGCGCATCTCCGGCAAGTGCCTGGACGCCACCGGCGGCGGCACGGCCAACGGCACCCCGCTGGAAGTCTGGGACTGCACCGGCGGCGGCAACCAGGTCTGGCAGCCCTACAACGGCGGCTACCGCAACCCCGCTTCCGGCCGCTGCCTGGACGACCCCGGCGCCACCACCACCGACGGCACCCAGCTCGAACTGTGGGACTGCAACGGAACCGCCGCACAGATCTGGTCACTGCCCGGCGCGTGACGAGTTCGAAAGCTGGCGGATCGCCGCCCGGCTGCCTGTGGGAGGAGGGCCGGGGCCTCGGGGAGAGGGCGCCTTCCCTCCCTCGGCTTTCGGCGGAGGTTACCTCCGTCTCCAGCGCGCGGAAATCTATGTCGGCTGGAGTAGACATTGGGTTCTGGTGTGGGTATGGTTTCTCTCGTAGCCAGAAGGACAGCAGGGCCTGGCAGGGACGAACTGCCGGGCAGCAGTACACGTGGTCGCAGTGCGCAGGGCGGTGCGGTGGTGGAGTTGCGAAGCCAGGGTTGTTGCAGGACGGCGACGGGACTGACGACCGGACCGGGTGGCCCGCAGTGATCAGGGGCCGCCGTGAGCAGTACCGCAGGTGCAGTACGCGCAAGTGCAGTTCTGAGTGATCCCAGAGGGAGGAACGGAGGAGCCCAAGCGCCATCAGGATCGCCCGGGCGGACGTCTTGAGCCCGGGTACCGCAGGACATCGATAGTGAGGTGGTCTCCGGTCAAGCAACCGCGATCCCCGCGCCCCCGACAGCATTCCGGTCGGGTCCGCGGAAACAGAGGGCCGGCGCAGTACGAGGGCCGGCAGATGGTGTAGCAGTTCCTTCGGGGCCCTGGTGCATACGGCACCAGGGCCCCTCCACGCGTTCCACAGAGAGGTGCGATGACCGCAGCACTCGGTAGCGGAGTTCGGTGGGGGCTACTGGCCGCGCGGGGAGCCGTAGGCGTGCCAGGTGACGGTGAACGCGTCACCGGCCTGCGGCACCACCGGGCCCGGCGTCGCCAGGACGTTGCCGGGCGGCGGGTTCGGATCGATGGTGTCCTGCAGCAGGGTCAGCGCGGTGGAGGTGGCGTCGAAGTCCCGCAGCGGTTCGGCGTTGACCTTCACCCGCAGGAAGTCGACGGTGCCGAAGTTCGACAGGCACAGCAGTTGGCCGATGTCCACGGGCCGCTCCACGACCGCCTCGGCCGAGTTCAGCTGGGGCATGTCGTCGGGCGGCAGGGAGACCTGGCGGCTGAAGGTCCACAGGGCCGGACCGGTGGCGGGTGTGGCCGTCCCGTAGTTGATCAGGGTCAGCGTGAACGTGTTCCCCGAATCCCAGTCGACGGCCGACTTGATGAAGTCGCCGGGCAGGACCGGGTACGTGGCCGTGGGCAGATCGTGGCTGCCGGTGTCGGCTCCCGGTCCCTCCATCTCCCACCACGCCTGGTACTCGGGCACGTTGCCGCCGACGCAGTCCGCGTCCACTCCCACCTGTTCGATCGAGGTGTTGCCGCCGGCGAGACCGCCGTCCAGGCCGACCCACACCGAGGTATTGGTGTAGGTCAAAGCCCGCGGGGGCAGGTGGGCGCAGTCCACGGTGGGGACCCGGTAGTGCGCGGTGATCTTGTGCAGGCCGGCCTGCCGGACGACGTACCCGGCCCAGTTGCGGCTGTTCGCCTGCGCGACAGCCGGCGCCGCCGCCACCGCCCCCGGGGGCCGCGCTTCCGCGGGCGTCTCCGCAGCGACCGCCCCCGCGGCGGTCACCAGTCCCAGGATCACCAAGATCCTGCTCCATCGTTTTCGCGCCACCTGTCCTCCTCGGCCTCCGCGCCCGGCCCGCGCGGCGCTGCTACCGCCGCCGGCCCGACATCAACGTAGCCTGTTGTGCACACTCGGCCACTGTCCGCATCCGGCCAAAAAAGGGCCCGCCCGCGCGGCGGCGCTCGCGTCGCGCGCACCGGGAGCCCGCTCCTCGCCCCGTCCGCGCCTTGTAGCCTGATCCGCATGACGGACCCCCGAGCCGGCCGCCGCTGCCACAATCCCCTCAACGCCCTCCACTCCGCGCTGTACTTCTCACCGGAGTTCAACGCGGAGGCGGAAGCCCTCGGCCTCGCCAACGGCCGCGGCACCTACTTCAGCGCCGCGGGTTACTTCGCGGCCCGCTCCGCTGCGATGGGCGCGGTCGGCCCCGGCACGGTCACGGCGACCTTCTTCAACTTCAGTCATGCGCTGATCACCCAGCACATACCCGCGGCCTGGGCCGTCGCCACTCCCGCCCAACTGCTGGCGGCCCGGCTGCGCGCCGTGGACAAGCTGCTGCGGCGGCTGCTGGGCGAGGAGGCGCTGGCTTCCCGGGAGATGGCCGAGGCCGCCGAGCTGGCCCTGCGCGCCACCGACGGCTGCCACCGCGCAGGCCGCCCGCTGTGCGCCGCAGAAGCCGACCAGCCCGCGGCACAGGAGCCGCATGTGGTGCTCTGGCAGGCGGCGACCGTCCTGCGGGAGCACCGCGGCGACGGCCACATCGCCCTGCTGACACACGCAGGCCTGGACGGGCTGGAGGCTCTCGTCTCCCATACGTCCTCCGGCCGCGGCTTCACCCCGTCCTTCGCCCGGACAACCCGCGGCTGGAGCGAGGAAGAGTGGTCAGCGGCCCGGAAGCGCTTGCAGGACAAGGGCCTCTTGAACCCGGACGGCGAGCTGACCGAGGCAGGAGCAGCGCTCCGCGCGGGCCTGGAACACGAGACGGACCGCCTGGCAAGCGCACCCTACGACCATCTGGGAGCCGCCGGAGTCGAACGCCTCACCGAGCTCGCCGGCGGATTTGCCGCAATAGCGCTGGCCAACGGCGCGTACCCGAAAGGGATCTTCGCCAGGAACTGAGCAGGCGCGGCCCCGGCCGTCCGAAGACGAACGCGAGCCGCAGGTGCGTGAGCCTGCGCATACGCCGGTGGCTCCGGAGAGTACGGAGCCGTACGGGGTCCTTCGGATCAGGCCGGCCTCGGCCGTGACGACCTCGTCACGTCCCTTTGCCGCTGTCCGCCAGGTTCCATGGAATTGGCGGCTTGATCTGACGCTCCGCCAGCTTCTCGTCCACATGATCGCCGAAACCCTCGGACACAGCCGAGCGGGCGCGTCGCCCTGACCGCGACGTACAGCCGGCCGCGCACGGGCTTGCCGTCGAACCCGGAGGCGGTCACGTCGTGACTGCCGATCCGGGTGCGGCCGGTGTCCACCTCCTCGAACACGGCAGCGGTGGAAGCAGGGCACAGCACAGCTCCGGGGGGGCCGCGTACGGACGGGGAGGGTCAGGGGCCCGCGCGGGCCCGGCCACTGGGGCGGCACATCGATCATATTCCAACGTAAAGCGACGTGGACCTCGGCGGCACAACGCTACTCGCCCGGAGTGGTCTAGTCCACACCCCGCGGGAACGAATGACATAGGGCCTTTGCGGAAATGCCCGACGCAACTCCGCGAAGGCGTTTGCTCACAGTTGCCTCGACGTTCACAGAGCGTATGCCCGTTTGGCGCGCTAAAGAAGGGATTTGATCCCAATTTTCACTGAGCGAGCTGCGCAAGAATGCTCATTATCCGAGATTTCGCGCAGCTATTGACATGGCGCATCCCGTGCGCTGCACTATCGGCCATCCGACCTTTCCCCGCGCCCCCTCCGCAAGATCGGAAGTCATCCCCCCATGAGAAGACCCTCACGATCTGTTCGTTTTTGTTTGTCTTCGATAACCATGGCGTTGGGTGTGACCCTCGCCGGCGTCGCACCCGAAGCCGGGGCCTCCTCCACCGCCACCAGTCCCGCTGGCCACGCCCTGGCGGTGACGCCCCCCATGGGCTTCAACAACTGGGCCCGCTTCGGCTGCGGCGTCAACTCCCCCAACACCGGCGACGTCGGCCCGACAGAGGCGCTGATCCTCAACCAGGCCCACGGGCTGGTGGACAGCGGTCTCGCCGCCAAGGGCTACAAGACCGTCACCATCGACGACTGCTGGATGGCCCACTCCCGCGACGCCGCCGGCAACCTGGTCGCCGACAGCGCCAAGTTCCCGCACGGCATGGCCTACATCGGCACGCAACTGCACAGCCTCGGGCTCCAGTTCGGCATCTACGAGGACATCGGCAGCAGCACCTGCGGCGGCTTCCCTGGCAGTTGGGGCCACTTCCAGCAGGACGCGGACCTCTTCGCCTCCTGGGGCGTGGACTACATCAAGCTCGACGGGTGCAACATGCCCGCCGCGTCCAGCAGCGCCAGCGGCTACATCACCGCCTACTCCGACTTCGCCGCCGCGATGAAGGCCAACTCCTCGCAGCGCGACATGGTCTTCTCGGAGTCCTCCCCCGCCTACTTCTCCATCGGCGCGTCCGACCTCAACAACTGGTACGACGTGATCGACGGGGCCAGCCGCAGCGGGCAGCTGTGGCGCGAGGGCAACGACGTGAAGATGTACAACATGGCCGGCTCGGCCTGGGACAAGCCCTCCAACGGCAGCGGCGTGATGACCCAGTACGGCTACAACTCGCCGCTCGCGCGCTACGCCGCCCCCGGCAGCTGGAACGACCCGGACTTCCTGATCACCGGCGACGGCCTGACCGCCGACGAGTCCAGGAGCCAGGTCGCGCTGTGGGCGGTGATGGCCTCGCCGCTGATCCTCAGCACCGACGTCCCCGCCATGTCCAGCACCTCGCTGGCGATCGCGGGCAACACCGACGTCATCGCCGTCGACCAGGACGCGCTCGGCAAGCAGGCCGGGATCGTCTCCCGCAACGGCACCGTCGACGTCCTGGCCAAGCCCCTCGCGAACGGCGACCGCGCGGTCGCCCTGCTCAACCGGGGCACGACCGCCACCAGCGCCGCGACCACCCTGGCCGGCGTCGGCTTCCTCGGCAGCGGCTGCACGGCGACGGCGAAGGACCTCTGGACCGGGACCACGACCAGCAGCACCGGCGCCCTCTCGGCGACCGTGCCGGCCCACGGCACCGCGATCTACCGGGTGCACCCCGGCGCCGGGTGCACCGGGGTGCAGCCCACCGGCCAGATCACCGGCATCGCCGGCAAGTGCCTGGACGACAGCGGGTCCGGCACCGCGGCCGGCAACCCGGTGATCCTGTTCCATTGCACCGCCGGGACCAACCAGCGCTGGACGCTGCCCGCCGACGGCACCGTGCGCACCCTGGGCAACTGCCTGGACGCCTCCTACAAGAGCAGCGACAACCGCTACGTCGGCTACTGGGCGGTGCTGAGCCCCTGCGACGGCCGCGCCAGCGAGAAATGGGCCTACCAGCGCAACGGCTTCCTGCGCAACACGTCCCTCGGCCTCTGCGTGGACGACTACGCCTCCCAGACCGCCGACGTCACGCCGGTCATCGTCGACACCTGCGGCAACTCCGAACCCAACCAGCAGAACCAGATCTGGGCCCTGCCCCAGTAGTCAGGAGACCCCCGTGCGCAGGAGACGACTGATCGGCTTCCTGGCCTCGGTGGTGGCCGCGGCGGTGTTCGGCGGCCTCGCGCAGGCCGAGCCCGGCGCCGCCACCACCCCGCCGGCGCCCAACCCCGTGGTGACGGTCAGCAGTACCGACACCTCCCAGCAGCTGCTGGCCAAGGCGGCCTCGGTCACGCCCGCGCCGCGCCAGATCGCCTGGCAGAAGGAGGGTCTGACGGGCTTCATCCACTTCGGCCCGAACACCTACACCGGCAGCGAGGTCGGGTCCGGCACCGAGTCGCCCGACCTCCTCCAGCCGGTGAACCTGGACACCGACCAGTGGATGGCGGACTTCAAGAACGCCGGGTTCACCAAGGTGATCATGGTCGCCAAGCACCACGACGGCATGCTCATGTTCCCGTCGGCCTACTCCTCCTACGGCATCGCCGCCGGCAGCTGGCTCGGCGGGAAGGGCGACCTGGTCAAGTCGTTCACCGACTCGGCCCACAGGTACGGGATCAAGGTCGGCCTCTACCTCTCCCCCGCCGACCTGCACGAGAACCAGGCCGGCGGCAGGTTCGGCAACGGCAGCGCCGCGGTGAGCGCCGTCATCCCCTCCCAGGGGGCCGGTTCCGGGCCGACGTTCACCGTCACCGCGGACGACTACAACCGCTACTACATGAACACCCTCTACGAGCTGCTGACCCGCTACGGCACGATCGACGAGGTCTGGTTCGACGGCTACGACCCCACCGGCGGACGGCAGCCCTACGACGTGCACGACTGGTACCGGATGGTGCGCACGCTCCAGCCCACGGCGGTGATGTTCGGTCCTGACGTGCGCTGGGCGGGCAACGAGAACGGCTCGGCCCGCTCCAGCGAGTGGAGCGTGGTCCCGCAGACCGGCGTCGCCGACGCCGACGGCCCCCGCTCCCCCACCTTCGGCGAGACCGCGACCGACATCGCCTCCGACGCCCAGCTCACCACCGCGTCGAGCTACCTGGCCTGGTCGCCGGCCGAGTGCGACGCCCGCCTGGAGAACGGCTGGTTCTGGCACCCGAACCAGCCGCCCAAGTCCCTGGACGCGCTGACCTCGATGTACTACGCGTCCGTCGGACGCAACTGCCAGCTGCTGCTGGATGTGCCGCCCGACCGGACCGGGCGGTTCGACGCGGCGGACGAGGCCCGGCTCGCCGAGTTCGGCCAGTGGATCCGCACCACCTTCGCCACCGACCTGGCGGCGGGTGCCGCCGCGAGCAACGACACCGGTACGACGGCCAGCGCCGGCAACGCCCCCGCCAACGCCGTGGACGGCGACTACGCCACCGCCTGGCAGCCCACCGCCACCACCGGCTCGCTGGTCGTGGACCTGGGCGCGAGCAGGACCGTCGACATCGTCCAGGTCCAGGAGGACATCCAGATCGGCCAACGGGTGGAGTCCTTCGCGGTGGACGCCTGGAACGGCTCCTCCTGGCAGCAGGTCGCCAACGCGACCACCATCGGCTACAAGCGGCTGATCCGCCTGGCCACGCCGGTGAGCACGTCCAGGATCCGGCTGCGGATCACCGGCTCGCGGGCGCTGCCGCCGGCGATCTCCTCCGTCTCGCTCTACGACGACGGCAGGTCCGCCGACCTCGCCCTCGGCAGGGCCGCCTCCCAGTCCTCCAGCACCCAGCCGGGCGGCGACGCGGCGCACGGCGTGGACGGCAACACCGACGGCGTCTTCACCGACGGCTCCGTCACCCACACCGGGGCGGACGCCAACGCCTGGTGGCAGGTCGACCTCGGCAGCTCCCGGCCCATCGGCGACATCGCGCTGTGGAACCGTACCGACTGCTGCGCCGACCGCCTCACGGACTACTGGGTCCTCGTTTCCGACACCCCGTTCGCCGCCGGGCTCACCCCGCAGCAGCAGGCGCTCCAGCCGGGGGTCTGGTCCAGCCACCGGACCTCTCAGGCCGCGAGTCCCACCACCCTGACCGCGGGACGCACCGGACGGTACGTCAGGGTGCAGCTGTCCGGCACCGGTTACCTGTCTCTGGCCGAGGCCCAGGTCTTCGCCCCCGCCTACGACTTCACCCTGTCCGCGAGCCAGCCGATGGCCTCGGTCCCGGCCGGGACGTCCACCGTCTCCACCGTCAGCACGGTGCTGTCCAGCGGGGCCTCCGCCACCGCCGCCCTCTCCGCGAGCGGGCTGCCCGCCGGGGCGACCGCGGCGTTCAGCCCGGCGTCGGTGGCCACCGGCGGCAGCTCCACCCTGACCGTGCAGACCGCCGCCTCGACCCCGCCGGGCGACTACCTGGTCACCGTCACCGCAGCCACGCCCCAGATCACCCGCACCGCGCAGATCACGCTGAGCGTGGTCGCCGCCGGACCGGTGGTCTCCGGCGGGGTGTACGAGCTGAGGACCGGGACCCAGGCGCTCGACGTGCCCGCGCTGTCCACCGCCGCCGGGACCAGGCTCGCGGTGTGGACCCGCAACGGCGGGGCGAACCAGCGCTGGACCGCCACCGCGGACTCCGCCGGGGGCTACGTCCTCAGGAACGTCAACTCCGGTCTCTGCGCCGACGTCTTCGGCGGCTCCACCGCCGCGGGGGCGGCGGTGGACCAGTGGACCTGCTCCGGCAGCAGCAACCAGGCCTGGCGGCTGGCCGCCTCGGGCTCCGGCTACGTCCTCACCGCCCGCTCCAGCGGTCTCGCGCTCAGCGCCGACGGCGCCGCAGACGGCGCGACCGTGACCCAGCACGCCGTCCCCCAGGCCACCGTCTGGACGCTCGTCAAGGTCGGCTGACCCACCGCGGCGCCGCGCGGTCCTCGCCCGGCGCGATTCCCCCACACCCCCAGGAGTCCCCGCATGCACGTGCTGACCGTCGGACGGCAGCCCCGGCAACGGCCGTTCCCGGCCCTCCGCATCCTGGCCATGGCACTGATCATCCTGCTCGGCTCGACCGGCTCGGTGCTCGGACTGCCGGCCACCGCCCACGCGGCGACGTCGGTGGTGATCGACGGCGCCGCCGCCACCGGCCGCACCTTCGACGGCGTCGGCGCGATCAGCGGCGGCGGCGGCAACTCCCGCCTGCTCTACGACTACCCGGAGCCGTACCGGAGCCAGGTGCTCGACTACCTGTTCAAGCCCGGCTACGGCGCCGGCCTCCAGATGCTCAAGGTGGAGATCGGCGGCGACGCCAACTCGACCGACGGCGCGGAGCCCAGCGCCGAGCACACCGCGGCCGACGTCGACTACAACCGCGGCTACGAGTGGTGGCTGATGGCGCAGGCCAAGGCCCGCAACCCCGCCATCAAGCTGTACGGCCTGGCCTGGACCGCCCCCGGCTGGATCGGCGGCGGCAACTTCTGGTCCACCGACATGATCAACTACTACCTCCGCTGGATCCAGCACGCCAAGAGCGACCACGGGCTGACCATCGACTACATCGGTGGCTGGAACGAGCGCGGCTACAACAAGACCTGGTACGAGAACCTGCACAGCGCCCTGGCCACCGCCGGGCTGGCCACCAAGGTCGTCGGCGCCGACGACAGCTGGGCGGTCGCGGACGACATGGTCGCCGACACGGCCTTCAAGAACGCCATCGACGTCGTCGGCATGCACTACCCCTGCGGCTGGCTGTCCGCGCAGACCTCCTGCCCGTCCAGCGCGAACGCCGTGGCCACCGGCAAGCCGCTGTGGGCCAGCGAGAACGGCTCGCACGACTACCAGGACGGCGCCTCGCTGATCCGCGCCCTCAACCGGGACCACCTCGACGGCCAGATGACCGCCTACATCAACTGGCCGCTGGTCGCGTCCCCGTACCAGGACCTCCCGTACTCCACGGTCGGCCTGGTGCTGGCCAACCAGCCCTGGTCCGGGAACTACGCCGTGGGCCGGGCCCTGTGGGCGACCGCGCACCTCACCCGGTTCACCTCCATCGGCTGGACGTACCTGGACTCGGCCGGCGGCTACATCGAGGGCGACCGCGCCAACGGCAGCTACACCACGCTGAAGTCCACCAACGGCACGGACTGGACCACGGTCCTGGAGACCACCACGGCGTCCGTCGCGCGCACCGTCTCCTTCCACGTCAAGGGCGGCATGGCGGCCGACGCCGTGCACGTCTGGGCCACGGACATGACCGGCAACAACCCGGCCCGGTGGATGGCGCAGCAGGCCGACATCACACCGACGGCGGGCTCGTTCTCCGTCACCCTCCAGCCCGGCTACGCCTACACCCTGACCACGACCACGCCGGCCGCCGCCAAGGGAACCGCCGCGGGACCGGCCCGGAGCAGCCTCCCGCTCCCCTACACCGACAACCTGGAGAGCTACCCGACCGGCCGCGAGGCCCGCTACCTCAGCGACATGCAGGGCTCCTTCGAGACGGCCCCCTGCATCGCGGGCCGGGCCGGCGAGTGCCTGCGCCAGGCCGCGGTCGCCAAGCCGATCCTGTGGCAGGCCGACAGCGAGCCCTACGCCCTGTTCGGCGACCCGGAGTGGGGCGACTACACCGTCAGCGCCGACGCCGTGCTGCCGCAGGCCGGGACGGTCGAGCTGCTCGGCCGGGCCAACGTCCAGGGCCGGCCGCAGTCGCACCAGGCCGGCTACTACCTGCGGGTGGCCTCCACCGGGGCCTGGTCGATCCTGCGCAACACCAGCGGCGGGACGATGACCACGCTCGCCTCGGGCTCCACCGCCGCGCTGGGAACCCCGGTCTGGCACCGGATCAGCCTGGGCTTCGCAGGCAGCACCATCACCGCCGCCGTGGACGGCACGGCCATCGGCTCCGCGACCGACTCGACCTACGCGGTCGGCGAGGCCGGCCTCGGCACCGGCGGGTACTACGGCGCCCAGTTCGACAACCTGTCGGTCACCGGCGCGAACACCCCGGCCGCGTCCACCTTCGTGGGCATCGCCTCCGGCAAGTGCATCGACGACCCTGCGCTGTCCACGGCCAACGGCACCCAGTTCGCCCAGTGGACCTGCAACGCCGGGGCGAACCAGAAGCTCGCCTACAACGCGGACCGCACCCTGCGCGTCATGGGCAAGTGCCTCGACGCCTACGCCAACGGCACCACGGCCGGCACCAAGGTCGTGCTGTGGGACTGCGGCGGCGGCGCCAACCAGCAGTGGGTGCTGAACGCGGACGGCAGCATCACCGGCGTCGCCTCCGGGCTCTGCCTGGACGTCAGCGGCAACAGCACCGCCGACGGCGCGCTGCTGGAGCTCTGGGACTGCCACTACGGCGACAACCAGCGCTGGGCCCGGGTCTGACGTCGGGTCAGCCGCATGGCTCCCTCCCCCCGCCTGCTCCTCTCCTACGACCCCACGAGGAACGATGAGAACACTCCGACACCTGACGGCGGTGATCACGACCCTGGCCTGCGCCCTGGCCGTGCTCGTCCTGCCGTCGCTGACCGGCGCGAGCACCGCGCAGGCGGCAGCCGGCACCCCGCAGACGATCCCGGCCCTGCGCCAGTGGACGGCCGGAACCGGCACCTACACCTTCGGCACGGGCTCGCGGATCGTCGTCGCGTCCGCCTACACCTCCCAGCTCTCCGGCGAGGCGGCGACCTTCGCCGACGACCTGGGCAAGCTGGCCGGGCGCACCGTCACCGTAACGACCGGCACGGCCGCCGCCGGGGACATCGCGCTGACCCTCGGTGACGCCGCGCTGCCCACCGAGGGCTACCGGATGACCGTCGGCACGTCGGTGACCCTCCAGGGCTCCACCGCGACCGGTGTGTTCTACGGCACCCGCAGCGTGCTGCAGCTGCTGCACCAGGGCTCGACGATCCCGGCCGGCACGGCCGTGGACTCGCCGGCCAAGTCCGAGCGCGGCCTGATGATCGACGCCGGGCGGAAGTTCTTCACCGTGGCCTGGATCGAGCAGCACCTCAAGGACATGGCCTACCTGAAGCTCAACTACTTCCACTTCCACCTCTCCGACACCTACGGCTTCCGGCTGGAGAGCAGCACCCACCCGGAGGTCGTCGCCGCCGACCACTACAGCAAGCAGGACATCAGGGACATCCTGGCGGTGGCCGCGAAGTACCACATCACGGTCGTGCCGGAGATCGACATGCCAGGCCACATGGACACCGTCGTCGCCGCCCACCCGGAACTGGCGCTGAAGAACAGCGCGGGCGCCGTCAACCCAGGATTCATCGACCTGTCGCTGCCGGGCACCTACACCCTCGTCAAGGACCTGATCAACGAGTACCTGCCGCTCTTCCCCGGCCCGTACTGGCACATCGGCGCCGACGAGTACGTGTCGGACTACAGCCAGTACCCCCAGCTGCTGACCTACGCCCGCGCCCACTACGGCGCGTCCGCCACCGCCAAGGACACCTACTACGGCTTCGTGAACTGGGCCGACACCCTGGTCCGGGCCGGCGGCAAGACCGCCCGCATGTGGAACGACGGCATCAAGTCCGGCGACGGCACCCTCGCGCCCAACGCCGACATCGTCGTGGACTACTGGTACAACTACGGCCTCACCCCGCAGCAGCTCATCGCCGCGGGCCACACCGTCGCCAACGAGTCCTGGACGCCCACCTACTACGTGCTCGGCGGCGCCAAGCCCGACACCCAGTGGATGTACGAGACCTGGACCCCTGACCTCTACCAGGGCTCCAACACCATCACCGACAGCAGCAAGAACCCCGGTTCGGTGCTGCACGTCTGGTGCGACAACCCCACGGCCGAGACCGAGGACCAGATCGCCTCGGGGATCATGTATCCGCTGCGGGCCCTGGCCCAGCAGACCTGGGGATCGCCCAAGCCCGCCAGTACGTACGCGGCCTTCACCGCGATCGTCGCCGCGATCGGCCACAACCCGGCCTGGCCCGCCGCAGGCGCGACCGACCTGGCGGCCGGACGGCCGACCACCGCGTCCAGCACCGAGACGGCGAATTTCCCGGCGAGCGCGGCGACCGACGGCGACGCCGGCACCCGCTGGTCGAGCGCCTACAGCGACCCGCAGTGGCTCCAGGTCGACCTCGGCTCCACCAAGAACATCAGCCGGGTGGTGCTGCGCTGGGAGTCCGCCTACGGCAAGGCCTTCCAGATCCAGGCGTCCGACGACGCCAGCACCTGGCGGACGCTGTACTCCACCACCACCGGCGCCGGCGGCGTCCAGGACCTGACCGGCCTGACCGGCTCCGGACGCTACCTCCGTATGTACGGCACCGCCCGGGGCACCACGTTCGGCTACTCGCTGTACGCCTTCGAGGTCTACAGCGGGCAGTTCAGCGGCACCCACGTGCTCACCACGGCGGGCAAGGCGCTGGACGACCCGGGCAGCTCGACGGCCACCGGGACGCAGCTGATCACCTGGACCCCCGGCGGCGGCGCCAACCAGCAGTGGCAGCTGACCTGGAACACCGACGGCAGCTACACCCTCGTCAACGGCGCCTCGCACCTGTGCCTGGACGTCAACGGCGGGTCCGCGGCGGCGGGAGCCACCGTCATCCAGTGGACCTGCACCGGCGGCGACAACCAGCACTGGACGGTGACGCCGCGCACCGGCGGCTACGCCATCGCGTCCAAGAAGAGCGGACTGCTGCTGACCACCGCCTCCACCGCCGACGGCTCGCTGGTGACCCAGCAGGCCGACACCGGCGCGGCGCTCCAGCTCTGGCAGGTCGCCTAGCACCCTGGTGGGCCCGCCGTCCGGCGGGCCCACCCCCGGACCGGCGGCCCCTGCGATCGGGGTCGCCCCGCTCGCCACCCACGTCGCCGGCTGCCAGCGGCTCCTGCCGACCATGTGAATCGACAGGCTGGGGCGACACGCCCCCGATGTGCGCAATACAGGCGCACAAGCAGCTGAGCGCTGTGTGATGAGGGAACGTTCCGTCAACGCGTTGGAGAGACCTCATGCGTACTCGAATGTCCCTCGTCGCCATCGCTCTGGCCGCAACCGGCGTCTTCGCCGGCGCAGGCGCCGCTGCCGCCGATTCCGGCGCCACCGGTGCCGCCGTCGGCTCTCCCGGTGTCCTCAGCGGGAATGCGGTCCAGATCCCGATCCACATTCCGCTCAACGTCTGCGGCAACTCGATCAACATCATCGGCCTGCTCAACCCGGCCTTCGGCAACACCTGCGCGAACGTCGGCGGCGGACAGCGCGAAGAGCCTGCCGCCGGGAGCTGGGGCCGCTGACGCAGGTGTGACACCCGCGGACAGGAACCGGGCATCGCCACCGGGAGCCCCGCCCCGTTGATCGGCGGTGCCCACCTGTCCGACGCTTCCCGCCCCTCCTCCCCGGGGGGCGGGAAGCGTTGGACAGGTCGGTTGAAGTCGGCCGTGGATCCGCTGTCCCTCGACAAGGTCCGTGACGTCGCGGGCCTGCATCCCGACCCACCGGAGAAGGCCCCGGTCCCCCGCGTCGACGCGGCCCGGACCGCCGGAACCCGGCGTCAGCCGCCGGTGAACTCGGCCGAGAAGACCACGACGTCGTCCTGCCGGTGGTGGCGGAAGGCGTCGATCAGGGTGTCGCAGAGGGCCTCGGCGCCGGGCGGGGCCTGTGCCACGACACCGCGCAGGCGCTCCAGCGAATCGTCGAGGTGCGTCCCGGGGACCTCGATCAGCCCGTCGGTGACCATCAGCAGCCGGGTACCCGCGGTGAGGCGCACGGTGGTCTCCTTCGGCTGGCGAAGGCCGAGGCCCAGCAGCGGCCCGTGCTCGTGCGTGTAGCGCGGAGGGGCGCCGGGGAAGGCGAGCAGCGGCGGCAGGTGACCGGCGTTGGCGAAGTGGACCACCCCGGTCACGACATCGACCAGGGCCACGCAGACGGTCGCGGTACGGCCGGGACGGGTCAGTCTCAGCAGGCGGTCCAGCCTCGACAGGATGGCCCGCGGCGAGTGCTCGTCGTAGGCGTACGCCCGCAGGGCGTGGCGGAGTTCTCCCATCACTATCGCGGCCTGGAGGTTGTGCCCGGCGACGTCCCCCACCGCCAGCAGCAGCCCCGCCGGAGTGCTGACGGCCTCGTAGAAGTCGCCGCCGATCTCGTTCTCCGGGTCGGAGGCGAGGTAGCGCACCGCCAGCGTCATGTTCGGGACCGAGGGCAGGACGGAGGGCAGGAAGGTCCGCTGGAGGGCCAGCGCCATCTGGTGCTCGTGGTGGTACATCGCGACCACGCCGCGGTTGGTCTCCTCCAGATCCGCGAGGAGGGCGGCATTGAGCGCGGCTGTCTCACGCTCGACGGATTCGAGCCCCTGAACGCGTTCTTCCAGCTCCTCGATCCGGGCACGAAGCCGGTCCCGCTCCTGCCGCGGGCCGCCGTCGCGCGACTCGGTCCGGCCTTCGGACGGCTGGGGGGGCACCGTGCCCCGGCACGCCGCAGCGCTCTCGCCGCCTACGCCGTCTCCATGGATTTCCACTGCGCTCCCGACCTGTCGGGCCCGGATGCCCAGTCCCCGCGGCGTACGGTGCCCGCCGCGAAGCCGACGGATACCCGCTCCCCTGCGGCTGCACATTTGTCGCTCGACAAACATTAGCGCAACGCCGGGGCGGGCTCCTCGGCGGGTCGATCACTGTTGTCATTTGACAACTATGGTTTCCGCGCCACACGCTGTGCCCGCGTCCTGTGCGCCGCACGCACGGGCGGACAGCCGCACGCACGGGCAGACACGTAGGCCGGCCGCGCAAGGCGCCGACCGGGAGAAGAGGAGGGGAACGATGCGCTGGTGGCGTTCACGCCGATGCCGCGTCCGGACCTTCCTCCGAGGCGCGAGGCGCGGCACGGGAGGCGGTGCGGAATGCCTGGATGCCGCGCAGCAGGTCGACCTGGGCCTCGGGCGGCATGGCCGCGATGGTCTTCTGCAGTTCCGCCTCCCGCCACAGCCGCAACTGGCGCAGATGGGCGCGGCCGGCGTCGGCGAGCCTCAGGTCCTTCTCCCGGCGATTGGCCGAGTTCGGTGAACGGGCGACGAACCCCAGCGCCTCCAGCCGGTCGCACAGTCTGCTGGTCGAAGGAGCCGAAGCGCCGAGGGCCGCCGCAAGACCGCCGACGTTGAGGCATTCGTCACGTTCAAGGATGTACAGCACCCGGAGCTGGGCTGCCGATACTGGAGCGGGGGAGATGTCGCGCCGCCGTTCCCACAGGATCTCCAGCAGCTCGATGATCTCGGCGGTCCGTGCCGCGAGATCGGCGGTCTGCGGAAAGTGGGCAGCGTGCTCGCGTGCCGCGGACGTGCGGTACCGCCGTCCGCCCGCTTCGTGGGGCATGACCCGTTCTCCCCTCATCGGCCCTTCCCGGCGTCCCGACCAATGATTCCTGAGGCGGTAGGTACACAGATGGACAGATCCGCGGCGGTGGAGCGCATGCTGCGCACCGTCGAGCCCCACGCACTGCTGCCGGTACTCCGCCGCGCCCTGACCACCCAGTACGCTGCACTGGGCGTCGACCTGCTGATGGCAGATTACTCAATGACGATACTCCAGGCCGTGGAAGCCCTTCCCTTCACTTCGCCGGGCGTGCCCGTGCACACGAGCGCTCCCGGCCGCGCCTTCGCGTCCCAGCGCCCGGTCCGGGAGCCGTCCGGCGACACAGCGACCGAGCTCCACCTGCCGGTCAGCGTCCGCGGCGAGCGCATCGGTGTCCTGTGCGTCACCCTTCCCGCTGACGCGGCCGGCCACGGCGTCGAGGACGAACTCGCCGAGATCGCCGAATCGCTGGGGCGGGCCATCCTGATCGCGGACCGCGAGACCGACCTGTACCTCCAGGCGAAGCGGGTGCGGCGGCTGACGCTCGCCGCCGAGATGCAGTGGCAGCTGCTGCCGGGAAGCAGCTGCGCGCGGAGCGAGTACGAGATGGGGGCGCAGCTCGAACCCGCGTACGGCGTCTACGGTGACAACGTCGACTGGTCCGCGACCGCCGACGACTTCTCCCTGACGCTCACCAACGGCATGGGTGAGGGCATCGAGGCGTCCCTGCTCACCAGCCTCGGCATCAACGCCCTGCGCAACGCGCGCCGGGCCGGCCTCTCGCTGATCGACCAGGCGTGCCTCGCCGACCAGGCCATCTACGGCCTGCACCGCGGTGACCTGCACCTGTCCACCCTCCTGCTCCGTTTCGACCTGCCGACCGGCGTGGTGGAGGTCATCGACGCCGGATCCCCCAAGGCCTGGCTCCTGCGCGAGCGCAAGGTCAGCCCGGTCGAACTCGACGCGCAACTGCCGCTCGGCATGTTCGAGGACACGCTGTACGAGAGCCAGACCTTCCGGGTACGCCCCGGGGACCGCCTGCTCTTTCTCAGCGACGGCGTCTACGACGCCACCTCCCCGGCCGGTGAGCGGTACGAGGAAAGGGTCCTGAGCCGTGCGATGAACTCCACCCGGATGCTGCCCGCCCCGGAGGTGCCCCGCGCGATACTGCACGAGCTGCGCGGGCACCGCGGCGACGTGGAGGCGCTGGACGACGCGCTGGTCGTCTGCCTGGACTGGCGGGGCAGGCGGAGCTGACCTGCGCTCGCCCGGGCACGCGCGCCGGTCAGTCCTCGGTGCCGACCTGCGGGCTGTGGGAGGGGACGAAGAACCCCTCTCCCCGCTGGGTCACCGTCATGACGACCGTGTCGCGCAGTTCCCCCGACACCTCGAAGGTGAGGGTCGCCCAGGCGTCCGTACGGCCCGCAGGCTCCGCGGCGTCCACGAGCCGGCGGATGGCGTCCTGCGGGACCGCGCTGCCGTCGGCGTAGCCGAAGACCACGTCCAGGTCCCCTTCGCGCACGCCGGGCGTGGGAGGGATGGCGAACCGCAGGCCCGGGGCCACGTCACCGGGGTCGATCAGCCCCGTCCAGGTCACGACGCGCTCCCCGTCGACCGAGCGCACTTCCTTGTCGCACAGCCCGTGCCAGATGCCTTTGGGAGGGTGCTGCGAGACGATCTGAATGTTCACGATGCGCATCTCTCTAGGGCGTGACTCACTGCGGGAAGCCGGCTCCGGCGCCACTGCCTCAGCCCGGGGTCGCCGCGCAGCCTTCTCGGGGGCCTTCCCCTGGTTCATGGGGGCAAACAGAGGGCCGCACTCAGGAAGAACGTCCCGAAATATCCACAACGGGAGGAACGAGGCGGCTACGGCCGGACCTGAGTGCCGGCGTCGCGCGTCTCGGGCTCGACGGCGGGCTCCACCTCGAACGCGAAACGGCTTCGCGTACGCGGGACCCGTGCGGATGTCTCACCTGTCTCACGGCGACCGGTATTGAGGATTGCCCCCCGCCCGCCCACCCGGGTGCGGGCGGGTTCCCCCCCGGGCGTCGCCGCGCGCATCCGTCATGCGACGGTGTGTGTCTACGCCGGGGCGTCCGTGGCGCCACCACGCCGGAGGGTGTCATGAGGCGGTGGGGGCGAAGGGGTTCCGTGGGGCTTCGGCCGGGCCGGCCCGGCCGGGACATCGACGGCCCGTCAAGTCTGCTTTTTCGGCCAGAAGGGGATATCCGGGCTTGTGCACCGCCCGGAGCTGGACGGTGCCGCCACCTCATCACAATGACGTATCTGCTTCGCAGCCCCTTCCACTTGACGCCGAACAGCATTCTCGGCGACCGTTTCGTCTCACGGTCGGCAGATCGACCGGAGAATCTGAGCCTTGTCCCACCGGGCAGTCGTACGTCTTGATCGGCATGGCGTACGAGAGGTACACACCCGGACGCGGCAAGGCCTTTTTCGTGATCCGCAGTCCCCCGCCGCATGAAGAGGAGATGCCGTTATGAGCGTGCTCGATCTACAGACGCTGCAGCCGAGCGTATCGACGAACAGGCCGGCGATTGTCAGCGTGACCAGCAGCAGCAGCAGTTGCTGCGACGTGAAGGAAGAGGGCTGACGGACCGGGCGGCGGGACCTCCGGGCTCCCGCCGCCCGATCCGTTTCCCGGCAGCGCGCGGCGCCAGCGGTCGCCCGAGCGCGTGAAGGTGACCGTACGAAGGTGCTCCACAGGCCCACGGAGGCGGAGATGCGCGACGAACGATGGGTCAACCGATTCCTTTACGCCTGGAACAATACGCTCTTCTTCGATCCGCTGGACGTCTTCTACAAGCCGCGACGGGACCATTTCCTCGCTTTGCTCGACGAGCGGACTCGTGCGCGTTTTGTCCGCAGCGGTATCTGGTGGAGTCATCGGCACAATCCCGCTCTGCCTGCCCAGGGCTGGAAGATCCATGTGTCGGGGCACCACCGCAACGCGCAGGAGATCGCCGACACGGCGATCGGGTACCTCACGGCCCGGGACATCGACTTCAAGATCGCTCTCGACCTCAACATCCTTGAAATGCTCAATTCGAAGGCGATGGCCCGGGGCAGCGGCGGGAAATTCATCACGGTCTACCCACACGACGACGACGAGTTCCGCAGCTGCCTGGCCGACCTGAACCGCCTGCTGGACGGGGCCGAGGGCGCCTATGTCCTGTCCGACCTGCGCTTCCGGGACAACAGGTCCCTGTACTTCCGCTACGGCCAGTTCCTGGACACCCACACCGTCGACGTCATGGGCCGGCGGGTGCCGTACATCACCGGGCCCGACGGGCCGGTCGACGACGACCGTCGCCCGGGCCACGCCCACCCGTGGTGGGTGTCCTGGCCGTTCAGCGACTGGAAGCCGGGGACCCCGGAGGGCGACGGGCTGCTCGGCGGCCGTTTCCGGGTCACCGGGGCGATCCAGTTCTCCAACAGCGGCGGGGTCTACACCGCGGAGGACACCGCGGACGACGACCGGGTCGTCGTACTCAAGGAGGCCCGTCCCCACACGAACCTCAATCCGCGGCTGGACCACGACGCGGTGCGCATCCTCGCCCGTGAGTGGACCTTCATCAACCGGCTGGGCGACCTGGACTGCTTCCCCACCCCGGTCGCCGCGTTCCGCCACTGGGAGCACCACTTCGTCGCCGAGGAGCACATCGGCGGCACCGACATCCGCTCGGTGCTGCTCGAACACAATCCGCTCGCCCGCCCGGTGATCGACACCGACAGGTCCCGCGAGTTCCTGCGGATCTACCTGGCGGTGTTCCGCGGGCTGGCGCGGGCGGTGCGGGCCGCCCACGAGCGAAAGGTCATCCTCGGCGACCTCACCGCCGCGAACCTGGTGGTCGACACCGAGACCTTCGACGTCACCGTCATCGACCTGGAGTCGTGCCGGCTGGCCGAGGCGGACTCGCGGGACGACGCACACCTGGCGGAGCAGGTCGAGTTGTTCACCCCCGGCTTCAGCCACTCCAAGCGCCGCTTCCGGGCCTCTGCCCCCGAGGACGACCTGTACGGGCTGGCAACCACCATGGCGTACTTCGTCTTCCCGATCGCCGCGATGTCGTACCTGCGCGAGGATGTCCTCGGCCTCTTCCGCGTCTTCACCGACCGCCTGGGCTGGCCGGCCCGCGTCCACGAGTTGATCATGGAGCTGGCGCAGGCGCGGACCACCCTCACCGAGGTCCTCGGCGCGCTCGCGGACGAGGAGGAGTTGCTCGGCCAGGTGGCGGTCGCGCCTCGGCGCCCGGTGGTGGAGGAGCGGCTCGGGCTGCCGGGGGTACAGGCCGGAGTGGCCGCGTTCGTGACGGCGGTCGCCGACACCGAGCGGGCCACCCTCTTCCCGGTGGACCCCTTCGCCCACGTCACCAACCCGCTCAGCCTCGGCTTCGGAGCCGCCGGTGTCCTGTGGGCGCTCAACGCCTCCGGCATCCCCGTCCGCCCCCAGTGGCGCGACTGGCTGCGCGACCGGCTCGACACTGCCGAACCGGCCCGTTACCCCGACGGCCTGATGAACGGCCTGGCAGGCATCGCCTGGGCGGCCGGTTCTCTGGGCCTGCACCCGCAAGCCCGCCGCCTGTTGGCCGAGGCCAACCGCCGCGCCCCCGGCGTCGGCGACCACACCTTCTACTACGGCCTGGCCGGGCTCGGCATGACCAACCTGCGCTTCCACCTCACCAGCGGACACGACGCCGACCTCGCCGCCGCTCAGCAGTGCGCCCAGCTCCTGCGCGAGCGCGCCCACCACGACGGCCGGCACACCTTCTGGCTCAACGACTACTCCGGAAGCGACAACCACCAGCCGCTGACCGGACTCGGCTTCGGGCAGGCCGGCGTCGCGCTGTTCCTGCTGCGCATGCACCAGGTCACCGGCGACGCGTCCTTCCTGCGCCTGGGACGCGGCGCACTGGCCTGGGAGATGGACCATGCCGAGCCGGTCGACGGCGTGCCGATGTTCGCGCACGAGGGCACGATGGAGCCGTACGTCGAGGTCGGCAACGCCGGTGTCGCACAGGTGCTGCTGCGCTACGGCGACTTCGAAGCCGCCCGCCAGGTGCTGCGGGCCCTGGACGTGGGCCAGTCGGTACTGCCGGGTTACGCCTTCGGCATGAGCGGCATCGCGGACGCGCTGCTGGACGCCGCGGCGTTCACCGGTGATTCCTCCTACCGGGACACCGCACTGCGCCAGTTGGACTTCGTCCGCGAGGTCTTCCTCTTCGAGCCCGCCGCCCGCTTCGGCCTGCCCCGTCAGGACGGCACCGCGCCACTGGGCGTCCCCGGCGAAGGGCTCCTGCGCTGCTCGTGCGACTACGCGACCGGCTCGGCCGGAGTCCTGCGCGTCCTCCACCGCGCCAACCACGGCGGCACCGCGGATTTCCTGCTCGACGAGGTGTCGACGTGAAAGAGCTGTGGCGGATTCTGCGCGGCCACAGGACCGCGTTTTCGGTGATCATGGCAATTGAGGCGACCATGTGCGGGGCGGAGGCCCTGCTGCATCCGCTGCTACTCAAGGCGCTGTTCGACCAGGCAGTCCTGACCAGCGACTTCCACCGGTTCTCCCGGCTCGCGGCCCTGTACGCGCTGCTGGGTTTCACGCTCAACCTGGGGAGTTACTGGCTCGCCTGGTGGCGGAAGCGGTTCGAGAACACGCTGGTGCTGTCCTTGGAGATGGAGTTGCTCGACCGGGCGATCGCGCTGGACGGGCGCCGGATGGCGGAGTCCGGCAATGCCTCCTACGTCAGCCGGATCCACAACGACGTCAAGGAAGGCGTCCTGCCGGCGGTCGACGTCTCGATCCGGATCGCGCGGCAGGCGGTGGCCTCGGCCGCGTTCATCGTTGTGCTGCTGTACCTGTCCTGGCAGGCCAGCCTGATCCTTCTGGTCATCGTGCCGCCTCTGGTGTTCGTCAGCAACCGCACGGCCAAGCGGATCGAGGACAACACCGAGCCCGAACGCGAGGCAGAGGCCCGGTACGTCAACACGCTGACCCGGACGCTGGCGTCCTTTCACGCCCTGCGCGGCCTGCCCTCGCTCATGCCCGGCACCCGTACGGAGAACAGGGTCGCGTTGCGCGGCTTCCTGCGCATCGGACTCGCCAACTTCCGGCTCGCGCAGAAGCAGAGCACGCTGAGCAGCCTGGTGATGAACCTCTCCGACACCGCGTCGATGCTCATCGGGGCCTACTTCGTGTTCGCCGGCCGGATGTCCTTCGGAAGTTTCCTGGCGTTCGTCAATTCCCTGTGGCGGGCCGTCACCGGCATCTTCGACCTCGTCAATGTGATCCCGCAGGCCCGTCGCAATACCGCCGTACTCAAACGGATCCAGACCCTGCGCGGAGAGAGGACAGCTCCTTACCACGACGAGGGAGCCATGGTGTCAGTGCGCCGGGCTCTCGTCCGGTACGGAGACGGCAGCGGGGAAGGCGTCGCACTCGACGACTTCGGGCTGAATCCGGGCGAGCACGTGCTGCTGCGCGGGCCCAACGGCTGTGGCAAGACCACTCTGCTGCACGTCATCGCCGGGACACTCGCCCCGGACGCCGGTGCGGTCACGCGGCCGGGCCGGGTGGCGAGCCTGACCGCCCCGGTCCACCTGCCTCCGCTGCCGGTACGGGAGCTGGTGCCCGACGAACCGCTGCGGACGGCACTCGGTCTGGGCGAGTTCGCCGGCCACCTGCCCTCGGATCTGTCCTCGGGCCAGCGGCAGCGGACCGCGGTGGCGGCCCTGCTGAGCGAGGACGCGGACCTCTACCTCGCCGACGAACCCTTCGCCAACCTCGACGAGCACGGCAGAAGGCTGGTGCTGCGGGCCCTGGACGAACGCACCCGGGGTCGCGGCCTGCTGGTCGTGCACCACGGCGACGAGGAACTCGACAGTTCCTTCGACCGGGTGGTGACCCTCTCCCGGGCCGGCCTGGGGGCCGCCATCATCTGAGCGAGGACCGGCGTGAGGTGCTGATCATGCTTGGACCTGTGGGGTTCGCGCGACGGCTGCCGATGCTGGAGGTGTTGACGATCGCCGTCATCGGCACCATCCGGCGCGAGTTCCTCGATCACGTCCTCATCCTGAACGAAGCCCACGCCCGAGAAAGTCCTGGCCACCCGCGAGCGCCATGACAACGAGCACCGCCCCGTCGAGCCCGCTGCCAACTGCCACCGCCGCCGGCCGAGTTCACCCCCCGGCTGCCTGGTAGACGGTGACCGAGTGCGACAGGTCGTCGTAGACCAGGCCGTAGCCCGCGGTGACCAGGAAGGGCGAGTCGTCCAAGCCCGTGGTGGCGCGCAGGTCCTTGCCGGTCCTGGCGTCGAGCGTCATCGGGTCGTGCCCGACGCCGTAGACCACGCCGTGCCAGGCCGCCGTCACGCCCGGCGCCTCGCGGTGCGCGGCCGCGTCCGGCAGCCGCCACAGCACCTGGTGGGTGTGGACGTCGACGGCCCACACGGCCGCGCCCTGATCGGCGCCGCGGCCCGAGCAGACGGTGGTGTCCCTGCCGTCGTAGTCGCAGCGCGTCATCAGGGTGTCGCCGAAGTCGATGACGACCTTGCCGGTGGCCGGGTCGATCAGCAGGTCGAACTCGATCGCCACAGCGAGCGTCAG
Source organism: Streptomyces sp. NBC_01477 (assembly GCF_036227245.1). Taxonomy (GTDB): domain Bacteria; phylum Actinomycetota; class Actinomycetes; order Streptomycetales; family Streptomycetaceae; genus Actinacidiphila. The sequence goes on from NZ_CP109445.1 coordinate 1,565,291, forward strand.
CCCGGGTCCCGCGTCCGACGTCTGCGCCTCGCCGACGCCGAGGCTGCGCTCCCAGAGCCGGTGTCCGTCCGCCACGGACACGCCCGCGTAGTCGCCGTCACGGCGGAGGCCGTCGATCGCGGAGCCGTCCAGGTCGACGGCGGTCAGGTCGTCGTCGGTCCACAGCACCTTGCCGGTACGGGCGTCGAGCAGCACGGACCTGGCCGGCGTCTCGGAGTAGCCCTGGGAGGCGACGGTGACCAGGACGTGCTCGGCGTCCATGTCGATGACCTCGGGCACCGGGTCGTCCTGGGCGAGCAGCACGTCGCTGTCGTCGTTCTCGGCGCCGCCGACGTCCTGCGACCACAGCGTCCTGCCGCTCGCCGCGTCGAAGCCGACGACGACGTTCGCGGCCCGGTCCTCGGCGGTGCCGGTCCCCGCGATGTCGGTACGGAAGGCGCCGGCCACGATCCCGCCGCCGAAGCGCGGCGCGCTCACCAGCTTGTCGGCGTCGGGGACCCGGGTACTCCAGGCGGTTCCGCCGTCCGCCAGCCGCAGGCCGGTGACCCCGACGAGCTTGGTGTCGTACGCGTACGCGCGTCCGTCGCCGACCGTCATGACCTCGTCGATATCCTGGTTGCGCACCGACGAGAACCAGTTCCCCTGGAGGACCGAGGCGTGATCGGGCGCGAAGGCCTGCGGCGGGTCCTGGAGCTTCGCCCGCGGCTCGGCGCCGCCGTGCGCGCCCGGGGACGAGTCGACGGGGGGCGGCACCGGGTCTCCGCTGCAGGCCGCCAGGGCGCCGACCACGGCGACCGCCGCGGCGATCATGCGGAACCAGCGCGCTGACCAATACGTCCTCATGAGCACCACACTCTGGCAGATTCCCCTCCCGGGCGTGAGCGGACGGCGGATGTCCGCCACGGCTTTCGCACGGCGACGGGCGCTGCTACCACCGGCCGCTGGCGGCGGGCCCTGGAGCGGGCCCGGGTAAGCGGGCGCACCACGGCCTGGTCCCCGTTCTCACACGGGTACAGCGCACAGGTTCGCTGTCATCGCCCGGCCGCGGCCGGCGGGCCGGGCGGAGCCGTCGGCCGCCGCCTGCACGATTCGTCAGTCCGGGCACGGCTCGGCGCGGTGGCCGCGCAGTGTCTGGGTGAGGTGCCGGCGGCGCCGGCGATGATCCGCCCCCGGTGGAAGTGCCCGAGCATGATGACGGCCGCGGCGCCGTTTGTCAGCGCTGCGCGCCGGACGGCTTGTTCGCTCCGTACTCGTCGTGGCGCCGTTGCTCTCGATCAATCGCCGGTGCAATCGTGGCAGCGGCTCGCCCTCCGGCGGGCATCTGCGCCACCACAGCACGCCCAGCGCGCGTACGGTCCCAATCGATCGGCGACAAGGACGTCATCATGCGCAGCAAATTTCCCGGCCTCAAAGCCCTCATGATCCCTGCGGCTACCGCTGTCGGTCTGTGCGGAGTGATCGCCGCCGGCCCGGCAGAGGCCACGGCCCCGGGGCAGGCAGCCTCCGCGGCCCCCAAGCACGTGGCAACCAACCTGACGAAGCCCGCCCGGCCCGAGGTGGTCAGCCCCAACCTGCTGTCCGCGGGATCCTTCGAACAGAGCATCGCCGGCTGGCAGCGGCTGACGCCCCCGGGCGCGGTCGTCAACTGGGCCGACTACGACACGTCGGTCGGCGCCCCGTCCCCGGCCCACGACGGCACCGGATACCTGGCCACCAACTCCGACACCGCCGGCGGCTCCGTCTACCAGGAGGTGTCGCCCTACGGCGCCGGCGGGGTGTACCAGGCCTCGGTGTGGCTCTCCTCGGCATCCGGCACCGCGACCGGCACCTTCTGCTTGTGGAGCATCTACACCGCCAACAACAGCTTGTGCAGCAACTACAGCGTCGACGCCGCGACCGGCTACCAGAACTATGTGCTGATCTACGGCGTGCCGGTGCCGACGGGCACCCTCCGGTTCCAGATCTACCCGTCGCCCAACGGCGGGACCACCAACATCGACACCGCGAGCCTGCAACGGATCTCCTGACCCGCCGAGGGCCGCGGCGCCTCGGCCCTCACGGTTGCGTCAGGCTGCCGAGCAGCTTCGCAAGCCTCGGGGTCCGAGCCCTGCCGTGGGAATGAGCAGAGGCCGCACGTCGCCGTCCTCGTCCGTGACAGACGCTGCGGACCTGTATTGTTCGCTGCGAAGTCCGGCGCGTACAAGCACTTCGAAACAGCGCCCGTCTCCCGAGTCAGCTCGGGAGACGGGCGCTGTTTTTATTGCCGGTCTCCGTATCAAGCAACGAGGAGCTGCACTGTGAGCAACAACCCCTTTCACACCCACCTGCCGCGCAACCCGAAGGAATCCGTAACGTTTCTGCTGGTCATCGCCGTGATCTCGGTGAACACCATCCCGGTGGCGATCGGCGGCCTGACGGCCGGCTTCACCCTGGCCATGTTGACCGGTCTGCTGCGGGTGATGCCGGTCCTGCTGGTCGCGGTCGTGGCGGTCGTGCTGCTGACGATGAAGCCCGCCCAGTTGCTCACCTCGCGACTCGTGCACCCGGGCGACAGCTTCCGCGCCCATATGATCTTGAACGCCCTGTGCAGCGTGCTGCTGATCTCACTCGTGATGACGGTGGTCGGCACGTGGATCGGCACGCGTCAGGTATCCACCGAACCCCTTGAGCAGTTCGCACATCTGTGGCCGCGGAACTGCACCATCGCGTTCCTCGTCGAGGCACTGCTCGCCCAGCCGGTCGCCCGGCAGGTCATGCGCCGCCATCACCAGCGCGTCGACGCCCGCGCCGCGCTCGCGGCGGCCTGACAGCCGCACCCGGCACCCTGTACGAGAGCGTCTCGCAGGTCGGGAGGGGGGCCGCACCGACGTCACCCTCGGGAACGAGGGCGAGCGATGACGGCCGCGGCACTCCGGCCCGAGCCGGCAAGCCCGCCCACGCGGCAGGAGGCCAAGATCCGCCGGTGATCCGAACGTCAAGGTCTCTGCGGTCCGGAGGCTGCTTCCCCGGTATCGGAACGGCCTCCCCGGGCCGGAGCGTCATACGAGCGAGCGTCACGGCCGCGGACTCGCCGACGTCATCATTCGGCCGTGAGTCACCCGGCGGGGCATCCCGGCCGCCGCCACGCTCGACGAGCGGGTGTGCCACCGGCAGCGCGCGCACCCCTGACTTCCGTGTTCGCACGGCCTCCGCCAGGGCGGCCGGGGGCGATCGGCGGGGGGACCGGACGGCTCCACCCGCCGGCCCACGACGGGCACGTCCGTCAGTCCTCGCCGAAGTCGTGGTCGGGGTGGTTGGCCTCGCCCACGCGCCAGTAGCCACGCGTCGTTGCCTGCGGGCGCGGCAGCGCCCGGTCGCCGAGGAGGTACGACCGGGCCTTGCGGACCGCCGACGCCTCGCAGGCGATCCAGACGTGCGTGTCGTCCCCGGGGCCATCTCGGCGGAGCGTGTCGACGAGGGCAGCGCCCGGCTCGCCCACCCGGTGGTGCCAGGTCACCTCGACACCCGCATGCGCCGGCAAGCCGACGAGGGCCCCGGGGCCCTCGACCTCCAGGTGCACCTGACCGGTGACGTCGTCCGGCAGCGCTTCGAGCAGAGTGGCGATCGCGGGCAGGGCGCTCTCGTCGCCGCCGATCCACCATGAGGCCGCCGTCGGATCGACGGAGAAGCCGCCGCCCGGGCCGCCGATGGCGGCACGGCCGCCGGGCTCGGCCCGCGCGGCCCACCGCGCGGCCGGCCCATCGCCGTGCGACACGAACCAGACCTCGAGGGTGCCGGCCTCGGCATCGAAGCGCCGGGGGGTGTACGTCCGCATCGTCGGTCGGCCGTCGGGCCATTCGAGGCGGCCGTCCGGGCCGACCACCGGCCGCGCGACGTTGCCCTCGGCGTCCGGCAGGAAGAGCTTGATGTGCGCCGTCGGGGCGGGCTCGGCGAAGTCGGCGAGGGACTCGCCGGCGAACACCACCGCCACCATGCGAGGGGTCAGCGGTTTGACGTCGATGACCTCGACGTGGCGCGGCGGCCGGCGGCGTGGACCACCGGGACGGCCTTGGGATCGGGGACGGCCGTAGTCCGGGGGGAGGGACAAGAGGTGCTCCTTCACTTGCCGGCGGGGCCCGGGCCGGGCGCGCCGATGAACCGCTCGGCCAGGGCTTCGGAGCCTCGGGCGAGCATGGAGACGTCTGCGCCGACGAGGACGAACGACGCGCCCTGGTCGAGGTAGGCGGACGCGACAGCCGGGTCGAAGGCGTTGACGCCGACGGGCTTGCCGGCGCCGCGGACGGCCTCGAAGGCCCGCTCGACCGCGACCACCACGTCGGGGTGGGTCTGACGGCCGATCAGGCCCATCGACGCGGCGAGGTCGGACGGACCGACGAAGACACCGTCGACGCCGTCGACCGCGGCGATCCCGGCGGCGTTCCCGACCCCGGTGACCGACTCGATCTGGACGAAGAGCGAGACGTGGTCGTCCCCGTTGGCCAGGTAGTCGTCGACGCGGTTCCACCGGGCCGACCGCGCGAGGGCCGATCCGACCCCGCGGTTGCCGCGCGGTGGGTAGCGCACCGCCCGCACGGCCGCCTCGGCCTGCTCCGGAGTGTCGATCACCGGGATCAGGATGTTCTGGGCACCGAGGTCGAGGATCTGCTTGATCATGACCGGCAGCAGGCCCGGCGCCCGGACGAGCGGGCTGACCGGGTGGGCGGCGACCGCCTGGAGCTGCGCGAGCACCGACTCGAGCTGGTTGGGCCCGTGCTCCATGTCGACCAGCAGCCAGTCGAGGCCGCTGCCCGCGCAGATCTCGGCGACGAGCGGGCTGCCGCTGCACACCCACATGCCGATGAGGGGGCGGTCTGAGGCGGCGAGCGCCTCGCGAAAGGTCGCCGGGAGGTTCACCGGAAGCTGCACGAGATCGTTCCCATCGTTCCGTAGTCGCAGAGCACCGTGTCGCCGCGCGACACCCACATCGGCCGGGTGAAGGATCCGGCGAGGATCAGTTCGCCGGCGTCGAGGCCGGTGCCGTGCTGGTGGAGCTTGTTGGCGAGCCATGCGACGCCCGTGGCGGGGTGGTTGAGCACACCGGCGGCGACGCCGGTCTCCTCGATCGTCTCGTTGCGGTAGAGCAGCGCGGAGATCCAGCGCAGATCGACCGCGTCGGGTGCGACGGGGTTCCCGCCGAGCACCAGGCCGCCGTAGCCGGCGTTGTCGGCGATGGTGTCGACGATCGTGCGTCCCTCGAGTTCCAGGTGCGAGTTGAGGATCTCCAGCGCCGGGACGACGTACTCCGTCGCACGGAGCACGTCGAAGACGGTGCGGTGGGGACCCTTCAGCGGCGCTTTGAGCAGGAAGGCGAGCTCGACCTCGATGCGGACGTTGGAGAACTCGTCGAACGGCACGACAGCGCCGTTCTCCCAGACGGTGTCGTCGAACATCACGCCGTAGTCCGGCTCGGTGATGCCCGTCGCCGCCTGCATGGCCCTGGACGTCAGACCGATCTTGCGGCCGACGACGCGGCGGCCGGCCGCGATCCGCCGGTCGCGCCAGAACCCCTGGATGGCGTACGAGTCCTCCACCGTCGCCTCGGGGTACCGGGCGGTGATGCGCGGCAGCACGGCGCGGTCGCCGTGTGCCCGCTCGAGCTCGGCGGCGAGCTCGGTGAGGGTCTGGTCGGGAAGCACGGTCAGGCTCCTTGGTCGACGCGGTCACTGCGGTGGGGGCCGTGGGCGCCGTGGGTCTTGTGGGTGCGGAAGGCGTCGAGGGAGCCGGTGCGGTGCCGGCGCACGGCCTGCTCGATCCGGTCGGACGTCCCGCCCCCCTCGATGAGGTCGAGCAGGTCGTCGTGCTCGCACACGGACTCTCGGGGCCGGTGGGGGACGAACCCGAAAATCGAGTCGCGCATGTGGCCCAGCCGGGACCATTCCGCGTCGACCATCTCGAGGAGCCGGGGGTTGGGGCACCCGGAGTAGAGGGTGTGGTGGAACTCCTGGTTGAGGGCGCTGAAGTGCCGGAAGTCGAAATCGCTGAGCCCGCCGCGCATCGCCGCGTTGAGTTCCCGGGCGTGCGCCAGGTCGCGCCGGGTGAGGTGCGGCGTCGAGAGCGCCGTCGCCGCGCTCTCGAGCACGGTGATGACCTCCATCGCATGGATGTAGCGGTCCGGGTCGACCATGGAGACGCTCGCGCCGACGTTGGGCTCGAAGGTCACCAGCCCCTCGGCCGTGAGGCGACTGATGGCCTCGCGGACCGGCACCACGCTCATGCCGAGCTGGGTGGCGAGCGCCGTCAGGACGAGGTGGTAGCCGGGGCCGAACGCCCCGGACGTGATCCGCTCACGGATCCACTCGTAGGCGACCCGCGACTTGCTCGCGGCCGGTGCCGGCCGGGTCCGGGTCACGAGGTGGTCCGCGCCGTGTCCGGCCGGGCGGAGCGTTCGGCCTCGTACCTCGCCCGCCATTCGGCGTTCATCGGGAAGAGCCCCTCGACGGGGTGTCCCTCGGCGACCTTCCGGGCGATCCAGCCGTCCTCCTCCTCCTGCGCGATGGCGGCGTCGGCGATCTCCGCCGCGACCCCCGGCGGGATCACGACGACCCCGTCGGCGTCGCCGACGAGGATGTCGCCGGGCTGCACGGTGGCACCGCCGCACGCGATGGTGAGGTCGGCGTCCCAGGGGACGTGCTTGCGGCCGAGCACGGCGGGGTGCGGCCCCGCCGTGAAGACGGGGATGCCCACGGTGGCGACGGTTTCGGCGTCGCGCACCCCGCCGTCGGTCACGACGGCCGCGGCGCCGCGGGCATGGGCGCGGATCGCGAGGATGTCGCCGAACGTGGCCGATCCCTTCTCGCCGCGCGCCTCGATGACGAGGACCTCGCCCTCCTCCACGGAGTCGAAGGCACGCTTCTGCGCGTTGTAACCGGCGCCATGGCTGATGAAGAGGTCTTCGCGGAAGGGGACGAAACGCAGCGTCCGGGCGGTGCCGACGAACTTCTGTCCCGCCACCAGGGGACGGACGCCGTCGATGAACACGCCTTCGAGGCCCCGGCGGCGCAGCTGGGCCGAGAGTCCGGCGACGGGCGCCGACTCGAGCTTGGCCCGCAGCGCCGGGGCCAGGGGAGAGGCGGGTGTGCTGTTCAAGGGAGAGCTCGCTTCAATATCGTGTACGGAATTGTGGTTGGATTCGCTTCATGGCGACCAAGACCGAACAGGCATTCATGATCCTCAAGGAACGGATCATGAACGGCACTTATGGCCCTGGGCACCGCCTGGTCATCGACCAGCTGGTGCGCGAGCACGGCATCAGCTCGGTGCCGTGGCGCGAGTCGCTGCGCCGGCTCGAGGCCGGGGGCTGGGTGGAGATCGTGCCCAACGTCGGCGCGCTGGTGGCGACGTTCGACACCGACGCGTGGCAGCGGGGCCTGCAGATCGTGGCGCGCCTCGGCGGCTACGCGACGGCGTTGTCGGCGCCCCACCTGAGCGAGGCCGACCTGACAGCGGCCCATACACTGGACCGGCAGATGAAGGAGGCGCTGGCCGACTTCGACCCGGCCCGCTTCGGACAGCTCAACCGGGAGTTCCACCGGCTGCTCGCGTGCCGCTGCCCCGACCGCCGCCTCGTCGACATGGTCGACAACGAGTGGGCCCGGCTCGAAATCGTCCGCAAATCGGCCTTCTGGTACGCCCCCGGCCGCGCCCAGGCCGCCATCGCCGAGCACGAGGGCATCCTCCAGCTCATCGAGTCGGGCGCGTCGGCCGAGGCCATCGAGGCTGCCGCGAAGCAGCACGAGGTCAACACCATCGAGGCGGTCACGAAGTACGAGGCCGCCCTGCCCGACCCGCGGTTCTGAAGGGGGCACGGATCACTCGCCCCGCTCGCGCCACCGTGCGATGAGCGCCTTGGCGTAGTCGTTGCCGTTGGGGTGCCGGAGCGTCGTGTGCACGTGGAACCGGGCGGGCAGCCTGTTGCTCAGCCAGACTCCGGCGTGGTCATCGAACTCGGCGATCAGCACCGGGCTGTGCACCCGGAAGTAGAACGGCTGGGAGCCGTCCGTCGCGCCGTACCAGGAGAACCAGGTCTCGTCGACGTGCGCGTCGTACTCCGCCAGTGCCAGCTCGCGCTGCCCTTCGACCAGCAGGTGCAGGAAGTCGGCGACGACGCGACGGAGCAGGGCGCGCTGCGCGTCGTCGAGCTCGTCCGCCGCAATCCCCTCGTACGGGATCACACGGTTGTCACGGAACGCGCCCGCGACGTGCCGCTCGTCGGCGGGGTGCAGTCGTCCCTCCGGCATCGCCGGATCGAGTACGGACTCGAAGACGACGGCCCGGGCGCGCTGAGCGGCTGTGAGGGAACCGGCCAGTTCCAGGGCGAGCCGCTCCCGCGTCCCGAAGAGCGGCTCCCGGACGCCGGCCTCGTCGTCCAGGAGCGCGGGCTCACCTCCGAGGAAGACCGGTGCGATGACGTGCCGGCCCCCCACGGAGACGAAGTTGAGGGCCACGTGGTGGCCGAAGAGCTGCCAGCCCCACGGCTCACCCCGTGCACCCGTCGACGGGTCACCGAAGACTGAGAACCAGTAGCTGTGCCGGTTCATGACCGTGGGCAGGCCGGTCAGCTCGCCGAGGTGGCCGTTGAGCTCCATCGCACCCGAGACCTGGGCATAGCCGTCGGAGCTCAGCGACGCGCGGAGGATGTCGTGGATCGCCGACGTCGTGTCGTCGGCGAGCACCTCCATCCTCAGTCCCACGCGGTAGACCATGAACTCGGGGTTGCTCCATGCCCGCCACTGCGGTGCGTCGATGTCGTGGCACACCGCGTCCAGCTCGCCGGGAGTGAGCATCCCGAGGAAGCGGGCGGCTGCCTCCGAGGGCTCGCTCCCGGTGTCCGGCTGTACGGTGCCCGGCAGGGCGTAGAGCCCCTCGCGCACCGCGCCGTCGGAGGTGATTCCGACGAACGGCTCACGGTAGAGGCCGTCCCAGTGGACGAGGAGGTCGCGCAGGAAGGGTGCCTGGTAGCGGTCCTGGGCGAACTCCTCGTAGGTCATCCCGCGGACCTCGGTGAGCTTGGGGTCGTCGAGGCCGGGCAGGAAGGTGCGATAGCTCTCGTCAGTGAGCTCGACCGCCTCCTCACGGCCCGTTGTGCGGGAGGTCGTGAAGAAGCCGTCGATGTCCTCGTCAGGTGTGGCGTTCATCGGTCTCGCTCTGCTCGGGTGAGGGTCAGATCGGGAGGTTGAACATCTTCTTCGCGTTGCCGTGGAACACGGCCTCGCGATCGGCGTCGCTGATGTCGAGCTCGTTCTTGACGAAGTCGACGCCCTGGCTCATCCAGGAGCGGAAGACGGGGAACGAGGAGCCGAACATGTAGTGGTCGGCACCGTTGACCTTCAGTGCCGCCTCGACCTGGATCTTGCCCCAGGAGTGCGGGTGGGTGAGGTCGAAGAAGAGGTTGTTCTCGAGGTACTGCTTGATCTTGTCGCCACCGGTCGTCGACAGGCGCTGCATCGCCTCGCCGGCCTTGGGGGCGTGCGGAGTGAGCAGAGCCGTGGCCGCGAACCAGTTGCCGCCGAGCATCGTGTGGGTGAGCTTGAGGTCGGGGAACTCGTCGAACATGCCGCTGAAGAGCTCGCGCCCGACCGCGATGCCCTGGTCCATGATGCGGCCGTACTCACGACGGAAGTTCTGGTAGTCGATGACCGACTTCCACTCCACCGGGAGCGGCGTGTGGTGGACGATGACCGGGACCTTCTTGTCGTTGAGCACCTTGAGATAGGGCTTGAACGCCTCGTCGTCGAGGTAGAGCTGGCCGTAGTGGCAGGCGAGCTGGACGCCCACGGCGCCGTTGTCGAGGCAGCGCTCGAGCTCGTGGATGTTCTCCTTGCCGCCCCACGGCGGGACGCAGGCGGTCGAGAAAAGACGCCCGTTCGACTCGGCGACGATCTTGGCGGCGTTGTCGTTGACCGCCTTGCAGGTCTCGAGGCCGAGCCACTCCTGCCAGACCGGGACTCGCATGATGCCGTAGTCGACGCCGGCGTCGTCCATCGCGTTCAGCTTCGCCTCGGTCGAGTAGTCGCCCTCGACGTAGTTGAGGTTGGGGTAGCCCTTCGGCTTCTCCAGGACCAGTTGCTTCCTGCCGTCCTCCATGGTGATGACGTCGGCGACCTCGCCGAAGCCGCGCGGAGCACTGTTGAGGAAGCCGTTGAGGATCTTCTCGTTGGTGAAGAGGTCCTCGGGCAGGTGGTGGACGTTGATGTCGACGACGGTCATGACGCTCCTTGCGGGCTGTGCTCGCGCAGCTTGGTGCGCGAGCTGTCGGTGTAGATGGTCCGGACGATGTCATGCGGTGTGAGCTCATCGGTGAGCTCACACCCGACGACACCGTCGCTGAAGACGAGTACGCGATCGCACAGCAGCGCGAGCTCGTTCTCGTCGGAGCTGGCGACGAGAACGGCGCGGCCCTCGCGAGCAGCCCCACGGACCGCCTCGACGATGGTCTTGCGCGCGCCCACGTCGACGGCCTGGGTGGGCTCGTGGAGCACCAGCAGCGCCGGGTCGGTCGCGAGCCACTTGGCCAGGAGCACCTTCTGCTGGTTGCCCCCGCTCATGTTCTCGAGCACCGCGTGCGGCCACGGGGGTCGCACGTCGAGGCGCTCGATCCAGTCGGCCGCCAGCTGCTTCTCGGCTCCGCTCCGCAGCGGCCGCACCTTGCCGGAGGCACTCGCGGTGCAGGTCTGCGGGAACGAGATGTTCTCCGTCACGGTCATCCCGCCGACGAGACCGGCCGACTCACGGCCCTCCGGGACGAGCGCGATGCCGCTCTTGATCGCCGAGGCCGGCGACAGGCCCTTGAGCGCGACCTGCCCTGAGGGCAGGGTCACCGTGCCGCCTTTCGCCTCGCTGACGCCGCTGATCAGGTAAGGGACGTCGTCGTAGCCCGACCCGCCGAGGCCCGTGAGGCCGACGACCTCACCGGGTCGGATACGCAGGGACAGCTCGCGCACGGCGCGTCCCGTGAGGCGGTCGACCACGACGGGGGCGGCGTCGGTCGCGGCGTCGGCCGCCGTGCGGTGCTCGAGGCCCTCGACCTCGCACCCGAGCATGAGGTGAGCGAGGTCGGATTTCGTCATGCCCTCGACTTCCTTGCCGGCCACGACGATCTCGCCGTCGCGGAGCACGGTGACCCGGTCGGCGGCCTCCACGACCTCCTCCAGGCGGTGCGTGATGAGCAGGGCCGAGGTGCCGGTCGCGACGATGCGGTCGAGCAGGGCGTAGAACCGCTCGAGCGACTCACGGCCGAGGGCACGCGTCGACTCGTCGAAGACGATGAGCCCACGGCCGTCCTCCAGGTCCTGCACGGCACGGGCGATCGCGACGACCGCCTTCTCGTCCTCATGCAGATCCGCGACCTTGGTGTCGAGCGGAACGCTGCGCGCGCCGAGTCGGTCGAAGACGGCCCGCGTCGCCGCGGCCTCGGCCTTCCAGTCGATCCGGCGAAGGAAGCGCGAGCCCTTGAACCGGCCGAGCCGGGTGTTCTCCAGCACGGTGGCGTCCGGCACCAGGCCGAGGTTCTGGTGCACGACCGCGACCCCCGCGGCACGGGACTCGTCGGGCCTGATCGGGAGCCGCAGGCCGACGCCGTCGACCGTGACACGGCTGCCTGCGTCGGGGCGGTAGAGGCCGGTGAGGATCTTGGCGAGGGTGGACTTGCCCGACCCGTTCTGCCCGATGAGGGCGTGGATCTCTCCGGGACGCACATCCATGGTGACGTCGCGCAGGACCATGGCGCTACCGAAGGTCATCGTGACCCCGTCGACAGCGAGCCGGGGGGCCGGCGGGAGACCGGTCCGTCCCACCGGGGCCTGGTCATGCAGCCCGCTCACGCGACGCCCCACAGCTTCTTGAAGTCGTCGGTGAAGGTGGCCGGGCCGAACCACTCGCCGGAGAGCTCGGCCTTCTCGGTCAGCTTGACGTCGCCGATGTTGTCCCTGGTGAACAGACGGGTCGGGATGGTGTACTCCGGCACCGGCTTGCCGAGGATCAGGCGCAGCGCCGCGTCGGTGTCGACCCAGCCCTGGAAGGCCGCGGCCTGGGCGGTGACGGCTGCCAGCGAACCGGACTTGAGGGCCTTCATGCCGCCGAGGGAGGCGGAGCCGGTGACGACCTTGATGTCCGTACGCGACGTCTGCTGGACACCGCCCTGGGTCGGCTGCAGGTACTGCTCGAACTGCGCGTCGACGTACTTGATGGTCGGGTCCTTGAGCAGCATGGCGCTGGTCGAGGAGGGGATGAGCGCGAAGTTGGAGGACGTGACCTTGTTGACCGTCAGCTTGCAGTCGGGGCAGCTCTTCTTCAGCGCGGCCTTGCCGTCGGCGACGTAGCTGGCGGGCGACAGGCCGTCGGAGCTCTGGTTGACCAGGGTGTTGGCCTTGCCCTTGGAGTCCGAGGCCATCCAGTCGAAGAGGCGGATCTGCTGCTCGCTCCCGGGGACCTGCACCCAGGTGAGCGTCTTGGAGGCCGGGTGGGACGGGTCGGGCACCTGGTTGCTGATGACGACCGGGATGCCGGCCTTCTGCGCGGCGTCGAGACCGTTGGCCGCCAGCGCGTACGGGATGGCATCCGTGATGATGGCCGCGGCCTTGGTGTCCGTCGCCTGGCTTATGCAGCCGCCGATGTCGGTCGGCGTTCCCTTGCCGTCGCACACCTGGAGGCGGAGGCCCACGGTCGCGGCGGCGGCGGCGAGGGTCTTCTCTGTGGTGGTGAACTGCGGTGCCTGCTTGGTGATCGGGACGTAGAAGACAGTCTTTCCGGCGACGGAGCCGACGTTGTCGAGTTTCTCCGTCGGGACGGGGTAGGCGTCCAGCGGCTTCATCGCCGTGACCAGGTTGGCGCCGGCTACGGAGGCCGAGCCGTCGGCGTCGGCGGACGCGGTGTCCTGCGAGTCACCGCCACAGGCGGCGAGGGGACCGGCGAGGAGGACGATGCCGGCGGCTGTGGCCCAGGTGCGGGCGCGTCGCCGAGGGGTGGGGCGTGCGGGTCTCATGGCGAACTCCATTGTTTGCTGAGAATGACGCGGTGGCGCGGTGCCGCTGATCGAGGAGAGGACCGGCGGGTGATCAGCGCAAACGGCTGCGCAGCACGGTCGAGATGGTGACGGCGACGACGAGGACGCCGCCGTAGAAGACGCTCGTGACCCACGAGGTCGCGCCCAGGAGCTGGAGCCCGAGCACGCCGGTCGCCAGGAAGAAGACAGCGATGAGGGTGCCCATCGGATTGAACCGCCCCGGCTGCAGGATCGCCGTGCCGAGGAAGGTCGCCGCGAAGATCGGCAGCAGGTAGCTCTGCGACACGTTGGGGTCGAAGCCGCCGGTGGCCGCAGCGGAGAGCACCCCTCCCACGCCGGCGATGAGGCCCGCGGTCGTGAAGGCCCCGATGCGGACCCGGGTCACGCGCACACCGGCGAGTCGGCTGACCTCACGGCTCTCACCGACGAAGCGCATGTTGCGGCCCAGCGGCGTGAAGTGCAGGACGTAGGCGAACCCGAGCATGAGCGCGAGCCCGTAGAAGAAGCTGATCGGAAGGCCGGCGACCGGCTGGAGCGCGATGTCCTTGAATTCGCTGGGGAGGCCGCTGACCGGCATCAGGTCGGAGGCCCACAGCGCGATTCCGAGGAGGAAGGTGCCCATGCCGAGCGTCACCACGATGGTATTGACGCCGACCTTGACCACCAGCCAGCCGTTCACGGCACCCACCGCGGTGGACAGGACGAGCGAGGCGAGCACCGCCGCACCCACACTCCACCCGTGGTTGACGTGGAGGGTCGTCAGCATGATGGCGGCGAGCCCGAAGTTGGAGGCGACCGACATGTCGACGAACTCACCGACGACGATCGTGCAGAGCAGGGCGGCGGTCAGAAAGACGAGCGCCGCCTGGTTCTGACTGCCGAAGATCACCTTGAGGCTGCCCGACGTCATGAATGTGTCGGGACGGAGGGCCGAGAAGAGGACCGCGAGCGCGATCCAGACGCCGATGACGGCGAATCGGGAGGCGAACCAGACCCCGCCGCTGCGGTGCTTCCCAGCGGCGGCCGGGGCGGAGGCCGGTGCGGGCGGCGGCGTCACGGTGGTGGTCGGCCCGGCGGCCGTGGGCATCTCTGACATGGGATCGGGCGCTCCCTGACTGGTACGTGCGGGCTGTGGTGCCGAGCACTTTCAGAATCGTGTACGAAACCATATACAGAATCGCCTGCAATACAAGGCCTGATGCCACCCAAAATCGTGGTTGAAATCGTACACGATCTGACCTACGGTTTCGGATCACCGTGTGGCGCAGGCCATATCCCGTACTCGGAGAGGCAGGGAACCGTGACCCAGGCAGTCGGCCGTGACGTCGAGTACCAGCACGAGGGGACCCGCATGCTGGGTCTGGCCATGGCGCCTCGGGGCGGAGCGGCCGGCGACTCCTGCGCCGCCGCGGTCCTGCTCATCCACGACGCCTTCGGCATCAGCGAGGAGATGACCGGCAAGGCTGCGCGGCTCGCCGCGGCCGGGCATCCGGTGTTTCTGGCCGACGTATGGGGCGAGCGCGCCACGCCTGCCTCGGTCACCGAGATCGGGCCGCTGATCGGTGCCATGGCCCAGGACCGCGACCGATGGCTGGGCCGCGTCGCCGCCGCCCACGCGGCGCTCGACGCGCAGCCGGAGTTCACCGGCCGTCCACTGGCCCTCCTCGGTTACTGCTTCGGCGGCTCCTCGGCCCTCGAGTACCTCCGCACCGGAGCAGTCGTCGCCGGTGTCGCCGCGGTGCATCCCGGGCTCGACCTGCTCGACCAGGACTGGAGCACTCCGGGATCGGGCTCCGTGCTGCTGATGATCGGCGCCGACGATCCGATGGCGACGCCTCCGATGCGGCACCGGCTCGAGGAACACCTGAGCTCCGCCGGGCTGGACCACCAGTTCCACCTCTACAGCGGCACCACCCACGCCTTCACCAGCCCGAAGGCCGCCGCCTCCCCCGAGCCCGAGGTGTTCGCCTACAACGCGCGCAGCGCCGCGCGTGCCTGGGCGGCCACCACCGGCTTCCTCGCCGAGCTCTCCGCTCCGGCCTCCTGACCGCCCGCCCATCCCCCTCAAACGACGAGGACAACGACATGACCACCACCGACCTCGACATCGCGATCATCGGCGCCGGGCCGGCCGGCCTGCTCACCGCGCTCCGCATGCATCAGAAGGGCTTCCGTCCGGTCGTCTACGAGGTCGTGCCCGAGCTCAAGCCGCTCGGCGTCGGCGTCGACATCAAGACCGTCGGCACGGCCGAGCTCGACGACCTCGGCCTGCTGGAGGAGTTCCGTACGATCTCCGTCGACGCGCAGGACTCGATCTTCTACAACCACTTCGGCCAGGAGATCTACGCCGAGAAGTGCGGCGTACACATGGGCTACCGGCACGAGCAGCGCTTTGTGCACCGCGGCACCCTCCAGATGCTGTTCCACAAGGCCGTGCTCGAGCGGCTCGGCGCGGACACGATCCGCCTCGGCACCGATGTCACCGGCTACTCGCAGGACGAGACCGGCGTGACGCTCCACCTCCTGCACGCCGACGGCCGCACGGAGCAGGTGCGCCATGCGGCGGTCATCGCCGCCGACGGCATCAAGTCCGCCATCCGCAAGCAGATGTTCCCCGAGCTCTCCGAGCCGCACTTCTCCGGCATCACCATGTGGCGCGGCACCACGGTCATGGAGCCCTTCCGCAACGGCCACACGATCCTGCACATCGGTGACCCCAACACCGCCTCGATGATCGTGTACCCCATCGCCGACAACTTCGAGGGCACCGGCAGAACCCTGGTCAACTGGGTCGCCGAGACCAACGGTGAGGAGACCATCGAGGACTGGAACCAGGTCGGCGACATCAGCGAGGTCATCCCGCTCTTCGACACCGTCGAGCTGCCCTTCCTCGACGTCCGGCGGATGATTCGCGAGGCACGCGAGGTCTACCTCTTCCCCCTGATCCGCCACGACCCGCTCGACAACTGGGTCGACGGCCGGGTCGTCCTGCTCGGCGACGCCGCCCACGCGATGTACCCCCGCGGCGGCAACGGCATCACCCAGGCGATGCTCGACGCCCGCGTCATCGTGGAAAAGCTCGCCGAGACCCCGGACGACCCGCGCGCGGCCTTCGTCGCGTACGACGCGGCCCGCCGCGAGGGCGTCAACCGGATCGTGATGAACATGCGTGGCGAGGGCTACGAGGTGATCCGCCGCATGGTCGCCGAGCGCACCGGAGGCACTCGCTTCGAGGACGTCGAGGAGGTTCTCCCGCTCGCGGAGGCCGACGAGATCTTCAGCAAGTACCACGCGCTGGTCGGTGCGCCTCGTCCCGGCTTCGAGGCCGGCGAGGCGACGGGCTACCGCACCAACGACCGCGACGAGTACGGAGCCAAGGCATGACCGTCGCCCCGGTGGTCCTCGCCGACGGGGCCACGCGCGCAGCGATCCTCTCCGTGGAGGAGCGCCGTCAGCGGGCGCTGCTGGAGGTCGACCTCGACACGCTGCGCGACCTGTACGACGACTCGCTGATCCACACCCATGCGCCCGGCCTGACCCACACGAAGGCCCAACTCCTGGAGCACATCGCCACCCGGGCGCCGTACAAGGGCGCCGTCCGAGGCGATCTGACCATCCGGGTGATCGGCGACGCCGCGATCATGACGGGCCGTCTGATCAACCGCCTCGGCAGTCCGGACGGCTCCGAGCGCACGGTCGCCGGCCAGGTGATCCAGGTGCTGCGGCGCTGCGCGGACGGCGCCTGGCGCTTCGTGAGCTTCCAGATGACCCCGGACGGCGAGCACGTCTGGACCCCCACCGCCGAGGAGAAGGCCGGCCTCGACAAGATCGCTCACGAGGAGCAGCAGTGAAGATCGCACGCTTCCACACCGCAGACGGGCCGACGCGGCTCGGCCGTGTCGACGGTGACCGGGTCACCGACATCTCCGATGTCGTCGGGGACACGTCGCTGCGGTCGATCCTGCCCCTGCTGCCCTCGCTGAAGCACGAGATCCTCGCGGCCGGCAGCCTTTCGCACGCGCTGGCCGACGTGGTCCTCGAGGCCCCGATCGACAACCCGCAGAAGTACCTCGGCATCGGCATGAACTACAAGGAGCACGCCGAGGAGGCGCGCGCCGCGGGCATCCCCATACCGGAGAACCAGATGTGGTTCAACAAGCAGGTCTCCTGCATCGTCGGCCCCTACGACGGCATCGTGAAGCCCAACCTCTCCGACGCCCTCGACTACGAGATCGAGCTCGGCGTGGTGATCGGCCGGCGTTGCAAGCACGTGTCCGTCGAGGACGCCCGCTCCGTCATCGCCGGATACCTCGTCACCAACGACGTGTCGGTCCGCGACTGGCTGCAGAAGAGGTCGCCGACGTTCACGCTCGGCAAGTCGTTCGACACCCACGGCCCGATCGGCCCGTGGCTGACCACCGACGACGAGATCGCCGACCCGCACGACCTGCGGATGACCCTCAGCGTCAACGGCGAGGTCCGCCAGGACTGGCCGACGAACGACATGGTCCACGACATCTACGAGCAGATCGCCTACCTCTCGCAGGTCTTCACCCTCATGCCCGGCGACATCCTCGCCACCGGCACGCCCGCGGGCATCGGCGCGATGCGGGGCAAGTTCCTCAAGACCGGCGATGTCGTCCGCGCGGAGATCCAGGGCCTCGGCCACATCGAGAACCGCGTCATCGCCGAGGGCTGAGCGGCCATGAGCACCCGCACCAGCATCGGCGTTCCAGGGTTCAGCCACGTCAACCCGATCCCGGCCGCCAGCCGGATCGGCCCGTTCGTCGCGACCGGCGCCATCACCGGCCGCGACCCGATGACCGGCGAGATGGCCTCCGACGCAGACCGGCAGTTCGCACACGTCTTCGCCCACGTCCGCACCCTGATGGCCCAGCTCGGCGGCACGACGGACGACATCCTCAAGATGACGTTCCACCTCGCCGACCCCAACGACCGCGAAGCACTCAACCGGGAGTGGCTGGCGATGTTCCCCGACCCGGCCAACCGCCCGGCCCGGCAGGCGATCGCGGCTCAGCTCGACCGCGGCGCCGTCGTCCACTGCGACCTGCTCGCGGTGCTCAGCGACTGAGGAAGGAACCATGAAGCACCTCCCCGACCCCGGCGGCTCCTCGCCCTGCCCCGTGACCTACGAGGCACCCGTCACCATCAAGCGGATGCTCTTCGCCACCTGGGCACTGCTCGACTCGCTCCGGCCCGACCTCAAGGCCGCGGCGATCGTGCCCGACATGGACGCTCCGGGCCGTCTCGACTGGGACTTCATCCCCAAGCCCGACCGAGCCGGCATCCCGATGCACTCGCTCGACCGGCACCAGAAGGTCATCGCGCACTCGCTGCTCAAGGCCGGCCTCAGCATGCGCGGCTACAGCCAGGCACTCTCCGTGATGGCCACGGAGAACATGCTGCGCGAACTCGAGGTGATCGAGCGCGGCTTCGGCGTCCTCGCCGGCAACTTCCGCGATCCCGAGGGCTACTGGTTCAGCTTCTGGGGGCGGCCCGGCTTCGAGGACACGTGGGGCTGGCGGGTCATCGGTCACCACCTCTCCCTCAACTGCACGATCGTCGCGCAGCGCTACCTCACCGTCACACCGCTCGCGATGGGCGCGCAGCCCGTCGGCGCAGGCGTGCTGGACGCGCTCGGTGAGAACGAGCGCCGGGCTCTGACGATCCTGCATTCGCTGTCCCCCGACGCACGGGAACAGGCCGTCATCCACGATGTCGCGCCTGCCGACTTCGTCACCCGTCAGGTGCCCTGCGTCGGCGCCGAGGAATGGCCCGACTGGGTCGACCTCGGGATCGTCGGCTACGAGACGACCGACGAGGACCGCGAGCGCCTGCGCTTCGTGAAGGCCGACCCGTCGGGCATCAGCGGCGCCGACCTGACCGGCGATCAGCTCGATGCCGTACGCGACCTTCTCCTCTACTACGCGGGGACCGGTCCCGACGAGCTGTCCCGGCAGTACCGCGAGCAGGTTCTCGCGGCCGACCCGTGCGACATCCGTTTCGCCTGGGCAGGCGGACGCGAGGCGAACACCGCCCACTACTACCGGATCTCCACGCGTGACCTGCTCGTCGAGGCCGACAACGCGGTCGCCGCGGGCCAGCATGTCCACGCGATCTGGCGTGACCTCAACAACGACCTCGGTCACGGCCTGCTGCTCGACCACTACGCGCGGCACGGCCCGGACGGCCGGCACCTGCGGCGCCGGCTGGTCTCGAACCGGCCGGCCGAGGACGCCCCCCTCGAAACCGGAGGGTGGTACGTCCCGGAGGTCTACGTGAAGCGCTGACCGGGCCATGAGACAAGTCGAGCGCCGTGCCGCCGGGAACGGGCCGGGCCGCGGCAACCACGGGTTCCGTGCTCGTCGCGTGATCAGGACCGCCGCACAACGCGGCCCCGCCCTGCCCGGACGCGGCCTTCCGCACCACGCTTCAGACCGGGGCCCCGGTCTGCGCCCCGCCCGGCTCAAGGGCTTGGAGGCGTTCGTGGAGTGCCGCCAGCGCCTCCGTGGCCTGCTCGATCGCCGCCCGGTGAACCGCGCTGATTCCCTCCAGGGCCTCCCGGATCGGCTCGGCCCAGCTCTCCGCGATCGCCTCGTGCTCCGAACGCCCGAGTTCGGTCGGCCTGACCAGCGTGATGCGACGGTCCCTGGGACTGGTCTCCTTGACCACGAAGCCGCGACCGGCCAGAACCCGGATCGCCGCGCTCACGTTGGGCTGGCGCAGTCCCAGCGCCTGCGCCAGCTCGCCGACGGTGGATCCCGGCGCGTCGATGACCTGCTTGAGCAGTACCAGTTCGGTGGTCGGGATCGGGCCGACGCCCGCGCGCTCGGGCGACCGCCGGTGGACGGTCCACCCGAGCTCGCGCAGGACGTCGGCCAGCTCACGCTGGTGAGAGGTAAGGCTCATCCCGCTCATCGTAACGAACCGCCGCGCGCGGCAGCACAGCTCAGAGCGGCTGGGCCATGACCTCGAGGACGTGATCGGTGGCGGCGATGTTGTCGAAGTCCGGCTTGCGCCCCATCTCCCACTCCGCGATGTCGAGCGAGGTGTCGACGACGAGCTTGCAGCGCTCGAAACGGCGGTCGGTGTACTCCGCGAAGGCCGCCTCGATGTCCTCGTGCCCGGCGAGGCAGTCGGCGAGCACGACGCCGTCCTCGATCGCCTGGGCGGCACCCTGTCCGAGGTGCGGCGTGATCGCGTGGACGGAGTCGCCCATCAGGACGATACGGCCCTTGTGCCACGGAGCGTCCACGATCAGGGACTCCTCCGGCCGCAGCACGATGTCGCGGTCGTCGGTGATGAACTCGTCGCGGATGCGGCCCATGAAGCCACCGAACGGCGCGAGGTACGCGCGCAGGTTCTCGGCGCTGTCCATGCCCGAGTCAGGCGCCTGCTTCGCCATGTGGGCGTTGTAGAAGAGGTAGGCCAGGTCCTTGCCGATCGGGACGAGACCGGCCATGCCCTCGGGGCCGGCCTGCAGGATGATGCTGTCGATCTCGGGCAGGAGCGGGATGTTGACGCGGTAGGCCGACTGACCGATGTAGTAAGGCGCGACTTCGCCCTCGACGACGTAGCCGCGGGTCTTGGAGTAGACGCCGTCGGCACCGACGACGATGTCGAAGCGACCGGTGGATCCGTCGGTGAAGCCGACGTCGACGCCGGCACCGTCGTCCTTGAGTTCCGCGAAGGTCGTCGCGTAACGGATGGTCACGCCCGCCCCGACGGCATGGGAGGTCAGGATCTCGTGCAGCTTCGGACGGGTGAGACCGTTCATCGGAGGCAGGTCGACACCGGGGACGGGCGTACCCGGCATCTCCTTGATGAAGGTGCCGTCGGTCGAGTAGAGACCGCCCCAGCGCTTGGCCGGGTAGCCGGCCGCGATGCAGTCCTGGGCGCAGCCGATCATGTCGAGTGCCCGCAGAGCGTTCATCGGCTGGATGATGCCGACACCGTGGACAGACGAGTGGACGTCGGAGTGGAGCTCGACGACCGTCGTGTCGTAGCCCTTCTGCTGGACGGCGATGGCTGTCGCGAGACCACCGATCCCTCCACCGACGATGAGGATCGAACCTCGGCTCATAGCGATTCCCTTCGGCTCTGCGCTGTTGCCCTGCAATCAAGTGCTGCTGTGGCGCGCACCACAGGAAAGATACGAAGATATATATATTTCCGTCAATGGTTCTGCCGAGGCAGGTTTCGCAAACAGGGCCGGCATGGGGCCCGTCGCGTGGCGGCCCTGGCCGGTGAGCAGACTCCGGATGCACCACAGGCGTTGCAGATCGCCGGTTCCGCGGCGAGCAGTGGCGGCCGCGGCTTCGCCACCACCACCGCCGGCAGCGCCCGGCCGTGGGCTTATCCCCCACGAGAACTCCGCGCCCGCCCCGCAGAACGCGCTCCGCGCCTGTTCTACGTGGCCGGGTTCACCTCTTGCCACCACCCGGGAATCGACGTCAGCATGAACCTGTCACGATGCTGCCACGTGTCGTGACTGAAGACCGGTACATCGTGGGAGGAAAGGGGCGCCACCGCCTGAGGCTGCGCTTGTGCACGTCTCATGCGTGTCGGAGTCCGACCCTCCGGGGGGAACCAGCGATTGGTCGACATCCGGGGATCGTTCGTCTGCGAACGTATTTTGAGCTGATCTCGTACACGCCGACATACGACATTGGAGGCAACCATGGACTTCGATCCCCTCGCGTCCCTGCGGCAGGCCGGCAACCCGGTCGATCTGCTGAGCGACGCGCAGCGCGATGTGCTGGCGCAGCTCACGGAGGACGAGGTCGCCGTCCTCAACTCCGTGAAACAGAGGCTGGACGCGGTCGCGGACGCCGAGGTCGAGGGCCACTCCACTGCCATCAAGCTGGCGTGACGATGGGCGTGAGCTTCGGGATTCTCGGCCCGTTGCTGGTGCTTCGGGACGGCTTCCCGCTGGACCCAGGATCGAGGAAGCAGCAGACTCTGCTCGCCGCCCTGCTGGCCCACGCCAACGCACGGGTCTCGTCGAACGTGCTGGTCGAGGCGCTGTGGGCGGACGATCCGCCGCGGACAGCCCGCAAGAACATCCAGGTGTACGTGTCCGCGCTGCGGCGGCTCCTGGACGGGGGGACCGGTTCGAGGATCGTCCACCAGCGCGGTGGTTACGTACTCCAGGCAACCGCCGACGAACTGGACGCGCTCTCCTTCCTGCGGCGGGCCCGGGTCGGCTCGCTGACCGAGGCGCTCGACCTGTGGCGCGGGCCGGCGCTGGACGGGTTCTGTGATGTGCCGCTGATCGGGGATGCCGCGCGGGGGCTCGACCGGCGGTTCCTGGAGGTCTCGGAAGACTGGGCGGAGGCGGAGATCGCGGCGGGCGGCGGGGCCGCCGCGATCGAGCGGCTCACCGAGATCGCGCAGCGCCATCCGCTGCGGGAACGCCTACGGGTGGCGCAGATGACGGCACTGTGCCGGGCGGGGCGGCGGTCGGAGGCGCTGGCGGTGTACGACGATTTACGCCAGGCCCTCGCCCGTGAGCTGGGGCTGCCGCCGAGTCCGGCGCTGGGGCGGTTCTACCAGTCGCTGTTGCGCGAACAGGAGGGCACCGAGTCCCGGTCCGCGGTGCCGCACCGGGAGCGGGCGCACGCGCCGAATCTGTTGCCGTGGGATCTGCCGAACCTCACGGGGCGGGAGACGGAGGCCGACGAGGTGGCCGACGCGCTGGTCCAGGGCCGCAACGGACCAGTGGTGGTGACCGGCCCGCTCGGCGCCGGGAAGACGGCGCTCGCGATACGGGTGGCGCACCGGCTCGGCGACCACTTCCCGGACGGCCGTTTCTTCGTCCGGCTGCGCGGCGAGGACGGCAGGCTGCGGCCGTTGGAGGACGCGGTGTCCCAGTTGCCGTCCGTACGGATGCCCGGTGGGCGAGTCGACCCGCGGCAGGTGTGGCAGCTGTGGCTCTCCCAGCGTCGGGCGCTGGTCGTCCTCGACGATGCCCGACGGGAGTCCGAGGTCCGTCCGCTGCTGCCGGAGACCGGGGAGAGCGCGGTCATCGTCACGGCCCGGTCGGCGCTGATCGGTCTGGAGGGCGCCTACCGGATCCGGCTCTCCACCTTCACCCCGGCCGAGGCGCTGCAGTTCCTCGGGCGGGTGATCGGTACGGACCGGGTGGCTGCGGACCGGGAGTCCGCCGAGCGTGTGGTCGCGGCGTGCGGGCTGCTGCCGCTCGGGGTACGGCTGGCGGCGGAGAGGTTGGCGTTCCTGCGCCATGTACCGCTGCGCGAGTACGCGGCCCGGATCGGGGATCCCAGCGGTTTGGTCGACGAGCTGTGCGGGAGCGATCCGGCGGTCCGCTCCCGGCTGGCCGAGGCGATCGGGGACCTGCCGGGATCCGCGCACCAGGCGGTGCTCCGGCTGGGCACCCTGGCGGAGCCCGTGTTCACGCTCCAGCAGGCGGCCGCGGTTCTGGAGGCCGAGACCGGTACGGCGATACGGCTGCTGGAGACGCTGCTGGAGGCCGGCATCCTCACCGTTCCCGGCGGGGAGGGGGCCGCGGACACCGTGCGGTACGAGATGCCGCGGCTGCCTTTCGCGCATGCGCGGGAAAGTGCCGTACGGATGACCGTCGCAGTATTCGTGAGTGATCGTCATACCGTTTTCGAACCGGTGGAAAATCGTTTGCATACCGGGGCCTCTTAGCTTCTTCACGGGGCGGTGTCGCGGACGCCGCCGGAGCGAAGGAGGACACCATGCCCGAGGAAGTGAATCCGGAGACGGCCGAGAACGAGGCCACCGAGACCGAGGACGTCGAGGTCGTCGCCCACGAGTTGGGCGAAGAGGGCGTTGTCGAGCCCGACTGGTGCGTCACGAACAACAGTTCCGCGCTCTGACCAACTGGTGACCCGGCTTCCGGCAGAAACCGCCGTCGGCCGGATGGCCGCTGGGGTGCGTTCCGTACATTCCGAGCGCACCCCAGTCGCGGCGGCCGGGAGGGCCCATGAACATCCTGCTGTGCCCGCACAGCAGCGGCGGCTATCTGTATCCGGCGCTCGCGGCCGGGCGCCGGCTGCAGCAGCGGGGTCATCGGGTCAGCGTGCTCGGACAGGCGGCGGCTGGTCCCGTCGTTGCCGCGGCCGGGCTGCCGTTCGCGGCGGCGGAGGACTTCGGCGGACGGCGGGCCTTCTCGCCCACCTGGTGGGGGACCACCGGCCTGGAGCAGTACCAGGCGGTCACCCGCGCCGCCCGGCAGTCGCGGGCTGACCTGCTGGTCACCTCGGTTCTCTGCAACGGGCCGCTGGCGGCGGCCGAGGTACTGGACATCCCCGTGGTGGTGATCGGACTCTCGGTCCATCTGTGGGACTACCGCTCCGGCGGTGCCGGCGAGCCGCAGTGGGGACGGCCCCGGGACAACCGGACCGCCGAGATGCTGCGGTGGTACGCCGACACCCGCGAGCAGGCGGGCCTGGCCGCGCGGCCCTCCCGGTGGGCGGACAGCCCGCTGCCGGGCGACGCGTTGCTGCTCCGCGGCGACCCGCTGCTGGAACACCCCGGCGCGGTGCTGCCCGCACGAGTGCACCAGGTCGGGCCGCTGGCCTGGGAGCCCGCCGCCGACCCGGCCGAACTCGAAGCCGTACGGGCGCATCTGGCGCGCACGGGCAAGCCCGTCGTCTACGTACACCTGGGCCGCTTCTTCGGGGGCAAGAATCCATGGCCACGCCTCAACGCCCTCTTCACCGGCGGCCGGTTCCAGGCCGTGGTCGAGCAGGGCCGTTCGACAGACCCGCGGCCTGCTCCCGGGGCAGACATCCTGCTGGTGCGCAAGCCATGGATGGGACCGCTGATCCACTCGGCCGGACTGGTGCTGACCAGCGGTACCAGCGCTCCTGTCCTGGCCGCGCTGCTGCGCCGGCGCCCGCTGGCCGTCTCACCCAACGGCTCCGAGCAGCCGCTGCTCTCCGGGGCCTGTTTGCGCGCGGGCGTGGCCGCACACCTGCCCAACCGCGATCTGCCGGATACAGCCGACCCGGCCGAAGTGCTCGCTGCGGCCTGGCGGGACGAGGGCTTGCGGGAACGGGCCCGGGCCCTCGGCCGCAGGCTGGCCGCAGGAGACAGCGCGGGGCGTGCGGCCGATGTGATCGAGCGGGTGGCTCGTCAGTCCCCGACCACGAGGGAGGCCATGGGTATGCGAAGAGCCGGTCAGGCGCCGGTCAGGCAGCTGGCAGAGGGTGCCCTGGAGTGGATACGTGTCCACGCGGGCTACCTCGACTCACCCGCCGGCCGCGCCGAACTACCCGTCACCCCGCGGGTCAAGGCACTGCTGCAGCTCGCTCTGCTCTGCCGTTACTGGGCAAAGGCCGCACCGGCGGACCCAGGGCTGTGCGAGGTGCGGGCGACCGTGGAATCCGCCTGGCGCTCGCCCGCGTATGCAGGTCTGCTCACCGCCGACCCGGACTACGCGCGGCCGATCCAGCTGACGTACGCGGCGCTCGCTCCCGCGGACGGGTACTTGCGACGGGCGGTGCTCGACCGGATCGCCGCCGAGGGGTATCTGACACCTCGCGGGAAGACGCCGTATCACCAGCTGGCCACCCGGTTCTTCGCCGATCTCGCGGGCGCCGCCCACACGCTGGATTCTTACCAGGCTTTGTACGAGGCCAGTCAGCTTGCCCGGTATCTGTCCGGGCAGCGGGCAGACGATCCGGATCCGTGCGTTGCTGCGCACACCGCGTTCTATCTCACCGACTTCGGCTTCCGGGAATCGCTCCTGCGGGAGGACGCCCGGGAGCAGGCCCGGCGTGTGGTGCGCCGGTTCATCGAGCGGTCTGTGCGGCAGGGAGAGTGGGACCTGGCCGGGAAGCTCGTGCTCGCCCAGCATTGTCTCGGTGGCGATCCGGTGGGCACGGATTCGGCCGCGCTGCGGATGCTGGCCGGTGCGCAGACGGCCGACGGCGCGATTCCCGGACGGACCGCTGCCGGGCGGACGGCGGCGGGGGGCACCGCGTTTTTCCGGGCGGCGTATCAGACGACCCTGGTGACAGCGATGACCGCGCTGATCATCTCTCACGGCCGGCCGGACGACACCGGTTCAGCCGGCCGGATACCGGAACTGTGGAGGGCCGCGCGGTGAACTCCGTACAGACCATCCCCGTACAGACCGATGGCGCCCGCATTCTCCGCGGCAGCCGCAACTGGTGGTTTCTCGCCCCGAACGGGGCCGTCGCCCGGCTCCGCGACGGGCATCTGACGGCTGGCGGCACGCTGCGGCCGGACGCCGAGCGGCAGTTGCGCGAGCGCGGGCTGCTCGGCAGCGCCGCGCCGCCGCGCACCTACTCCCTCACCGTGCTGACCAGCACCCAGTGCAATCTCGGCTGCGGATACTGCTTCCAGAACACCGGCCAGGACACGGACCCCGACCGAGGCAGCCGCCCACCGCGGATCGCCCGAGCGCGGCTGACCACACCGACCATCACGTCGATCCTCGGCTTCGCCGAGCGGCAGATGGCAGTGGCAGGACTGGAGAAGCTCCGGATCCTGCTCTTCGGCGGCGAACCGCTGCTCAACCCGCGTGGCTGCGTGGAACTGCTGCACAGGGCCGCCGAGACCCTCGGCCCCACCTCCGCCTGGATGATCTCCAACGCGACGCTGCTCACCCGGCAGCTGGCAGGCCGGCTCGCGGGGCTGGGGCTCGACCACGTACAGGTCACTTTCGACGGCGACCGCCCCGACCACGACCGGATCCGCGTCCGGCGGGCGGAGGGCGGGGGGACATTCGACACCATCGTCCGCAACATCGCGCGAGCCAGCGAGGACACCACGATCAGCTGGACCCTGCGGGTGAACGTCTCCCAGGAGACGCTCGACGGCATCGACACGCTGACCGACCGGCTCGCCGCAGAGCTCGATGCCTCCCGCTGCACGCTGTACTTCGCCCCGGTCGGTGACGTCGGCGTCGGCTTCACCAACGAGCTGTTCTACACCGGCGAACTGTCGGCAAGCTTCGGCCGCTGGCAGCGCAGAGCGCTTGAGCTCGGCTTCCGGGTGACCCGGCCGCAGGCCAACCGGCCGTGCGCCACCTGCGGTTATCGCGACGGGCGGTACGGCGCAGTGGTCAGCGCGGACGGTACGCTGGCGAGCTGCTGGGAGACCGCAGGACGGTCCGACTGGGAGGTCGGCACCGTGACCGGGGGCTATCTGCCGGACGCCGTGACCCGGGAGCGCTGGGTCGGCTGCCAGGATCTGTACCGGCAGAACGAGAACGAGCGGACCCGTGCGGCGTTCCGTGACACCGTGGACGCCGCGCTGCTCGACCACCTGGACGAGACGGGGCGCCTGTGAGCATCGAAGCGGATCTGGAACGGCTGTCCGCGGGCACCCTGGGGTGGACAGTCGAGAACCTGGACTACTTCGACCCGTTCGGGGCGGACGCCGGCGCCCCGGGCCTCGGCCGGGCGAAGGCCGCGCTGGAGCTGGCGCTGTTGTGCCACTGCTGGTCCCGGCAGGACGGTCAGGACGCCCAGCTGGACAAGGCGAACGCCCTGCTCCGCGCGGTATGGCAACATCCCGGCTTCCCGGGTCTCCTCACCGCCGAACCCGAGGCCGCCGCCGTTTACCGACTGGTGGGTGCCGCTCTGGCGCCGCACGGGGTGGACCCCTGGACTGGTTCTGCGCCGCCGGCCGCGGAGGACCTGGCGCCGGACGGGAGGCTGTCGTACCAGCGGCTGGAGCTGCGATTTTACGCGGACAAGGCGAAGGTTCGCCACACGATCGAGCCGTACGAGGACCTCATCAGGACAAACGTACTGGTCACGCTGCCGGCTGCCCCCGCAGGACAGCCGCCGGAGCCCCCGGTCACGGTCCCCCGGGCGTACGCGCTGACCCACTCCGCGTCGTACCTCAGCGACTTCGGCCGCACCGCCCCGGGTCTCACCCCTGACGCCCTGACAGCCGCGGCGGGACTGCTCGACCGGCAGTTGGCGTACTGCGTTCGGCACGACTGGTGGGACCTGGCCGCACAGCTGGTCACCGCCCGGCACTGTCTGGGGGGCGCGCCGCTCGACACCGCCGTGGGCGCGGCAGCGGTGCGCTGTCTGGCCCGCGCCCAGCTGCCCAGCGGGGCACTTCCCGGACGTACGGCTGCTGACCGGGACGGCGTGTCCGGCCCCCTCTTCTTCGCGAAGGCTTACCACACCACCTTGGTGACGGCGCTGATGACCGTGCTGGTGGGTGTCTCATGAGGGCGCGGCTGACACTGATCAGTCCCAGCTACACCCGGCTGTGGTTCGGGCAGGCCGTGTCGACCGTCGGCGACGCCGTGTTCAGCACGACTCTGGTGCTGTGGGTGGCCACGGTGCTGGCCGAGGGCGAACCGTGGGCGCCGCAGGCGGTCAGCGGGGTGCTGCTGGCCGGCGGTGCCGCCATGCTGTTCGTCGGGCCCATAGCGGGCGTCTTCGCCGACCGCTGGGACAAGCGCGCCACCATGCTCGGCACCGAGGTGATCCGCGGGACGGTCGTCGCGTTGCTGACCGCGGTGTCGCTGCTGCCGGTCCACGCGCTGCCGGTCGCCGTGTGGCTGGCGCTGATCTATGTGTCGGTGCTGGTGCTCAACTCGGCGGGGCAGTTCTTCACTCCGGCGCGCTTCTCGGTCATCGCGGACATGGTGACGGGGGAGGCTGATCGGGCCCGTGCGGCGGGCATCGCGCAGGCGACGGCCCAGACCGCGTGGATCATAGGGCCGCCGCTGGCCGCGCCGCTGCTCTTCACCGTGGGGCTGGAATGGGCGTTGCTGCTCAATGCGGCGTCGTATCTCGTGTCGTACATCGCGATCCGGTCGGTGGACATTCCGGCGGTGCCCGTGCCGGAACCGGCGGCTGCATCTGCACCGGAGATGCAGCCGGGGGCCACGGACGCCTCGGAGCCTGCCGCTTCCCCCAGAGCCGGGGAAGGCAGAAAACGTACCGGCCTGCTGGCCGAGTTCCGGGCCGGGCTGCACTTCTTCGCCCACAGCAGGTTCCTCGTCGCGCTGCTGGCGCTGGCTGTCATCGGGCAGCTTGGGATGGGCGCCCTCAGCACGCTGAACGTCTTCTTCGTCACCGGGAACCTGAACGCCTCCGCCGAGCAGTTCGGCTACTTCGGCATGGCCATGGGCCTCGGCGGCATCGCCGGTGCGCTGGGCGCGGGCCGGATGGTGAAGCTGATCGGCGCCCGCCGGACCACCTGGATGGGCCTGCTGATCACCGGCACGCTGCTGTTCGTCTACTCGCGGCAGGACAACGTCGTCACCGGCCTCGCTCTGATGCTGACATTCGCGATCCCGCTCACCATGCTGAACACCGCGATGTCCCCTCTGCTCCTCGCGGCGACCACCCGGGAGTTCCGCGGCCGGGTCGTCGCCGTGTTCTATCCGCTGACCCGGCTGTCCTCGCTGCTCGCCGCGGCCCTGTCGGGCTGGCTGGCCGGCGGCGGACTCCCGGACTTCGGCCGCAGGGTGGCCGGCCTGTACTTCACTCCTGTCGACACCATCATCGCGGGGGCCGGTGTGCTCGTCGTGGCCGCCGGTGTCTACGCCCGGATCGCCCTCCCCGACACCGAGGCCGCACCGGCTCCGACGGCCGACCCGGTGCCAGCCGTGAAGGCCACGCCGTGAACTGCGCCGCCTGCGGGCGCACCGCTGCCGACTCCGACCGCTTCTGCGCCGGCTGCGGGGCGCCGCTGGCCGTTGACGCGCCACGGCGGGAGAGCCGCAAACGGGTGTCCATGCTCTTCATGGACCTCGTCGGCTCGACGGCTCTCGCGGAGCGGCTGGACCCCGAGCCGCTGCGGCAGGTCATGGACCGGTACTTCGCCAGCTGCGGGGCGTGCATCGCAGAGCACGGCGGGGCGGTGGAGAAGTTCATCGGCGACGCGATCCTCGCCGCTTTCGGCGCCACCGTGGCACACGAGGACGACACGCTGCGCGCGGCGCGGGCGGCCACCGGAGCACTCGCGGCGCTCGAAGGGCTCAGCGCGGAACTCAGCGCCGACTACGGGGTGCGGCTCCAGGCGCGGGCCGGGATCTGCACGGGTGACGTCGTGGTGGTCACGACCGTAGGGGACGACTTCCGGGTGATCGGAGATTCGGTCAACACCGCCAGCAGGCTGCAGACGGCCGCTCGGCCAGGCGAGGTGCTGCTCTGCGCCGACACCGCGGCGGTGGTGCGGGGACGCATCGGCGTCGAACCGGTCGCGCCGCTGCGGCTGAAAGGGAAAGCCCGTGCGGTGCCGGCCTGGCGGATCACCGACCGGTCGCCCGTCGAGGACAATCCCCTGCCGGCGGTCCCGTTCATCGGCCGGGACGACGAGCGGGACGAGCTGGAGAGCCGATTCCGGCGGGTCCGGCAGCAAAGGCACGTGTGGCTCGCGACGGTCGTCGGCGAACCCGGGATCGGCAAGTCGCGGCTCGTACAACAGTTTCTCGCCGAACTGCCGGAAGGAGCGGCGACCGTACTCACCGGGCGCTGCTCGCCGTACGGGAGGGGTATCACGTACCAGCCGCTGGCCGAGATGCTCAGGTCCTTTCCCGGGGGATGGCCCGAGCTCGTCCGGCTGCTGAAGGCGGATTCCGGCCGGGGCCGCGGGACGACGACGGAGAGCCTGGCGGTGCGCGCCCTCGGGGCGGTCCTCGGCCGGGACAGCGGGGACGGGAACGGCACCGGTGACCGGGACGGCGGTACTCGCCGAGCCGGCAGCACCGGCCAGGACGGCCACGTCGGCGTCGAGGACATCGCCTGCGCGGTCCGGCACCTCCTGGAGGTCCTCGGCCGCGAGCAGCCCGTGATCATGATCTGGGAGGACCTCCACTGGGCCGAGCCCACACTCCTCGACCTCATCGACGACATCACGGCCTGGCTGCAGGACATCCCAGTCCTGCTGCTCTGCGTGGCCCGCCCCGAGCTGCTCGACGTCCGCAGTTCCTGGGGTGGCAAGAACCCGCGGGCCGCGACGCTGGAACTCGGGCCGCTGACGGACGAGGAGACGGCGGAGCTGGTCGGCCGACTGGCGCGGCGCGACGATCCGCACCCCCGTGACCGACCGGACTTCCGGCACCGGGTCGCCGCCCTGTGCGACGGCAACCCGCTCTTCGCCGAGCAACTCCTGGACGTCTTCGCCGAGACCGGCCCCAGCACCCATATCCCGCCCACCACCCAGGCGATGCTGGGAGCACGGCTGGACCAGTTGCCCGGCACCGAGCGCACTCTGCTGGAGATGGCCGGCATGATCGGGCGCGAGTTCACCCCGGAACTCCTCCGGGTGATGGCCGGCACGGACGGGATCGGCGACGCCGCGACCGACACGTACGTGGCGCGGCTCACCCGGCGGCGGATCTTCGAACGCGGACCGGCCGGGACCTTCCGGTTCACGCAGACCCTGCTGCGGGACACGGCGTACGAGTTCATCCCCAAGAGCCGCCGCGAGCAGTGGCACGGCTTTCTGGCCGACCAACTCGCCGACAGGCGGCCGCCGGACGCGATGGCGGTGGCGGTCCATGTCGAGGCCAGCCGGCAACTGCGCTGGCAGCTGCGGCCCGGCGACCGGCGCCTGCCGCGCCTCGCCGGGGTCGCCGCGGACACGCTGATCCGGGAGGGGATGAGCGCTCTCGCCCGCAAGGACCTTCCAGCTGCGATCCAGCTACTGGAACGCGGGCGGGAGTTGCTGGCACCCGGTGATCGCCGGCACACCCCGCTGGCCCTGAACATCTGCGATGCCAGCATCTGGCTCCAGGACGAGCAGCGCTGTCACAACGCCCTCGCCGCCGCGGAGGCCGCTCAGCCGGACGACCCCGCCGCCGCGGCCACCCGCGCGATCCAGCGCGGGATCGTCGCGCTCCGGCTCGGCCTCACCCCGCCCGCGGCGGTGGCGGAACAGACGGCGGACATCGCCGCGGGACTCGACCTCGGGGACGACCTCAGCTGGTGCCGGCTGCACCAGCTCCAGGCCTACGTCGAACTCGCCGCGGAACGCGCGGCCTCGGCGGAGAGGCTGATCGGCCGCGGACTGGACCGGGCGCGGGCACTGAACGACGGCTACCAGCAAGACCTGCTGCTGTGTGCCCGCTGCGAGCTGGCGCAGTGGTCGCCGACACCCGTCGCCACAGGACTGGAGCTGTGCACCCTGCTCTCCGAACGGTTCGCAGCCGCGCGGGTGCTGCTGATGCCCGTATTGGTGACGCGGGCGCGGCTGCAGGCACTCGGCGGGGACATCACCGGAGCCAGGAGCACACTGGCCGAGGTGCTCGCGTACGCAAGGGACGTTCATCGCGATCTGGCCGACGCGGTGGTGCTGGACGCCTCCGGCTATGTGGAGTCGCTCGCCGGCGGGCACGAGGTGGCGGAGGCCCGCTACCGGCAGAGCCTGAGTGTGCTCCGCTCGTCGGAGAAGACCCCCGATACCCGGGGCACGGAGATCGCGATAGCCAGGGAACTCTTCGCCCAGGGCAAGCTCGCCGCCGCGGCGACGGCCCTCGACCGGGCGGGATCCGGGGGCACGGAGGGAACGGGCACCAATGACGCGGCCCCAGGCCCCCGCATGCGGATCGCCTCCGCCGCGCTGCGCGCCCGGATCGCCTCCGCCCGGGGCGCCCACGACGACGCCCTCGCCGAAGCCACCGCCGCCTGTGCCCTCGCTGTCCGCTCGGACGACCTCACCCTGGCCGGTGAGACGTTCTTCGACCTGGCGATCGTTCTCCGGGCCGCCGGCGCGACCGGCCGGGCAGCCGAGGAAGCGGCCACCGCTCTCAGCAAGTTCGAGGCGAAGGGCGCCGCGCTGCCGGCGGCCCGGGTGCGTGACTGGCTCACTACCACGAAGGAAGGAGGCACCGATGACTGACACCGACAGACCATGGCGCAGACCGCCGCGCGATCACTTCCCGGGCGTCCCGGCATGGAGTATGCCTGCCTCCGCGATGCCGGAGGAACGGTTCGACGTCAGCCCCCTCGGGACGGTCACCCCCGAGTGGGCCTGGGGCGGCGCGAACGGCTCCGGGATCCGGGTGTGCCTGCTCGACAGCGGCGTCGAGGCCGATCATCCCCTGGTCGGCGGCCTGGACGGCGCCGTGGACGTGATCGCCGACGAGGACGGCGCCCTCGAGGTCGTACCGACCGACCCGGTGGACAACGCGGGACACGGCACAGCCTGCGCGAGCGTGATCCGGTCCGTGGCCCCCGCCACCCTGCTCACCTCAGTACGCGTGCTGTCCAGCGGCAAGACCGGCAGCGGCGCCGCCCTGCTGGCCGGGCTGGGCTGGGCCGTCGAGCAGGGCTTCGACGTGATCAACATGAGCCTGTCGACCACCCGTACCGACTTCTGCGCCGACCTGCGCGACCTCGCGGACTCCGCCTACTTCCGGCGCTGCGTGATCGTCGCGTCCGCCCACAACATGCCCGTACACAGCTACCCGTGGCGCTTCCCCTCGGTCATCTCCGTCGCCAGCCACGACAACCCGGACCCGATGGCGTACTACTACAACCCCGCACCACCGGTCGAGTTCTACGCCCGCGGTGTCCGGGTACCGGTCGCCGGACTCGGCGGCCGGCGGATCCTCACCACCGGGAACAGTTTCGCGACCCCGCACATCGCGGGCATCTGCGCGCTGATCCTCAGCAAACACCGCTGGCTCACCCCGTTCCAGCTGAAGTCCGTCCTCTACCTGGCTGCCGAGAACGTAGCCGTACCCGATGGAGATGGAGGCACGCGTGTCGACTGATCTGCTGGAAAGCGCGGGTATCCCGCAGCGCAGACTGCTTCAGTCCATCGTGGAGGTCGCCCGCAGCGTCTTCGGCGCGGCGGCCACCTCCGTGCTGCTGGTGGACCCGAGCAACGGGGACCTGGTCTTCGAGGCTGTGGCAGGCGAGGGCGAGCAGCATCTGCTGGGCTCACGTTTCCCCGGAGGTACGGGGATCGCCGGGTGGGCGATGGTGTCCGGGCAACCGCTGGTGGTGGACGACGTCACGGATACCCCCCAGTTCGCCCGCGACGCAGCGGAATCCACGGGCTATGTGCCGCGCAGCATCATGGCCGCGCCGCTGATCTGCGACGGCGACTGCATCGGTGTGCTCGAGGTACTGGACCGGGACAGCCGCCCGCGCTCCGACCTCGGCGACATGGCCTCCCTCGGCCTACTCGCGATCGAGATGGCCACCGTACTGGAGCTGATCGTTCAGCTCCGCAGGAGCGAGGCGGAGCGAGCCGCCGCACGGACGACAGGGCCCGATCTGTCACCCCTGCTGCGACGGGTGGCGGAGCGGCTGCCGCGGGCCGACGAGAAGGTGAGCGCGACGGTCTCCCGGCTGCTGATGATGGCCGACGACATGCTCGCCGACGGCGATGGCTGACGGTCCCCCGGACTTTCTCTCCCAGCTCACATCCCCCGACCACACCCTTGACGTACGGCCCCGGACCGAGTCGGCCATCGTACTGCTCAGCCGCGCCTGCGACGCGGATCTCGACGCGGTACAGGGCCTGCTCGCCGGCGTGGGGATCCGGACGGCGCGGCTGAACGCCGACGAGCTCGCGGACACCTGCCTCACGGTGGATCCGCACCGGCGTGCGGCCCGTCTGCGCGGGCGCTGGCTGACGCCGACCGTGACCTGGATCAGGCACTTCGCCCCCGCCGCGATCGAGGGTCCGGGGGATCCCGCGCGGACTGCGTTCCTGCGGGAGTCCTGGCAGGCGGCAGCGGTATCGCTGGCGAGTGTCTCCGGGACGAGCCTGCTTGCCTCCGCGCCAGCGCCGCTCGCTCAGCTGGAGTTCGCCCGGCGGCACGGGGTGGCGGTGCCGCGCACGCTGGTGACCACCGACCCGTACCGCGCCTTCGCAGAATTCGGCTGCCGACGGCTGGTGGTCAAGGCCGCACACCGGCACTTCGTCGAACCGGAACCCGGGCGACTGCGCGGGGTGTTCCCCGTCGTCGTCGAACAGCACACCCTGTCCACCGGCATGGGGCCACCGGTCATCGTGCAGGAGTACGTGGAGCACGAGACGGAGCTGAGGGTCTACTACGTGGCCGGACAGCTGCACGCGTTCCGGATCGACAAGGGCTCGGCCGCCGCACTCTGGCTGGCGCCCGACACCGTGGGGGTCAGCGCCGTGACCCCGCCCCCGTCGGTGGCCGCGGCCACCACCCGCCTCGCCACGGCGATGTCGCTCCGCTACGGCGCCTTCGACTTCCTGCTCCGCGCAGGGACACCGGTTTTCCTGGAGGTCAACCCGGACGGCGACTGGCGCTGGGCGGAACGCAAGTCGCACACGACCCCGGTCACCGCGGCAGTGGCCGCCATGCTCGCGGCGCTGCATCGCGACGCGCCGGATCGCCAGGGGTGTGTCCAGTAGATGGCTCTGGCCCGTAGCCGATTCCGTGCCGGAGGCGAACGCGGCTCCCTGCACACCACCCAGCGCTACCTCCACCCCGCCCCGCACTCCGTCGTCCGCGCCGGCGACACCCCCAGCACCCACCCCATCGCGAAGCCCGGCCTACCCTGTGCTGCGGCATGAGAACGCGGTCCTGCGCCGACAGGTCCCGCGCGTGCGCTACGAACCAGCCGACCGCCTGCGGTTCGCCGCGCTCTCGCACCTGATACCGCGCCGCAGCTGGGCCCAGGTCTTCCCGATCGCTCCCGTACGCAAAAAGGCGACGGCTTGCGGCGAGTTGCCGCGCATCAGGAATCGCCATTCCGTTGCGCCGGGGTGAGGTCTTGCCCACACGCGGCGTGCCGCCGTCCGGATCCCGGCGCATCCCCCCTGGCCCAGCCGTTTACACAGGCATCCGGGCGCGCTAACTTCATTTGCATGGGAGCGCTCCCATACCCCCACCGAAGGGACCCGCGCCATGCACCTGAGAAGCACGCGGACACCGCCGGCCAGCCGCTTACCGGCGACGGCCGGGCGACGCCCGGCGACCCAGGCGCTGCCGGCCGTCGCCGCGGCCCTCGCCGCCCTCACCGCTGTCCTGCTCAGCGGCGGCGGCGCGCCGGCGCACGGCGCGCCGATGAACCCAGCCGCGACGCCACCGCAGAACGGCCAGTCCTGCGCCGCCACCCTCAAGGCCACCAGCGCCTGGAGCGGCGGCTACCAGGCCGAGGTGACCGTGAGAAACACCGGAAGCGTCCCGCTGCCCGGCTGGACGGTCATGTGGCCCCAGCCGTCCGGGCAGACGATCGTCAGCATGTGGAACGCCGTGCAGGGCACCGTGAACACTCTGACCACGGCCCAGAACGCCGCCTACAACGGGCAGCTCGTTGTCAGCGGGTCGACGACGTTCGGCTACGTGGTAAACGGCGGCGGGTCTCCGCCGTCGGGTCCCGCCCTGGGCTGCCTGCCGGGCTGACGCACCCCGGGCACGGCAACCGCCGCGCCTCCATCGATGACCCGGGCGCGGCGCGGTCGATGCCGGTACGGCATCCGCGGCCTGCGTGCCTTCGGTGAGTCAAGGCTCCTGGTGGCGGGCCATGACGATCTCCTTGTCGGTCAGCGGTGCGTTCGGTGGGGTACGGCTTCACTGTCCCGCCGGGCGGGTGCGGCCCGCTGGGGGCCGAGGTCCCGAACCACAGGGCCCAACGGCTCTGTGCAGGAGTCCTGTTGAGAGCCGGACGGTGAGCGCGGCAGGGAGGTGAGGCGTACGCCGGGCGTCCATGCCCCGCACCACGAGCAGGGGTGCGTCGGTACGGGCCGCCACCCGGCTGCTCACCGAGCGCGCCATCAACCCGGCGAGGCCGCCGGACCCCCGGCTGCCGACCACCGTGAGGGCCGCGTCGCGGCCCCGCTCGACCAGCACGTCGGCCGGGTGGCCGACGACGGCCGTCGTGGTGACGGCGAGGCCGGGGTGGCGACCCGCGACCCGCGACGCGGCGGCCCGGAGGACCGGGCCGGCTTCGTCCAAGTCGGCCACGCAGTAGACCACTTCGAGATCTGTCGTACGCCGCTGCGACTCGACGGCGGCGGCGTCCAGCGCCGCGAAGGACAGGGGTGACCCGTCCACTCCTACGACGACACGTTGCGCACTCATGTCCGCTCCTCCGGTGACAGGTCCTCGACTCGATGACTCGATCCTGGCGACCCGGCTCCGTCACCGGGCAGAGCCGGCCGAGTCCCGTTTGCGGCCCGATCCGCCCTCGCGGCAGGGCCGTTCGGCTCTCGGCGGCGGCCGCAGCACGAGGCAGTCTGAAGAGGCGCCGGCTACCGGCGCCGTCGTGTCACATGAAGGTGAGGGACCGACCATGAAGCGCAGCGCATGGCTGTGGCGCCTGCGGAGCAACCCGCTGCGCCGGCGCTCGTACGCCGTGGAGGCGTGGACCTTTCTCGCGGTGGGCCTGGTCGCGATGGCAGGCGCGATCCTGGCGGGTGCACTGTCGGCCCAGCACCTGGAGGACCGCTACACGCAGCAGCGCCTCGAACGGCACAGCACGCGGGCGGTGCTGACCGAAGACGCCCCCGACGCGAGCGGGGCCGGTTCCCGGGTGCTCGTCCCGGCCCGCTGGACCGCACCTGATGGCACGAGCCGCACCGGCAGCGTCAAGGCGGTCATCGGGTCGGCGCGCGGTACCCAGGTCAGCGTCTGGGCCGATACCCGGGGCGCCCTGATGACGGACCCGCTGTCCGCTCCCGGCGCGCAGATCCAGGCCGACGTCATCGGCGGCTGGACCGCCCTCGCGATCTTCACCGGTGCGGTCCTCGGCTGCGGGACCACGGCCAGACTCCTCAACCGGCGCCGAGCCACCCAGTGGGCGGCCGAATGGGCGGCGGTCGGACCTCAGTGGGACCACCGGGACGCCTGACTGCCACGGGCCCACGGTCACCGGCATAGGGGGCCTCA
Organism: Streptomyces sp. NBC_01477; assembly: GCF_036227245.1. GTDB lineage: Bacteria > Actinomycetota > Actinomycetes > Streptomycetales > Streptomycetaceae > Actinacidiphila. Next base: position 1,603,168 of record NZ_CP109445.1, read on the forward strand.
TCGCGCGACGCCGCGAAAGGCCCGCGCCGACCAGTGGAGAGTGAGCCTCGTGGGCCACCACCTGGACGGATACGCAGACCGGCAAACACGCCGGCGTATCGTGATCATCGGCAGCGGCGCCCCCGGAGTCATTCCCCGGAATCGACGTGACCGCAAAGGCCCGGCTTCCAGCCGGGTCCGGCGCGAGCAGGTGCCACCGGGACGCGCCAGACCAGGCGGGTACCGCCCTGAGGGCCGGGGTGGATGTCCATGCTGCCGCCGTGGCGTTCGGCCCGGACCGCGAGGTTGTCCAGGCCGCTTCGCCGGCAGCCGGCGGGCACGCCGGACCCGTTGTCGGTCACCGTGATGGTCAGGGTCCCGGACGCGACGGTGCACGAGACACCGGTGGCCGTGGCCTTCGCATGGCGCGAGACGTTGGAAAGAGCCTCGGCCAGCACGGCGACGGCGTCGTCCGCGACGGCCGCCGGCACGTCGGTGTCGATGAGCCCTTCCATGCTCAGCCCCGGGGTGAAGCCGAGCGTACGGGCGGCCTGCGCCACCGCGCCCGATATCCGTACCCGCAGGCCCTGGGCTGCTCGGCCGGATTCGTGGACCCGCAGTCCGAAGATGGTCGACCGGATGATCTTGATGGTCTCGTCCAGATCGTCCACCGCCCGCACCAGCCGCTCGCTCGCCTCGGGGTGGTCGACGAACCGCACCGCGCTCTGCAGCGTCATCCCGGTCGCGAACAGCCGCTGGATGGCCAGGTCGTGCAGATCCCGGGCGATCCGGTCCCGGTCCTCCAGCAGCACCAACTGCTCGGCGCCGCGCCGCCGTTCGGCAAGCTCGAGGGCCAGCGCGGCCTGGCCCGCGAAGCCGAGCAGCGGCGACGCTTCGGCCTCGGTGAATTCGGCCGAGCCCTCCTTGCGGGCGAACATCAGCACGCCCCGCGCCTTCTCGCCGGCCATCATGGGCACCGCCACCACCGGCCCGAGCCCCTGCCAGCGCGGAGGCCCCACGGTCACCCGGGGATCCGACGTGATGTGTGACGTGATGATCGGCCGGCCGGCGGCCGTCGCGGACCCCATGAAGGAGCCCTCGCCCGGCAGCACCAGCCCCCGATGGCTCTCGGCGTCCACGCCCACGGCGATCATCACCTGCAGGTCCGTGCCGCCGCCGAGGGGCAGCGCGACCACGCCCAGGTCCGCCCCGAGGATGTGGCGGCCCCGGTCGACGATCAGTTCCAGCACGGGTGTCTCGTCCGCGCCGGACAGCAGCTCACTGACGACCTCGGCGTTCGCCTCCATCCAGCGCTGGCCCTCACGGGCCTTTTTGTACAGCCGGGCGTTCTCGATGGCGATTCCGGCCGCGACCGCGAGGGTGGCCAGCAGCGTCTCGTCCTCCGCGTCGAACTCGCGCCCGCCGCGCTTCTCCGTCAGGTAGATGTTGCCGAATGCCACGTTCCGTACCCGGATCGGGACTCCGAGGAAGGTGCGCATCGGCGGATGGTTCTCGGGGAGTCCGTGCGAGGCCGGGTGCGCGGAGAGCTCCGGCAGGCGAAGGGTCTCCGGGTTGCGGATCAGTTCGCCCAGGATTCCGTGCCCGGAGGGAACCGGTCCGATCTTCAGCGCCTGTTCTTCGGGCACTCCGACGGTCAGGAACTCCGACAGTTTGTCGTCGTCGCCGATCACACCCAGCGCGCCGTACTCCGCGTCGACCAGGACGACGGCGGTCTCCACGATCCGCCTGAGTACGTGCGGCAGGTCCAGTTCCCGCCCGACCGCCAGCACCGCCTCCAGCAGGCTGCGCAGCCGGTCTTCCCTCCCGCGTACCGTGTCGATCCGAGCCTGGAGCTCTTCGAGTCGTTCGTCCAGCCGCAGTGCGGGCAGCTGTCCGCCGGTCTCAGTGCTGTTCTCGCTCAACGGTCCTCCACCGGTGCCTAGGCACCACCGTGGGAACCTGTCCCCTCGAATATGCAGTACGCATGATTACCAGCGCGGGATGTTCGCGCCTCATCCGACCGGGACGGGGACCGCTTGCGGCAGCTCCGTGATCGTGTCGAAGACCTGGGACAGTCCGGTCAGCCGCAGCAGCCGCAGGACGGCAGAGTCGTTCACCACGAGCCGCACACTGCCGCCGCCGCGCAGGAGGCGCTCACGCGCGCGGCACAGCACCGACAGGCCGCTGCAGTCCATGAACGTGACCGCGCGCAGGTCCACAACCAGCTCGGTGCCCGGACGGGCGGTTGCCGCGTCCAGTCGGGCGGACACTCCCGGCGCGGTGGACAGGTCGATCTCGCCCTGCAGAGTGAGCACTTTCATCATGGCTTCATCCCGTTCCAGGATCTTGAGCGAAACAGATCGGGACGCCAGGGCTTTCGGTGCGCAACCACGGTGCCGGCAGCCGCTTGACCTTGTGCCCGTCCATGACCTGTGCCGCCTGGACGACCGTCCAGTGGGGCTGGGCCGTGACCGCGGGGCTGGACATCAGGTCGCCGGCAGTGCGGTGCTTCATGGTGCTGCCTTCCTGCTGGAGCGCGGGGTCCTGTCTGCACTGTCCGGCGTCGCCCCCATCCGGCACAGGGGCCGACCGGGGCAAGGTCCCGGGGCCTGCCGGGTCTGCGGACCGCTCTCCCGGCAGACGGGGTACGGGCCGACCGGCCCCCCTGCCCGGCACCTGACGGCCCTGCCGCCGCCGGCCCACCGCGACGAGGATCGACATGTCAGTGACGGGCAAAGCGAAAGGGACGACTGCGATGACGGTGACATCCGGCCCCAGGACGGACACGTCCGCACCGGCGTGGCGCGGCATGAGCGGACAGCGGTGGCGCAAGCGAAACGAGGCGGGGGTCCCCGCGATCGATGTCCGCGGTTTCATCCAGGCCAACTACACGCCCTACGAGGGCGATGCCGCCTTCCTGTGCGGTCCGACCGACCGGACCCGCGCGGTGTGGGCGAAGATCACGGCGCTGTTCCCGGAGGAGCGCGCCCGGGGCATCCTCGACGTCGACGCGGCGACACCGTCGACCATCACCTCGCACGCCCCCGGCTTCATCGACCGCGACCGCGAACTGATCGTCGGCCTCCAGACCGACGCGCCGCTGAAGCGGGCGATCATGCCGGGCGGCGGCCTGCGCATGGTCGAGAACGGCCTGCGGGCGTACGGCTACGAGCCCGACCCGTTCGTGACGAAGGTCTTCAGCACCTACCGCAAGACCCACAACGACGGCGTCTTCGACGCCTACACCCCCGAAATGCGCGCCGCGCGCAGGGCCGGGGTGATCACCGGGCTCCCCGATTCCTACGGCCGGGGCCGGATCATCGGCGACTACCGCCGGGTCGCGCTCTACGGCACCACCCGCCTGGTCGAGGCCAAGCACGCCGAGCGTGCCCTGCTCGACGCGGAGCCCTCCACCGCCGACGTGATCCGCGACCGTGAGGAACTGGCCGAGCAGATCCGCGCGCTCGGCGAGCTGGAGCAGATGGCCGCCACGTACGACTGCGATGTGACCCGGCCCGCCGCCACCGCCCACGAAGCGATCCAGTGGCTCTACCTGGGCTACCTGGCGGCGGTCAAGGAACAGAACGGCGCCGCGATGTCACTCGGGCGGACGTCCACCTTCCTGGACGTCTACCTCCAGCGGGACCTCGACGAGGGCCTGCTCGACGAGAGCGGCGCGCAGGAACTGATCGACGACTTCGTGATCAAGCTGCGGATCGTCCGGTTCCTGCGCACCCCCGAGTACGACGCCCTCTTCTCCGGCGACCCGACCTGGGTCACGGAATCCATCGGCGGCATGGGCGCCGACGGGCGCACGCTGGTCACCCGCACCTCCTTCCGCTTCCTCCGGACGCTCTACAACCTGGGCCCCGCGCCCGAACCGAACCTGACGGTGCTGTGGTCGCCCCGGCTGCCCGACGGCTTCAAGCGCTTCTGCGCCCAGGTATCCGTCGACACCAGCGCGATCCAGTACGAGTCCGACGAGCTGATGCGCCCGCAGACCGGTGACGACACCGCCATCGCGTGCTGCGTCTCCGCTATGGCCGTGGGTCAGCAGATGCAGTTCTTCGGGGCCCGCGTCAATCTCGCCAAGGCGCTGCTGTACGCAATCAACGGCGGCCGCGACGAGATGAGCGGGGAACAGGTCGCCCCGAGCACGCCCGCGCTGACCGGCGCATACCTCGACCACGACGAACTGTCCGCCGCGTACGACCGCACCTTGGACTGGCTCGCCGCCACGTACGTGGAGGCGCTCAACGTCATCCACTACATGCACGACAAGTACGCCTACGAACGGCTGGAGATGGCGCTCCACGACCACCCCGTCCACCGCTTCATGGCCTGCGGCATCGCCGGGCTCTCCGTCGCCGCCGACAGCCTCTCCGCCGTCAAGTACGCACGGGTGAAGGTGATCCGGGACTCCAGCGGACTGGCCGTGGACTACGAGATCGAGGGCGACTGGCCCGCGTACGGCAACAACGACGACCGCGCCGACAGCATCGCCACGGGCCTGGTCGAGTCGTTCATGACGAAGGTCGCCCGCCACCCCGCGTACCGGGACGCGGAGCACACCCAGTCGGTGCTCACCATCACCTCCAACGTCGTCTACGGCAAGCACACCGGCAACACCCCCGACGGCCGCCGGGCCGGCACTCCCTTCGCCCCCGGCGCCAACCCGATGAACGGACGCGACCGCCACGGCGTGATCGCCTCCGCGCTGTCGGTGGCGAAGATCCCGTACGACCGGGCCCGCGACGGCATCTCGCTGACCTCGACGATCACCCCCGAAGGACTCGGCCACGACCCCGACGAGCGGGCGGGCAACCTCGCCGGGATCCTCGACGCCTACATGGGCGCGGGCGGCTTCCACCTCAACGTCAACGTCCTGGACCGGGCCACACTGGAAGACGCCGTGGCGCACCCGGAGGAGTACCCGGAGCTGACCATCAGGGTCTCCGGATACGCCGTCAACTTCGTGCGGCTGACCCGCGAGCAGCAACTGGACGTCATCAGCCGCACCTTCCACGGCGTACGGTGACTGCCACCGGCCGCGTGCACTCCTGGGACCTGTCCACCGGCGTGGACGGGCCGGGCACCCGGTTCGTGCTCTTCCTCAGCGGCTGCCCGCTGCGCTGCCTGTACTGCCAGAACCCGGACACCTGGCACATGCGCGACGGCCGGCAGGCCACGGCGGACGAGATCATGACGGAGATCGCCACATACCGGGACTTCCTGACGACGGCCGCCGGCGGCGTCACCCTCAGCGGCGGCGAACCCCTGCTCCAGCCCGCCTTCACCGCCGAGATCCTCCACCGCTGCCGCGAACTCGGCCTGCACACCGCCCTGGACACCTCCGGATTCCTCGGCCCGCGGGCCTCCGACGAACTGCTGGCCGACACCGACCTCGTCCTGCTGGACATCAAGTCCTTCGACGTGCGGACCTACCGCGCGCTGACCGGCGGCGCCCTGGCGCCGACCCTCGGCTTCGCGACCCGCCTGAACCGCCTGGGCGTGCCGGTGCGCATCCGCTACGTACTGGTGCCGGGCTGGACCGACGACCAGGCGGCGGTCGACGGCCTCGTCGAATTCGCCGCCGGCCTCGGCAACATCCAGGGCGTCGACGTCCTGCCCTTCCACAAGCTCGGCGCCCCGAAGTACGAGGCACTCGGCATCCCCTTCCCCCTGCGCGACACCCCCGCACCCGACCCCGCACTCACCGAACGCGTGCGCGGGCAGTTCCGCGAGCACGGTCTGCGGGCTCTGTGAACCTCCCGCAGGGCCGGTCGGCCCTGCGGGAGGGCGACGGGTGGCCCCTCCCGCGGAGAGCCGATGTGGGCGACGCTGGAAGGGAGACACCTGAAGGAGGCCGTCACCATGGTCCGTACCGTCGTCGCAGGTCTGGACGGTTCGCCCGAAAGCCTGTCCGCCGCTGGCTGGGCCGCCCGCGAAGCCGTCAGCCGCAGGCTGCCGCTCCGCCTGATCCACGCCTGGGAGTGGCAGCCCTACAACTACGACACCCGGGGATCCCTCGCGGACCCCGACGAGACGCGCCACTGGGCCGAGGCCATCCCGCGCGAGGCTTCTGCCGCGCTGCGCCTTCGCTACCGTGGCGGACACGCTGACGCAGACGCTGCTGCCCTGGCGGGAGAAGGTTCCCCGACGTCGCGGTGATCACCGACGTCCGGATGGGCGGCGCCGCCCCCGTTCTGGTCGAGGCGGCCTCCGACGCCTCACTGCTGGTCGTCGGCCGCCGCACCCGCGGATCGTCGATCGGCTCGCACATCGGCTCCGTGACCCACGCGGCAATGCACCACGCGAAGACCCCCGTCACCGTCGTCCCGCACGACTGAGGCCACCTGCAGCGATCCGCTGAACCTGGAAGAGCGTCCCGAGCCGGATTCCGCCGGCCATTGGCGGAATCCGGCTCGGGACGGTCAGCCGGCGAGGGCCGCCTCCGAGGCCGCCACGGTACGGAGTCCGCCGTGGCGCGCGGCCCGATGAGGCGAACCGTCACCACGGGGACCTTGAGTGCCGCTGCTTCGGCCGCGGCCCAGCGCAGAGCAGCAAGAGACGCACGGGATCCGCTCACCCCTACGACGATCGGCCGTACTCCAGCAAAGTCAGTCGCGTTGGTCTCCTGGATCTTCATGCCTCCACGATGGTGCGGGACCGCCGGCACGGCTAAGGCCGATCTACCCCGCTGCATCGGATGTGCGACCACCCCGCTGGGGATTTCCGTTCCGACGAACGGGCCGTCAAGCCCGGGAGAAGGGACCGAGCGGCCCTACCGGGAGCGATCCGAGGCGATGAGTATTGCCGTATGGACTACCACGACGGATTCCGGGAGTTGGGTGATCGGGAATGTCTGAGGCTGCTGGCGACGGCCTCCATCGGACGTATCGTCTTCACGCACCATGCCCTGCCCGCCGTCCTGCCGGTCAGGTATGTCCTGGACCATGATTCCGCCATTGTCGTCCGCACCTCCAAGACCTCTCACATGGCCGTCAAAGTCGATGACGCAATAGTCTCTTTCGAGGCGGACTGCTTCGACGAGGACGCCCGCAGCGGATGGAGTGTGGTCGTCACCGGTCGGGCCGAACTGGTGACGGACCCCGTTGAGCGCAGAAGGCTGCGCGCGTTGGACGTGCGCTCCTGGGGGGCGAACCCGCCGGAGGAGACGTATATCAGGATCGCGTGCGACCTCGTCGCCGGGCGGTCGCTCGGGCGTCCGCCGGATGCTGACGCATTGCCCGCTTGCCCGATTGGCTGAGTTCATGACAGGTCATCCCGGGATATCGCACAGGAACTGTGCGCTCCTCACTTCCAGGGAGCAACACCATGGCACTTCTGATTTTCCTTCTCGTCATCGTGGCCGTTCTCGGCATCGTGGCCATCGCCATGGCAGTCAAGGTGGTCAAGCAGTATGAAAAGGGCGTCCTGTTCAGGTTCGGCCGACTGGTCGGGACGCGTTCGCCCGGGCTGAAGACCTCAATTGAGTACGCAGGTCAATAACGAGGCGCCCGAACAGACCTCGACATCAGAGACGGCCGCGAAGCAGCGGCGGTTCGGACTGCCGACGGCCACCGCGCTGGTCATCGGATCGGTCATCGGCACCGGGGTGTTCGCGTTGCCGAGCGCGCTGGCGCCGTACGGCCCGATCAGCCTGGTGGCGTTCGTCCTGGTCACCGTTGGCGCCCTGGCGCTGGCGTTCACGTTCGGGTCGCTGTCGAAGAGGGTGCCGGGCTCCGGTGGCCCCTACGTCTACGCCAGGGACGCCTTCGGCGACTTCGGCGGTTTCCTCAACGCTGGTCGTACTGGATCACCGCCTGGGCCGGCAACGCCGCGATCGTCGTCGCGTGGGTCGGGTACGTCGAGGTCTTCTGGAACACCGGGCACGCCAAGCTCTGGTCCGTCGTGATCGCCATGGCGGGTCTGTGGATACCCGCGGTCATCAATCTCTCCGGTGTGCGGAACATCGCCATCACCCAGAACATCACGACCGTGCTGAAATTCATCCCTCTGCTGTTCATGGCAACCGTCGGGCTGCTGTTCATCAAGGCGCACAACTTCGGGCCGCCCTGCAGAAGTCCACGGCGCCGTTCACCGATTCGGCCGACGCCATCTTCGGCGGCAGCTGGGCCGGCCAGACCGTCGCCGTCGCGGCGATCGTCTCCGGCCTGGGCGCCCTGATCGGCTGGACGCTGGCCGTCGGCGAGATGCCGATGGCCGCCGCGAAGGACCGGCTGTTCCCGGCGGTGTTCGCCCGCAGCCGGCGCGGGATACCCGCGTTCGGCATCCTCAGCTCGACCTTCCTCGCCTCGGTCCTGACCGTGGTCAGCTACACGCGCTTCGAGAAGGTCTTCACCACGCTCGTCCTGCTCTCCGTGGTCACAGCCGTCATCCCGTACCTGTTCAGCGCCGCCGCGCAGCTGTACTGGCTGCTCACCCGCGGCCGGCGGACCCACTGGCAGCACCTGGTCCGCGACTGCGGCGTATCCGCGGTCGCCCTGGTCTTCTCCTTCTGGTCGCTGGCCGGCAGCGGATACCAGGCCGTCTGCTACGGCCTGTTCTGCATCCTGCTGGGCCTGCCCGTCTACATCTGGCTGAAGACGGGACGGGGCGAGTACGGCGAGAGCCTCGTCGTCCCCTACGACAGCGCGGTCGATCTTCTCCCCGCCGCCGAGACCCCGGCCGGCAGTCGGCTCACCCCGGCACCCACCGCCCGTACCACCGACACCGGAGAGATCCCGTCATGACGCGACCGACCCCGCCTGCCACCACCGACGACCGATCAGTCATGCGATCGACCGAGGCGATCACCGAGCCCCGCGCCTGGGGAGTCCACTCCGAGGTGGGCCGTCTTCGCGAAGCAGTCGTCCACCGCCCGGGGCTGGAACTCAGCCGCCTGACACCCGGAAACTGCGACGCCCTGTTGTTCGACGACGTGCTGTGGGCCGCCAGGGCCCGCGAGGAGCACGATGTGTTCGTCCAGGCGCTGCGCGACCGCTCCGTCACCGTGCGGCACTTCGACGTCCTGCTCGCGGAGACGCTGGCACTCCCTGAGGCCCGTGCCTTCGTGCTGGACCGGGTCTGCACCGCAGAGCAGGTCGGGCCCACCCTGGCCGGCCCCTTGCGGGCACTCGCGGACGACGCCGACCCCGGGACGCTGGCGGAACTGCTCATCGGCGGCGTGACCCGTACCGACCTGTCGCCGCTCCAGGTACGCAGCCTGCGCTGGCAGAGCCTCGGCCCGGACGACTTCGTGCTGGCGCCCCTGCCGAACACCCTCTTCCAGCGCGACAACTCCGCCTGGATCTACGATGGGCGGGACGGCTGCGCGAGCGTCCCGCCGAGGTCAGTCGTCGCCTGCGCCCGGCCGCAGTTGGCGGCCCGGCCTCCGGTCGCGCCCGGCTCAGCCCCGACGGGCTCCGGGCCTGAGGCACGGGGTCGGATTTCTTCAGCCCCACGGAATCAGAGTGCCGCAAATGGCCGCACCGGTTCCCCGCGCGCCGCTGAACCGGGCCCCGCCTCGTGCGACAGCGCGCCCCGGCCGATGATCGGCCGGGGCGCGCAAGGATCGCGGGGCTCGCGAAGCGGGCGGGTGCTCAGCCCATTGATTCCAGGGTGCGGCCCTTCGTCTCCTTGACGAAGAAGTAGACGAAGGCGATGGAGATCAGGGCGAAGCACGCGTAGACGGCGTAGGTGAGGGAGAGGTTCCAGTCCGAGAGAGTCGGGAAGCTGACGGTGATGACCCAGTTGGCCAGCCATTGGGCGGACGCGGCCACCGACAGGGCCAGGGCGCGGACCTTGTTGGGGAACATCTCACCCAGCAGCACCCAGACGACCACGCCCCAGGAGAACGCGAAGCACAGCACGAACAGATGCGCCGCGACCAGCGCGACCACAGCCTGTGAGTCGGGGATCGTGGCGCTGGTCCCGGTCCCGTGACGGTAGGAGAACGCCCAGGCGGCGGTGGCGAGGGCGACGGCCATGCCGGCGATCCCGCCAGCGCCAGGGGGCGGTTCGTGCGGAGTCGTTCAGCGGGGCAGGGCGCTGCCGTACGGCCCGTACAGGTCGAGCAGGCGGGTGCGGGCGTCCTCCAGCCGGTGGCCGATGACCTCGGCGCAGGCGAGCACGAAGACGTAGCCGAACTCCGGGTTCTCCCGGCACAGCCTCCGTACCGCGTCCGCGTCGAACTCGTAGGCCCGCACGTCGGTGAGCGCCTGGGCCGACATGCTCCAGTGGGACGGCGGGAAGAGCCAGGACCAGCCGAGCAGGGAGCCCTGTCCGAGCGTTTCGATGGCAGCGGCCGGGCGGCCGGGGACGTGAAGCTCCAGCGCCACGTCGCCGTCGCGGATGATCCAGAACCGGTCGGCCCTGCCCTTTTCCTCGAAGAGCCGCCGGCCGGCGGAGAATTGCACCTCGCGGGCCAGGGCCATGAACGGGTCTCGGTGCTCATCGGGAAGGGCGGCCAGCCGGCCGGTCATCGTCATCAGCTTCGTCGTCATGGTCTTCTCCGTCATCTGCTGAGGCGCCCGTCGGCACCACTCGCCCCGGCCGCGCCATCCATGTCCCCATCGTCCGGCCGGCGCGGCGCGCCCGTCGTGGGCCGAACGGCCCCTGCACCGGAGCCGAGCGGTTCCCCCGCGCGGAGCCGTCCGGCGCGTGCCAGTACCCATTGGCCGGCCTGCGGTTCACCGCCGCCCGTATCGGCGAGGTCTCCGGCGTCCGCGCGCAAGACATCGCCCACTACGGTCGGTGCCACCGCCGATCAGCCTTCCAGGACAGATCGCCCGCCTCGGCATACGGACACGCGGCCGCCTCCACGAGTAGCAACATGCCGTGTGACCTGAACGGTCGAGGTTTTCGGCAAGGACACCGCCGCCAAGACCGACCCGGCGGAACCCTCCACGAACACCACCATGCCGCTTGACCAGGCCGGATGATTAATCGGCACCCGCAGTGACCGTCAGCAATCAGCCGCGAACTGCTCCAGCAGGGGCAGAATCGGTTTCAATGGACCGGTGGCGCGGAGAGTAGGCAGCCAACCTGGCTTTGGCGAGAGCGACTTGAGGGCCGCTGCTGGGTCGACGTCCTTCGTTTACGGCGAGGAGTACGTCGGCGCGGTGAGCGGCTTGGAGATCGGCGGGGACACGATACGCGCCGTCGTGCCGGGCCGGGAGACGTACCGCGTCACACTCGTCGTCACGGGGCAGGCGGGGGTCAAAGGGTCGTGCGACTGCCCATACGGCGCCGAGGGCCATTTCTGCAAGCACTGCGTCGCGGTGGGCCTGGCGACCTTGCGGCACGCCGAACCGGCCGCACCGCAGGAGTTCGCCGAGACGGTCCCGGCACCTCGATCGGCCGTAGCGTGGCCCGCTCGCGAGGTCGAGGACGTGGTGAAACCCTGGCTGCAATCGCTGGACCGGGACGCGTTGCTCGCGTTGCTGAGCGAGGAGGCGGCTGCCGCCCCCGAGCTGCACGGCCGCCTGCTGGTGCGGGCCGAAGTCGCAGGGGCCGACCGTACGGCCGCCCGTGACCGGGTCAAAGGGCTCCTCAACGCAGGTGCGTTCGCCCGCGACGGGTACGCCGACTCCGACGAGACCGACGCTTACGTCCGGCAGGTGACCGAGGCCGCGCTGGTCCTGCGCGCGCTGATCGCGGCGGGGCGGGCAGCCGAGGCGGTGGACGGGGCGCGGTGGGCGCTGTGGCGGCTCGGCAAGGTCTACGAGCTGGCGGACGAGCCGGACGAGCTGTTCGCGCCGGTGCACGACCTGGTGGTGGTGCACCGGCAGGCGTGCCGCACGGCCCGTCCGGCTCCTGAGCCGACCGCGCGCTGGCTCGTCGGGCATCTGCTGGGCCCGGTCGCGAGCATCAGCCCGGCCGACCCGGCCGACTACCGCGACATCCTCGGTCCGGCCGGCTTGGCCCAGGCCGTCGGCCTGGCCACCGAAGCATGGCGGGAGGAACCCACCGACAAGGCGGCACGTCTCAGGGAGCGGCTGCTCAAAGCCCAGGGCGATGTGGACGCGCTGGTCGCCGCCTACGCCGCCGCTCCCGCCCCTGACGGCGCCACCCATCTGCGAATCGCACAGGAACTGGACGAGGCCGGGCGCGCCGGAGACGCACTGGAGTGGGCCGAGCGCGGTCTGCGGGCCGCCGCGAAGCGACGCGACATCGACGACGGGCTCGTGGAATGGGTCTGCGCCCGTTACGCACGGGCCGGGCGGCCGGACGACGCCCTCGCCACGCGGCGCGAACGCTTCCGGGCACACGCCACACTGCGGACCTACCGGGCGCTGCGGTCGGCCGCTCGGGCCTGCGACCGCTGGGAGACCGAACGCGAGGCCGCGCTGGAGCTGCTGCGTGCGGACGCGGACCGCGGCGGCTCCGGCTCCCGGCTCGGGGAGGCCGACCGTACGCTCATCGACGTCCTGCTCGACGAGGGCGACGTCGACGCCGCCTGGGAGGCCGCCGCCGGGCGCGCCGACGACCGCCGGCTCCTCACACTGGCCGACCGTGTACGCGACCACCGCCCCGCCGACGCGCTCGATGTCTATCTGCGGCTGCTCGAACCGCTGAAGCAGTCGACCGGCGACCGGACGTACCAGGAGATCGCCCGGCTGCTGCGCAGTATCCGCGCCTGCCATGAACGGCTTGGCACTTCCGAAGAGTACGCCCGCCGCGCCGCCGCGCTGCGCACCGAGCTCAAGCGCAAGCCGAAGCTGATGCAGATCCTGGACAGCAACGGCCTGTAGCCCTGGTCGGGGTGGGGCGATGATGTCCGGGCGCGGTAGTGGATCATGGAGTTGCGGTGGTCTCGCCGTTGTCCCGGGGATCGGAGTTTGCCGTGTCGGTGCAGCCGCGGCCCTGGCCCGGAGCCGGACCCGCAGATCGCTGGAGCGATTCGGGCGATGTACCGGGGAAAGCGCGAGGCTCCGCCGGCCGTGCGGGTCCGCGACCAGCCCGGGGAACTGTTCTGCGACGAGCAGTTCGCCGATGCGTTCGAGCGGCGGGGCAGGCCGGGCTGGTCGCCGGGGCGGCGCGCGCTGGTCACCGTGCTGCAAAAGGCAGCGAACCTGACCGACCCGCAAGCCGCTGACGAGGCCCGTGAGAACCTCGCCTGGAAGTACGCCCTCGGCTTGCGGCTGGATGACCCGGCTTCGACCGCACGGTCCTGTCGGAAATCCGCACCCGCGTGGTCGGGCACCAGTTGGAGGCGAGGGTGCTGGACCTTCTCCTGGACCGGCTGCGCGAACTCGGCCTGGTCGAAGAGGGCGGTCGGCAGCGCACCGACTCCACCCACATCGTCTCGGCCGCCCGCGAGCTGAACCGTCTCGAACCGGTCGGTGAGTCGGTCCGCGCCGCGCTCAACGCCCTGTCCGCGGCGGCCCCCGACTGCGTCCAGGTCCTGGTCGTCTCGGACTGGAGCCGCCGATATGCGGACCGGGTCGACACCCGGCGCATACCCGACTCCAGGTCCAGGCAGCATGAACTCGCCCTGGACGAGGTCGTGTCTGACAATGACCAGGTTGTGGCGGCTTTCTCTGCGGAGTGGGCTGGCTGCCGGTGGGAGGATCCAGCATGTGATCAGGCAGGATGGTGTCCGGGTCCGTGAGCTCGTACTCGTGGACGGGTTTCGCCCTGCGGACGTTGCGCGTGTTCATCGCGAAGCGCTTCATGTGCTGCGTTCGAGCATCGACGCAGCCCACATCGACGCCTATAGCGGTGACCTCTGGCCGGTCGAAGTCCTGCACTCGTATGAGCGTGCGCTATCGCTGGCTCGGCAGGAGGTCGTGAGCGGTACCCGGTCCAGGCGCTCCGATCCTGGGATGGGGATCGACCTTGATGTCCGAGACGACGGGCACTTCAGGGTGCTGTCGGACTTGGCTCCCTACACAATCCACGCCGAAGGCTGGCGGGACGGCCGGCTGGTCTTCAGCGCCAGCGACTCGGGAACGGCCCTGTGGATTGAGGTCACGCAGGAACAGGAAGCAGCGCTCCTGTCCCGATTGGGTCAGCTGGGGATCCCATCGGGTGTGCTCGCCGTGCTGCCACCCGCGCGCTGAACGCGTGCCGACGCGGGCTCGCGGAGCCAGAGGATCAGCGAGGCGAGGCGGAGTCCGGCCTGGTAGCGGTCCGCGAGCTTGTCGAAGCGGGTCGCCACCGCGCGGAACTGCTTGAGCCGGTTGGGCACCTCTCGACGACGTTGCGGTGCTTGTACGCGTCCGCGTCGAAGACGGGAGGCCGGCCGCCTCGGGAGGCCCGGCGGAGCCGGTTGGCGACCTGGTCAGAGCGTTCAGGGACCGTAACGGCGATGCCATGACGCCTGCACCAGGCGCGGATCGCCCGGGACGAATACGCCTTGTCCGCCAGGACCCGGTCCGGGCGGGTGCGTGGCCTTCCCCGCCCGGGGCGCGGGACACGGACGGCGTCCAGTACCGCTTCGAACATGGTGGAGTCGTTGACGTTGCCGGGCGTGAGCACGAGCGACAGCGGCAGGCCGCGGCCATCAACCGCCAGGTGGACCTTTCTGGTCAGGCCACCCCGGGACCGGCCGAGGGCCTGCCGTGCCGCCGAGCCTTCCGGATGCTGTCCACAACTCGCGTGGGAAGCCGACCGTCAAAGCACCAATTGAGAAGACGTCTTAACCTCGCCCTGTTCGAGTCTTGCTCGAACGGGGCGGAGCGCCGAGTGGCAGCGGCGACGTATCCGGTCCGATCCCCGCGCCGCGATCACCGACCCGATAGGTTTCGTCTCATGCCTGGTCGCCTCCTCGAACTGCACGTCGAGAACTTCCGAAGTCTGCGCGACGTGACCGTCCCACTCGGTCCGCTCACAGTGTTGGTGGGCCCGAACGGGGCAGGCAAGTCCAATGTGCTGAAGGTGTTCGACTTCCTTGCCGACATCATCCGCACCGATCTCCAGCCGGCGCTCGACGCGCGCGGTGGGTTCGACGAGGTGGCCTTTTGGGGCGGAACCAAGCCGCCGACCTCGATGCGCATCCACCTCAAGGCGACCTGGACGACCAACTCCACCCGCAACGCGCCGGACGAGTACGCCCTCACCATCCGGCGCCGTTCCCTCCGGTCGAAGAGCAGCGGTGATCGGTCGCCTTATTTCGCCCTGTCCCGCGAAGAGAGTTTCGCGTTCAAGCGCAGGCAGGGACGCGGTCGGCGTATCACCATTTCGGGCGAGGAGGCCCGCATCCTCGACGTTCGGGCGGGCCAGAGCAAGGACAGCGGCAGCTTCGGCATCCGAAGGCTGAGCAGCGGCCTGTCCACGCTTCCGCGGCTCGGTCCCTCCGACGGCGGCGACGAGGTGACGAGGGTCGCCGACCGACTATCGTCGTTCCGGGTTTTCGACGTCGACGTCGCGGCGGCCCGGCAGCCGACCCGCCTGCGCGGTGCGGACTTCGCCACCCTCTCACCGCACGCCGAGAACCTGGCTGGGTTCCTGATTCACCTCAGCGGCCGCGAGGATATCTGGGACGATCTGGTCGCCGACGCCCGCACGGTCCTACCGCAGTTGGAGAACATTGAGTTCGAGGAGGTCGGCGGGGCGACGGACCAGCTGACCGTCGTTCTGCACGAGCGCGGCCTGCGCCGCCTGACGCCCCTCGCCGACGCCTCTTACGGGACGGTCCGGCTGCTCGGGCTGCTTGCCCTGCTCTACGACCCCAACCCTCCGGCGTTCACCTGCATCGAGGAGATCGACCACGGGCTGCACCCGCAGGCCCTGGAACTCATCGTGCAGCGCCTGCGGGAGGCCGCCGAACGGACGCAGTTTATCGTCGCCACCCACTCGCCCGCGCTCGTCAACCGGCTGAATCCGGAGGAGTTCGTCGTGTGCGACCGCGACGACGACGGCGCGTCAATCATCCCTGCTCTCACAGTCGACGAGGTGAAGGACATTATCGAGGAATCCGGTGAACAGCCGCTAGGT
Source organism: Streptomyces sp. NBC_01477 (assembly GCF_036227245.1). Taxonomy (GTDB): domain Bacteria; phylum Actinomycetota; class Actinomycetes; order Streptomycetales; family Streptomycetaceae; genus Actinacidiphila. The sequence goes on from NZ_CP109445.1 coordinate 1,619,092, forward strand.
GAACTGTGGTTCTCCGGGGTGCTGGGTGGCGACCTCACCGGGGGCGAGCTGTGACCCCGAAGGGGCGTCAGGGTGGCGGGCGCGTGTCCGGGGCGCAGGAACGGCGCGTCATCGTGCTGGCCGGTGAGGATCAGAACGACTGCGAGATCCTGGCCGCGCTCATACGTGCCCACCGACCCGACCTCGGCGCGGCGACCAAGCTAGTTCGCATCAACGACCCGGTACGGCTGCGCAGGAAGTCCGGCCCGGACCTGGCTGCCGCCGTGAAAGCGCTGGTCGGCAAGGCACGAGCCAAGGCACGCCAGCAGCGCGCCGAGTTGCTCGGCTTCGTCGTCCATGAGGATCTGGACGGCTACGCCGACGCCCAATACGACCAGATTCGCAGGACACTCGTCGCCGAACTCACCGGTCAAAGCGTGGAGTTTCGGACGGCGCTCGCGCTCGCGGCGTGGGAGAGCGAGGGCTGGCTGCTGCTCTTCCCGGATGCCTTCCCCCATGTCCGTCCGCGCTGGAAGGTTCCCGGCCGTCTACTCGACAAGGACACCGGCCGCGTCAAGGACGCCAAGGAGGAACTCAAGCGGGGACTGGGCCTGCCGGTCTTCCGGGAGAGCGACGGCCCCGCAGTCGCCCGCGAGGCGCTGAAGTACCGGCTCGTCCCGTCCCCGCGCGGCAGCAACCGCTCGTACTCTGATTTCGTCGACGACCTCACGGGCTGGACCTGACCTACTCCTGCCGATATCCCTTCCGCCGGGGCAGGGCGAAATGTGCGAGGGTGCCATGCCTGGCGCGGGTCTGTACGGTGACCGGTGTATCTCCTGATCAAGGAAGCACCTGATGAGCGACGTGATCGCCTCTGTTGAGGCGGCTGAGGATGTGCGCCCTGTCGAGCTGCTGGCGGATGTGCTGGACGAGCAGTTGATCGGGCGGCTGGTCGACCGGGCCCGCGCCGGCGGGTTGCAGTTGACCGGTGAGGGCGGGCTGCTGCAGCAGCTGACCAAGCGGGTGTTGGAGTCCGCCCTGGAGGGCGAGATCACCGACCACCTCGGCTACGAGAAACACGACCCGGCCGGCGCTGGCAGCGGCAACAGCCGCAACGGGATCCGGTCCAAGACCGTGCTGACCGACGTTGGACCAGTTGAGATCGAGGTGCCCCGCGACCGGGAGGGCAGCTTCAAGCCACAGATCGTCAAAAAGCGGCAGCGTCGGCTGACCGGTGTCGACGAGATGGTGCTGTCCCTGTCCGCCCGGGGCCTGACCCACGGCGACATATCAGCGCACCTTGCCGGGGTCTACGGGGCCAGCGTGTCCAAGTCGACGATCTCGACGATTACCGACAAGGTCATGGACGGCATGGCCGAATGGCAGAACCGCCCCCTCGACCCGGTCTACCCGGTCGTCTTCATCGACTGCATCCATGTGAAGGTGCGAGACGGGCAGGTCGCCAACCGGCCGGTATACGGTGCCCTCGCGGTCACCGTCGACGGCACCCGCGACATCCTCGGCCTGTGGGCCGGCGACGGCGGCGAGGGCGCCAAGTACTGGCTCCAGGTACTGACCGAGATCCGCAACCGCGGTGTCGAGGACGTGTGCATGGTCGTCTGCGACGGACTGAAAGGCCTGCCCGACGCGATCGGGACGGTCTGGCCGCAGGATTTCACGCAAACCTGCGTCGTTCACCTCATGCGGGCGTCGTTCCGTTACGCGGCCCGCCAGGACTGGGACAAGATCTCCCGAGCGCTCAAGCCGATCTACACCGCACCCACCGCCGACGCGGCCGAAGAGCGGTTCCTGGAGTTCCAGGAGGAATGGGGCACTACATACCCCGCGATCGTGCGGCTCTGGCCGAACGCCTGGGCCGAGTTCGTGCCCTTCCTCCAGTTCGACGCCGAGATCCGCCGGGTCGTCTGCACCACCAACGCGATCGAGTCGGTCAACGCCCGCATACGCAAGGCCGTCCGCGCCCGCGGGCACTTCCCCAACGAGGCCGCCGCGCTGAAGTGCGTCTACATGGCCGTCATGAGCCTGGACCCCACCGGGCAGGGACGCAAACGCTGGACCATGCGATGGAAGCCCGCACTCCAGGCCTTCGACATCGTCTTCGACGGCCGACTCTCCATAGGCCGCCGCTAACCCACACAAACCCAGTTACACCAGTCGCTGGGCAGACCCGATCAGCGAGGTGTGTTGCGGGGACGGGCGTACGTGGGGGCGGGAGGATGCCTCCGCGTACGCCCGTCGTACGGGAGTCACATGGCGCGGAGGACCACCAGGCGGGCGTGGGCGCGCACGGCAGGTTGGACGGCTTGCTGCCAGCGGGGAGCGGTCGCCACGTTCCCGACGGCGAGGATCCAGGCATTGATCCGGGCGGGGTCACCCTTGTCGTGCGCGGCGAGGCGCCGGTTCGCGTAGCGCAGGCCCTTGAGGATCTCGCGGACCTCGGCTTCCGCGGTGACGGCCAGGACCACCAGGTTGTGGTCGTTCTTGAACGTGTTGGTGGCGACCGCGCCGTACAGGGTGTCGGCGATCGTGTCCCAGCGGGTCCTGATCTGGTCGAGAGCCGGCGTCTGGGGCCGTCTCCGGCTGTGCTGCACCGACTCGACGACGCCGGCCTCGTCGACGTCAGCAGAGTCGTCCTCGTCACCGCCCACGTGCAGGCCAAAAAAGGGGGCGAACACACAGGTCCGAGCCCCGTGGACCGCGGTAACAACGGCTAACACAATGAGGTGGGTCGGTCCTGGTGGCCGTGTCTGACGGGCCAGTTCGGCGAGCATCGGCTTGAAGACGGTGATCTCGTTGGTCTTCGAGTCGACCTCGCGCTGGGCGGTGACCAGACCGGTGCCGGTCATCGCGGCGAGCAGGTGGACCTGGGTGCCAGCGGTGCGGCGGGCACCGCGGACTGTCTTGCCGTCCACGGCCAGTGAGCGACAGGACTGCTGGTCCGCGTCCTGGTCGGCAGGCGGGGGGCCTGGGTCGCGGGCGGCGAGCCTGGCGCCGACTGCCGCCTCAAGGGCGTCGCCGTCGGCGCGCTGCAGGACTCGGCGCACGGAGGCCTCAGCCGGAGCGCTGGGGCCGGTGGGTTCGCGGTTCGGGCCGCCGAGCGCGCTGAGCACGGCGGCCGGTGTGTCGGCCGCCCATTCAGCAATCGCCGTGAGCGATTTCGCGCTGGCCAGCACCGCGCACGCGGCGAGGACGAGGACGAGGACGAAGGAGAGGGGATGGCGGCGGCCCTTGGCCCGGCGTGGATCGGGCACCGTCACGAAGCAGTCAAGCAGATGCGGGTGTTCCCCGGGCACAGCGGGGCGGGCGTCGGTGAGTTGGCTCAGGCCGGCAGGGATGGACGATGATGAGCGGGCAGGCACGGTCTTCCGTTGCGGTGATCAGGGACTCGACACCTCATGATCACTCGGAGGTCGTGCCTGCCTCCGTCCCGCCTCACGTAACGAACTCCACAGCCATGCAGATCACCTGAACTGCCGTCGAGTCGGAGAGACCCGCTGAACGACGAAGCCTTCCCCCCGGTGCGGGGAAACGATCAGTTATACGCTGTGAGCAGGTAACTTTCGCCCCTAACATGTGTGGTGGCCCGCGGGTCGGTGCACGGTCGTGTGCCGCGGCGGGCACCAAAGGGGAGGGGAAACACATGCGATTGTCCTTGCGCGTACGCGCGCGTGCCGCCTTGGCAGCGGTGGGAGCCCTGGGGCTGGCGTTGCTTGCGGCCCCGCAGGCGATGGCGACCGGGGAGACGCCGACGACGCCGACCGATCTCTTCAACGGCTACGCCGCCTGCTCGCACGACGAGGCCGCGCCCACGTACGTCTGGGCGGGCTCGGGCGTCCAACTGGAAGGGGTCACGGGGGTCGTCGGCGGCGACGGGTGGACGCTGCCCAGCGAGCAGTTCCAGCTCTGGCCGGTGGCCGATCCGGCGCAGATCACCAGCCTCAGCTACGCAGTCGCCGTTCCGGGAAACGAGGGGTGGGTCACCGCGCCGGCCGGCAAACTGGCCGACGGGCAGGTCTACGCCTGGCAGGCGCAGACGGTGGTGGGCACCGTCGCCTCGGAGTGGTCGGCGCCGTGCTACTTCGCCGTCGACAACACCAGGCCGTCCACGACTCCGACCGTCACTTCCGCCAACTACCCGCAGAACCAGGTGACCGAAGGCGGCGACCCGGTCCGGTTCACCTTCGACGCCAACGGCGTGAACGACGTCGAGGGCTTCGAGTTCGCCTGGATGGACCCGCTGCCCGTGTACGTGGTGAGCATCGGCGAGCACGCGATCCCGCAGCCGAAGGACCGATACGCGGACACCAAGTACTACGTGCGCGCGGACAGCCTGGGCGGCTCCGCCACGGTGAGCCTGATCCCGCCGGGCGGCGGGGGCCCGCTCACTCTCCACGTTGTGAGCCTGGACCGGACCGGTAACCGGTCGTACGACGAGGCCACGTACAGCTTCAGCGCCCCGACGGGTCCGCCGACCGTGACTCCGCCGACGGACCCGCGCTTCGACCAGCCCGCGACCTTCCGCTTCGCGCCCGACGCCGCACTCCAGGCCAAGAGCCCGGTCGTGAGCTACACCGTGCGGACCCTGGGCGCGCAGCAGGACCAGACCCGCCAGGTGCCGGCGGACGCCGACGGCAGCGGCAAGTTCACGCTCAAGCTGGACGGCGCCTACGGCGAGGTCCTGCACGTGACCAGCACCAGCGCCAACGGATGGGTCAGCGACACCGCCGAGTGGAGCTCCGAGTACAACACCGAGACCACCGTGACCTCGGACGTCTACGCCGAGGACGAGACGAGCGGCGGGGTGGGCGTCCCGGGGACGTTCACCCTCACCCCGAAGGTCCCCCACGTCGTGAGCTACACGTATTCCTTCAACTGGGGCGAGCCCGTCACGGTCGAGGCCGGGCTCGGCCACGCCGCTCAGGTTACCTGGACCCCCACGGAGAGCGGCTTCGCCTACCTGACCGTCGACGCCACCACCGCGGACGGCATCCAACTCGCCACGAGATACTACTCCTTCGACGTGAGCTGACTCGCACGTCGGCACTGTGAGCGCTGCTCTGCTCGCCGCCCCGCGCCACAACTGGCGGGGCGGGGCGGCGAGTCCGTCGGGGGTGCTGGGGCGGGGCCAGGAGGAGGTGCAAGTGAGGCTGGAAGGGGGCGTGGCCGAGGTCGCGTTGGCCACGAAACCGAAGCTGGCGCTGCCGCCGGCCGGGACGGCGCCGTTGTAAGCGGCGTTGGAGACGGTCAGCGCGCGGCTGGTCGCGTTACCGTTCCACAGGTTGTTGATGCTCTGGCCCGAGGCCAGCGTCAGGCCGACCTTCCAGCCGCTGATGGCTGGTGCCGTTGTTCTTGACGCCAACATCGACCTGGCAGCCGCGCGCCAGTGACGTCAAGCAGACCGCCGGCGCGGCGGCCGACCCCGGAACCACGCGGTACAACCTGCTGGGCCGGGACGCCTCGGGCGGCCTGTACCAGTACCAGGGCACGGGCAGCGGCTCCAAACCGTTCTTCACCAAGTTCAAGGCCGGTTCCGGATGGCAGACCTACAGCGCGATCGCCGCGACGACCGCGCTGCGTGCCGACGGCACCGGTGACCTGGTGGCCCGCGACTCCTCGGGCAAGCTGTGGCTCTACGCGGGCAAGGGCACCGCGACGGGCGGCCCGTTCGCGGCCAGGTCCACGATCGGTACGGGTTGGAGCACCTACAACCTACTGTTCTGAACCCGGGCTGCGCGACGGGACCGGGGCAAGACCGTGCCGACGACGACCAACCGGTCGCTCACCAAGGAACGGTGGCGAACCGCTCCTCCGCCCGCCCAGCGATCGCGCGTACGACACCTCGCGAAGGCCGCCCCCAAGGGGCGGCCTTCGTGCCCCTGGCGAGAGTCAGGGGCACTGTGTCCCCATCTCATTCGGAGTTATCAGAGTCGGCCGCCGACATGACTGCCAGGCCGGGCGTGGTGTCGGCCAAGGGCGAGGAGCGCCGCCAGCACGGCGGTGGCGCTCCTCGCTTTTGTAGGCGCTGCTCAACTGCGGTCGGCGCCCTTTGGCAACTGGCCCCGGACGTCACAGCCGGGGCAGGTGTCCTCGCCCTGCGCATGGCCTTCGTACCAGCGGTGGACGGCGGCGTGCGGGATCGCTCCGCGCACGTCGGCCTCGCCATGTTCGAAGAAGGCGACCGCATCGCCGATGATCACCCGGGGCGGAGGGGCATCGCACCCGGAGTGACGCAGGCACTGCCGAACTCCCGGTGGGTCGACGCCACCTACTGCGACGACATCGCAGCCCGCATTGTCACCCCTCTGGGAGAGGGCTTCGCAAGTCTCTCCGCCAACGGTGACGGCGGCGCCACGTTCACCCACGAACAGGTCCGTCGCACTGTCACAGCGGCCGGGAGCGGGGCTGTTCGGCGGCCCCCGGGCCGTATCGAATGCCTTTATCGCGGTCGGCGCAGTCGGCAGCATTGGGCGGTCCCTGCCCTGCAGGGTGCCGGCGCGGCCAAGGTGTCGCCGCTCGGGCTTCCGCCTGATTCGATCAGGTGATTCGGTGGCCGTTTCCGGATCGGTTGTGGGCGTGAGCGTGCCGGTCCACTTCTTGCCTGCTTGGGCGCGTGCTCCCCGGACAGTCGCCTGGTGCTGCCCAGACGGCATCCGACCGGGCTGTGCGTGCCAGGCCGAAGGCCGGCACGCACAGTGGTGGTTCCGCACCCCCGGGTGCCGGGGGTGCGGAACCACCACTGGTGAGACAGCTCGGGTCAGGCGCGGCGGCCGGTGAGCACGCGGTAGATCGCCAGCAGGATCATGGAACCGACGATCGCGGCGATCCACGTCGACAGGTGGAAGAAGCCGTTGATCGAGTGGACATGGAAGATCACCTTGCCGAGCCATCCGCCCAGCAGACCGCCGGCCACGCCGATGAGCATGGTAACGATGACGCCACCCGGGTCACGACCCGGCATGAGCGCCTTGGCGATAGCCCCGGCCAGCAACCCGATGATGATCCACGCGATGATACCCACGGCTGTACTCCTCCTTGCGCTGTCACACTCTCGTCGACCACCTTCTGGACCGGATCGCCTTCTTCAAACATCCGTTCGCCTGTGAGGCTCCGGGGCAAGGCGCCTCCCGGCAGGCGGGGCCCCGGGAACGGCTGCGGCCCCACGCCGCCATATCCCGGCCCAGGCGCCCGGGAAGGCCGCGGACCCTGCGCTCCATCCGGATCCAGGTGCTACGGCTCGCCCGGGAGAACCCCAACAGGGGCTACCGTCGCATCCACAGCGAACTCCCTAACACGGGCGTGAAAACCGCCGCATCCACCATCTGGGAGATCCTCAAGGACGCCGGCATCGATCCAGCGCCCGAGCGGGCCTCCAGCACATGGTCGGACTTCCTGCGCTCACAGGCCGACGCCCTCCTGGCCTGCGACTTCTTCGAGACCGTCACCCTGTCCGAGGCGCGACTCTCACTCTTCGCGGTGATCGGGCACGCCAGCCGCCGGACCCGGATCCTCGGCACCACCGCCCACCCGACCGCGTCGTGGGTGACGCAAGCCGCGAAGAACCTCGTCATGGACCCACAGGACGCCGGCTTCCGGGCGAAGTTCCTGATCCGTGACCACGACGGGAAGTTCCCCGCCCATGAACGCGATCATGGAGCAGGGGGCACCTCCAATGCCGTCAAGTTGGCGTTTGGGCTGGTGGGGGTGGGAGTTTGGGCTGGTGGGGGTGGGAGTTTGGGCTGTTGTGGTTGATGGTTGCGGTGATGTGGGCGGTGCCGGTGGGGACGGCTTGGCGTTTCTTGCCGCTTCGCGGCCGGCCCGCAGCGTCAGCCATGAGCCGTCGGGGTAGCGCTGAAGGGCCGGCAGGCGGGCGGTGCGGGGCAGCCGCACCGTGAAGTCGGCCCCGGTGGCGACCGGATCCGACAGGAACCCGGCCGCGTCGAACCCCGCGTCGAGCAGGACCGGCATTCCCGCGTGCAGGCTGCGCAGCAGCCGCCGGGCCGGAACGAACTCCCGGCCTGAGACCGGGCCGAAGACCGCATCGGCCAGGGTGCGGGTGGAGCAGTGGACCAAGGCGATCACCTGCAGCCCGCCGTGCCGTAGCGGTGCTTGTGCCTGCCCAGCCATGCCCGGGTGGCCGCACTGTCCGGGACGGCCAGGACCGTGCCGTCGACCGCGCAGACCTCAAGGCCCCGCCATGGCTGCGGCACCGCGGCCGGGTGACGGCACAACTCGCGCAACAGCAACTGCAGCGGACGCGACCCCAGCCGCACCCGCGCCGCGCGCAGGCCCAGCCGGGTCGGGTCCGGCAACCCCGCGCCACCGAGCGCGGCACCCGCCATCCGGTACACCGCCCCCAGCGACACCGACCCGCACAACCCCTGCGCGACCAGCAGACAGACCACCACCCGGGCCGGCAGATCACGCACCCGCCGCTGCACCCGGCCCGTCCGCGCCAAAACCTCATCGACCACGGAGAACGGCAGCAGCCACGTCAACGGCTCCAGATGCCCCGGCGCGAAACACACCCGGCACCTGCGGCCACCGAACGAGTAATGACAGACTCAGACACAGCAGGGCCCCTCCACGGATCCGGACTCGGCGGCATCCTCCGCAAGCACCACCATGCCGCTTGACCCGCACGGACGAGGTTTTCGGCAAGGACACCGCTGAGGAGTGCGGTATGCAATCTCCCTCGTCCTCTGCCCCGACCGCGACGGGTCGGATGAGGCCGAACGAGGCTCATCCGTGCCCCGGTTGCTTCCGGGTAGTCCGACTTCGCGGCAGCCACCAGTTGGCCGGCCCCAGAGCCGCCACCAGCGCGGGCGCGAGGATACCGCGCACGAGCGTCGCATCGATGAGGATGCCCAGCGCCAGGGCGGTCGCCAGAATCTTGACGTCGGTGGCAGGCACGCGGGACAGCGAGACGAAGGCCAAAAAGAGGATGACGGCCGCGGAGGTGATCAAACGGCCGGTACGTGCGACGCCGTCGACCGTCGCCCGGCCCGTTTCCAGACCCCGGTCGCGCTCCTCGCGAATGCGGCTCAGCAGGAATACCTCATAGTCCATGGACAGCCCGAACAGGAACGCGAACACCGCAATCGGGATCCACACGGTGACCGACCTCGCAGCCGACTGCCCGAAGAGCAGGTTCGTGCCGACCCCGTGCTGCCAGATCAGCACCGTCACCCCGTACGCCGCCGCGATGGACAGCACGTTGAGGACGAGCGCCTTCAGCGGCAGCACCAGTGACCGCAGAGCGCGGGCCAGCAGAAGGAAGGTGACGACGACGATGATCGTCACGACCCACCACGCGTTGCCGTAGACCGCCGTGATGAAGTCCGCGTTCTGTGCGGGAATTCCGCCGACCCGTGCGCCGGTGCCCAGGACCGCTCGCCGGACGTCGGCTGCAGCCGTCGAGCCGGCCCCGTTGGAGGCGTCTCCGGTCGTCCACACGTCGACCACGGACCGGTCCCCGCGGACCCAAGACGGCGGAGCCAGTACGCCCGACACTCCGTCGATCCCAGCGACCGCCCGCCGGACCCGCGCCACGTCGGAGGTGAGCACCTCGACGGGCGTGGTGAGGCCCGCGCCCAGCCCGGCGCGCTCGACCTGGTGCACGGCGACCGCCGCGCTGCCCCCCGTCGAGGCCAGTGAATCGTTGCTCGGCTGCCCCAGGCTCAGGCCCAGTACCGGAGCGGCAAGCGCCAGCAGGACGACGGTCGAGGCCACAATGGCCGCCCACCGGTGCCGTACGACTCTCTCGCCGATCCACCGCCACATCCGGGAATCGGGCGACGCCGTGCGGCGGTTGGGCCAGGCCAGCCGAGGTCCGGCCACCAGCAGCAACGCAGGCAGCAAGGTCAACGCGGCGATAACGCTGACGACAGGGATCAGCAGACCGGTGAAGCCGACGCTGCGCAGGAACGGCACCGGCAGCGCGATCAGGGCGGCCAGGCTGACCGCGACAGTCACCCCGGAGAACAGCACCGAGCGTCCGGCGGTGACCACGGCTCGCTCCACGGCTGCGGCGTTGTCCAGCCCGTTTCCGCGCTCCTCGCGCCAGCGGGTGACGACCAGCAGCGCGTAGTCGATGGCGACGCCGAGACCGATAAGAGCCAGGAGGTACTGGACGATGAAGGACACGTCCGTGACGGCGGTCAGGCCCCAGACGATCAGAAACGTCGTCAGAATCGACCCGATCGCCACCGCGAGCGGCATCAGCGCCAGGAACGACCCGAAGACCAGCACCAGCACCACCAACGCCCCGATGCCGCCGAACAGCGTTTCTGCCAGGACCCCGGCTCCTCCCCCACCGCCGGAGTCGTTCAGCGCGTCCTGTCCGGTGACGGTCACCGACACCCCGGCAGCCGCACTCGCCTCCTGCGCTGCCGTCTTCAGCGCCGGAAGGGCCCTGGCATAAGGGTCCTGGCCGGGCAATGGAGTCGGGTAGACCATCACGACACCGGTATCCCCATCACGCGACAGCAACCGCGGCTCCTGTGCGTACGAGCTGACGCGCCCCGCCACCCGTGCCCGTACCGCCCGCACCACCGTGGCGGCAGCCTGGGCGTCCAGTCGCCGACCTCCGCTGTGCAGTACCAGCAGGACCGGCGCGTTGTCGCCACCGGAGCCGAACTCCTGGACGATGTCCTGGTTTGCCTCATATCCCTTCTGCCCGGGCAGCCCGAAATCGTAGCTCAGCGCGGAGGTCGCGCGGGGCGCAGCAAGCCCTCCCGCAAACGCCAGTACCGCCCAGGCCCCGATCACCCACCAGCGGCGGGCGACAACGAAGCGGGCGAGCGTGTGCATATCAGATCTCCTTCGGTATCGGCGGCTACCACCGGATTCCGGATGCCCGACATGGGCGGATAGACACGCCGAACCTTATCGGCCGGGGCGCGACCGGCTACGAAGACCTGCACGCGGCAAACTGAGCTGCCCCGAGTTTTGTAGCGGCCGGACTCTCTGGTTTCAGGCGGCCTTCGGGGCTTGCGGGTGCCGATAAGTCATCCGGCCAGGTCACGGTCTTGATCGCCGGTCTCCGGCTGTGCCGCTCCTCACCCTCGATGTCTTCGCCTGCGGGGGGCATGAAGGCATCATGATCTGTTGTGCTGCTGCGTCTGGCCTACCTCGCCGCGACCAACGCCCTCGCCTTCCTGCGCCTGCTGCCGGTGAGCAATCGGGACAAGGACATCGAGATCCTTGCACTCCGACACCAGCTGCTGGTCCTGCAGCGCCAGGTCGGCAAGCCCGCCTCCACCGACACCGACCGCGCGATCCTCGCCGGCCTGCTCCACCTCCTACCGATGGACAAGCTGCGCCGACTCCTACTGCCGGCACGCCCCGACACGATCATGCGCTGGCACCGCAACCTGCTCGAACGGCGCCATGCCGCCACCTGCGCACCGAAACGGCGAGAACGCCCGCCCACCGTCCGCTCGATCCACGCCCTGATCCTGCGCCTCGCCCGAGAGCACAGCTCCTGGGGATACCGGCGCATCCACGGCGAGCCCGCGGCCCTGGGTATCAAGGTCACCGCGTCCACCGTCTGGGAAATCCTCAAGGAACACGGCGTACCACCGGCGCCGGATCGTCAGAACACCACGTGGGCAGACTTCCTGCGCAGCCAGGCCGGCGCCCTGCTCGCCTGCGACTTCTCCGAAACCCGCACCTTCACCGGTACACGCCTGTACGTCTTCGCCGTCATCGAGCACTCCACCCGGCGCATCCGGATCCTGGGCGCAACCACACACATCAGACACCTGGAGCCGCCGGCCCACGGTGTGTGCACACGAGCAGGGTTGCGGGCCGCCTGGACGCCCGCAACCCTGTCGAGACTTACCGGTTTACCAAGCAGCTACCCAGGGAGTATAGACGTTGAAGTACCCGTAGAAGATGAACCAGAAAGTGACCTTCCCTTGCTGGCGGTACAGCGAGTAGTTCGCGTACTTCGTTTGGTATCTACCGTTGTGGTATCGGTAGTACACGCTCACCTTGTACTTGTTCCGGAACCAGATTCCGGAGACATAGGTGCCGCTGGAGTAGATCCCCATGATGGTCTGCACGAAATACTTTACGTGCTGAGGCAGGTGGTTCTCCGGACTGTTCTGCCACTTGCCGACGGTTGTCGTCCTGTACAGGTACTTCCAGTTGGAGTTCCACGGAAGGTTGCACTGGGAACCCGTCCGGCCGTTTCCGCAGTCGATCATGGCGCCGGAGGGATCGGATGTGTTCACCGGGTCACCGCCGGCGTAGTCGTAGGCATTCGCGCTGCCGCCGGGGACGGGGTCCGTCTGCAGGAATCGGCCCGTGGACGGGTCGTAGAGACGGAAGCCCATCAGGAGTACCCCGGTCAGTGAGTCCGCCGACCGTTCGTTGACTCCGAGCCAGCCGTATCGTGCGGCCTGAGTGGCGCCCTCCGGCTTTCCGTATTCGTTATAGCTCAGAGCGGTAGGGGCCTTCGAGATGTCCAGCGGGAGCTGGACGGTGATGTCGCCGTGCAGGTTGGTCAGCTGGAGGATCGTGCCGCCGGTGGCGGTGGTGGTGGCATCGAGGCCTCCGCCGACGCCTTGGACGTCTCGGGTGACGGTGCCGCTGGCGTCCTCGGCGGTCCAGTCCGGGTTGTCGGTGTCGTCGCCGTAGTGGTTGGTCGTGCTCTTCGTCTGGGTCCAGGTGCCGGCGTTGTTGGTCTCAGTGGTTGAGGAACTGGATCGCTCGGTGGCGTCCAGGGTCCAGGTCTGGCGGTTGGTGCCGTTGGCACTGGTCTGCTGACGGACGCGGTTGTCGGTGTAGTAGCCCATGGTGGCGCCGCCGGCCTGCGTGGTGGTGCGGCCGAAGGCGTCGTAGACGATGCCGCCGGTTCCGCCCTGCGTCTGCAGGCGGTCGGCGCTGTCGTAGGTGTAGGCGGTGGTCACGGGCGTGCCTGCGCTGCCGTCGGAGTTGTCGACGGCGGTGGTCAGGCCGGTGCGGTTGGTGTTGCTGTCGAACGTGTAGGTGCGGTGGGTGGTGATGCCGGCCTGCGTGTCATCGACGTGGGTCAAGCGGCCCGCAGCGTCGTAGGTGAGAACCTGCCCTCCGGTGTCGGAGGTGTGGATGGCTTGCTGGCCTTGGACAGTATTGGTCGTGCTGTCCTGGGTGACCTGGGTGCCGTCGCTGACGCGGGTATAGGTGCGAGCGGTCGGCGTGCCGGTCTCGTTCCGGGTAACGGTCAGGGCGTAGCCGCCGGGCAGGGACTGGGTGGCCGGATTCCCGTCCGCGTCATAGGTGGCGGCGAAGGTACCCGCGACGGAATCGGTGCGCGAGGTCTCCAGGCCCCGTGGGTCGATGCCGGTGTTGTAGGCGTACGTGGTCGTCGACGGCGCCGAGTCAGTCACCTTCGTCGGCCGGTCCAGGTCGTCGTACCAGGTGACGGCGGTGTTGCCGGAGCCGTCGCCGTAGGAGATCAACCGGCCGAGCGCGTCGTAGATGTGGGTGACGGTACGGCCGCCGGCGCTGACGGTGGCCACCTTGCCGGTGACCGCGTCATACGTGGTCGTGGTGTCGGGTACGGCGGTGCCGACGCCTCCGGTGACCGAGCTGATCGTGGCCCGGCCGGCGGTGTCGTAGGTGTTGCTGCGTGTGCGTGTGCTCCCGTTCGCGGTATCTGTGGCCGCGGTGACGTTGCCGTACCGGTCGTACGTCGTGGTCTTGGTGGGCAGTTGCGCGGGGTTGGCGCCGCCACCGGTGATCGCACCGGCCGGACCGACCGAACAGACCTGGTCAGCCCACTCCGGGCGGCCCTGGCAGGCGCCGGTGCCGGTCGCCGACCAGTACGTGGTGATTGTTGCGCCGGCGTCGGTGCCGTCGGACTTGGGCAGAGCGGTGTTGACGACACGGCCCTGGGAGTCGTAGCCGGTGGTCCTGACCAGGTCGAGCCCGGCCGGGTCGGTGACGGTCTGGGTGGTCAAGCCCTTGGCCCAGTCGTACCCGGTCGTGCTGGTACGGGGATCGCCGTCGGTGACATACCCCTTGACGGTGGCGCCGACGGTCACGGTCGTGGCCTGGTTCGCCACTGTCGCGCTGCCGCCGGTGGGACGGCCCTGGTCGTAGACGGTCACGGTACGCTCGCGGGCCGGGACTGATGCTCCGGCGGGTATGTCGATGCCTCCCGCCCCCGCGTGCAGTGTTGTCGCGAGCGTGACCATGTGGAGCGGCCCCGACTTCTCCAGCTCGCGCTGGCCGGCGTTGGCCGGGTCGGTGTCCTTGTCGGTGCCGGCGTCCGTGGCCACGCTGTCGGTGTTGAACACCGACAGGGTTGACAGCATCTGTGCCCGGTCGGCGCTCGGGAACCCGTCGATGCCCAGTTGCTGCTGTTCGGCCAAGCCCGGTCCACCAGTGGCCAGGGCAAGTTCGCGGTTGGCCGCGGTCAGTTCCCGCACCGCGTTGCCGAAGCGGTCGTACTCGGTGGCGGTGATGTGCCCCCCGGGGGCGGCGGTGTTGACTTCCCGCCCGGACGGGTCGGTGTAGGTGACGACCGCGCGCTGGTAGGAGCCGCCGGCCAGTGCCGCCCCATCGTGCGAGGCCGGGACGGCGTCGGCGGGGAAGACCGCGGTGGCGTCCGAGGGCGTGTCGCTCTGCCCCCAGGCGCTCACGTGGCTACCGTCCATCGCGTATGGAGCGCTCGTACCGTTGAGCGGTACGTCGTAGACCAGGCTGGTCATGGCGGTGCCGTTCGTCTGGTCGGCACTGCCCGGGCTCAGTGTGGGCCGGGAAGCCGACACCAGCATGCCGTCGCCGGCCGTGGCGGTGTTGCCGACCTTGCCGTAGGCGAGCGTCCACGGCAGCTCACCGGGCGGGGTCAAGGTGGTGATGCGGCCCGCGCTGTCGTAGTCGTACGCGGTCTTCAACGCCGGGCTGATCCGCGGATCCCACTCCTGCCGAAGCCGCCCGGCGGTGTCGTAGGCGTAGCTCGCCAGCGCGGACGCGGTGGCTGCCGGCGCACCGGGATCGGTCGACCACAGCCTGATCTGGGAGACCTGCCCGGCATAGTTCCCGAAGACTGACGCGCTCGCCGTTGTGGCGGTCGCGTAGACGTACTCCAGCACCCGGCAGCCCTTGGCGGCAGGGGTCGCCGCGCAGGTGGACTGGTCCACCGCCGACGTCGGGGCGATCACATACTTCGGGCGGGCCAGCACGGTGCTGCCGACCACGACCTTCTCCGAGACCACCTGCGTGGTCGAGTTGTCGGTCGGCAGGAAGGTGGACGTGGCCTGCCACGCGGTGGCCGACGGGTCGACCTTCGCGAAGGTCGTCGTGGTGCCCTCGGTGTCCTTCAGCGTGAACGACCCCGTCAGCGACCCGGTCAGTGTCAGGTCCTCTGCTCCCGGCTCCGCCTTCCAGCCGCCGCCGGAAGTCGCCGTGAAGCCGACCTGATCGCTGTCGGCGTCCACCACTGCCACGCTGGTGGACGAGACCTGGTGGAGGTACGACCAGTCGGAACCGGCGGCCTCCGCGACGGTGCCCGAGGTCCACTGGGGCCCGAAGATCGCCACCTGGCCCTCCTGCGCCGAACCGTTCGCGGGCAGACGCGACGATGCGGTGCGGGTGGCGGTCATGTCGAACCCGGAGGCGTCGGTCGCGTCGATGCTCGCGTCCCCGGTGAGGGCGTTCACCGACGCCGGGCCGGCGATCAGCGACGGCGCGGAGCCGGCGTTGCGGTCCACGGTGACGGTGTTGGCCGGGGAGTAGGCGTCGGCGGTGCCGTCAGTGAAGTCCGCGCGGATGTCGATCGGGCCGTCTTGCACAAGAGTGTCGGTGATGTTCCAGGTCAACGCCGTGGGAACACCGCTCGGTGTCGAAATGGGCCATGAACTGACGCCCGCACCGCTGGATGTCACGGTGACGTCCGCGGTCGGGATGGTGTGCCAGGTGTCGCTCTCACCGATCCGGTACTGGTACGTCACACCGGTGTCGGTCGACACGCCCAGGCCGGTCAGACTCGCGCGGCGGGCAGGGCGGTCGCCCTGGCCGGGGGTGAGCAGTGCGGCGCCGGAGCCGGCATAGAAGACATACGTCGCGGTAGGCGAAACGTTGCCGGCGAAGTCCCCGCTGTACGCGGTCAGGGTGTGTTTGCCGGCCCGGACGGTGACGGTCTCCGGCAACGGCGTATTGCCTGTCGCCGCGCACGAGTTTGTGGGGGCGGCCCCGTCCAGGGACCATTCCACGCAGAGGGAGCCCGCGGGGGTGAAGGTGACCGTTCCGGAGAGGTTCCCGTCCGTGTCAGGGGTGCCGGCCCAGGTGTTGGCCGGGAAGTCGCTGGAGGAGATTGCGGGAGGGGCAGGTACGAAGGTATCGATGTGGAGTGTCTGGGCTGCGGTCCAGGCGGAGTAGTCGGCGCCGTCGTAGGCGCGCGCTTTCCAGGTGTACGACCCGTCGGCCAGTGCCGTGCCCGGCTTCCAGGTGCCGGCGGTGCCGGAGGTGACGTAGGCCGAACTGCCGGAGGCCGCCACAGTGGTCCCGGACAGTACCTGATAGTCCATCCGGACGGTGTCGCTGTTGGCGTCGGTGGCCGTCGCCGAGAACGTCGGAGTGCCGCTCCTGGCGTAAAGGCCCTGTCCCGGGGAGACCTTCAGGCTCGTCGGCGTGGTCGGCGGTGAGTCGTATGTGATGGACAACGACGGGTCGACGGCGAAGCCCTTGTACTGCGCAGCGGCGGTTTCGCTGCTGTTGATCAGCACGAACGCGATGGTCTGCCAGTGGTTGGCGGCCGCGTTGGTGACCTGGTCCATGAAGCTGAAGTTCCCGCTGGGGGTGGAGGTGCAGGCCGGGCCGAAGTTGACCGTGCTCTGCAGCCCCACCTTGGGCGGTGCGTTGGTCCAGGTGGTGGTGGCGCTGAACACGTTGGTGGACCACGCCTGCACGCCGTACGCGGTTGAGCTGCAACTGGCGGAGTCGGTCTCCTTGATCTTCATGTTGGCACTGAGCACGTGCCCGTCCCAGATCGCCGACGGAATGCTCACCCGGTAGTACGTCCGCTCGACGCCGGTGGGCGCGTAAGCGCCCTCGAACCCGACTCCGAGTCCGGCGGCAGGCGGGAGATCGTAGTTGGCCGTGTTCGGAAGCGCCTGCATCACCCAGTCGTAGTGCAGCGTCGAACCGCTCGCCGGATGCGGCACGTAGGCCGGATCGATGTACACCGGAAAGACCGTGGTCTTCGCCGACAGCAGGCCCTTGTCCACGGCCAGGTGCAGCTTGTGGTTCTTCAGACTGGCCTTGACCGGTGCCCGGTGGGCGCGCGAACCCGCCCTCTTGGCCGTCGACTTGGTGCCGGCACCGGGCTTGACCTCGGCGACCCCGACGTGCGCGGGCGCGGCGGCGTTGTTCCCGCCGGTCACCCCGGGGCTATTGGTGCCGGCCGCGGCGGTGGTGGCGGTCGCCGAGTCCCACATCGCCGGAGCCGGCGAGTTGACCAGCAGGTTGCCCGCGGCGTCCTTGGCCGTCATGTTGCCGCCGTCGTCCGTCACCGCGGTCACGCCGCTGCTCGTCGACACACTCTGCATCAGGTCCGACAGCGCCGGGTCGGCGCCGGCCGCGGCGGTCCTGACCACCAGCGTCTCCTCGACACCTCCGGTGGGCGCAGCGGTGAGCTGCAGGTCAACTCCGTCCATCACGTCGGCGTAGGTCGCCGTCGCGCCGGACAAGGTGGGCGTGGGCAGTGTCGTCGGCCAGGTCAGCGACACCTTCTTGCCGTCGACCGTCATGGTCGCCAGCGCCCCCGCGCCGCCGCCGGACAGCACCAGCCCGGTCTCCGCCGCCACGGGGGTGACGGTGCCGTCGGCCCCCGACTGCAAGGTGGCGTCCAGGTCCACCCAGGAGCCCTTTTTCTTCGTCCACTTCGGCTGCGCGAACGCAGTGTAGGTCAACGTGCCGTCAACGTTGACGAACGTCTGCGAAGCGTCCGTACGCTCGCTCAACGCCTCGATCCGCCGGTGCTGCAACCGCGCCATCAGCCGCGCCGAGGGCACGTCCTGCGCCTGCGCCGCCCCATGGCTCGCCGCGGGAGGCGATGCTGCGACAGAACCCGCGTGTGCGTCCGCGGGTGCGACGGCCACCGCGGTACCAGTGTTCCCGACCAGCGCGGCCGCCTCGATGGCCAACGCCATCACCGCCACGCCCGCCGTCCGCCTCAGCCAGCGCGGCGGCAGAAGACCCCATGGACCACTCGACGCGCGGCGTCGAGCACCCCCCCAACTTACTGACACGTAGCTCTCCTTAATCAATGAGACGTGCACAGCTCAGCCGAGGGATCTTCACATGATCTACACCATCAGGGAAGCCACCCCAAGAACACCCTATAAGCGGCTATGGTCAAAGTTAGGCAGATACCAGTCCCATGCACCGATAGATCGGTTTTGGACCCATGTCCAGACGGCCGCTTCTGGGACAACAACCCCCTTATGGGCTCGCACGCACAGTAACTCCTGGTTCACGGAATGCTCATTTTACGGATACTAGGACTCTTTTCGACAGCGCCTTCTCCGCGCCTCCACCGATGGTCAATTCATGGAAAAGAAAATCTGCGAGTCGTCAGAGCCGGCGTCAGACGCGTGGACATCGCACCGAACGTCGCAAGTCCGTACCGTCAGCGGCACCTTCGCAGGGCCGGAACCGACCTGCCGCGCCCAGGACTTGGTGACCTCACTGCCGCACCGGGCCGAGCACACCCCGCGCGCGGGTCACCGTGGGTGGACTCCGACCGCCGCAGCGTGATCATTGTCAGGCCGGGCTCAGCGGGTCAGCGCCGCCAACGAGCTTCGGCATTCGGGACAGACACCAGCCCGTTCGTTCAGGACGTCGGCAAACCACGCAGCCGCCAACGCCGCTACCACCGCGGCGGCAACCCCCAGTCCAACAGGGTGGATCGCTGCCGGCCAGGCCACGAGCCAGCGCCGGTAGCCCTTCCAGGGGTCCACCGCGGTGAAGCAGGCGACGACCGATACGATCACGGCGACCAACTGTGTCACCGCGACCAACAGGGCGGCCCTCCCCCAGAACTTCCGCCCGACCGGCTTCACCGCCCGGTCGCAGTTTCGGCAGAACCCACCCCTGGCGACGTCGGCCGCCGACCCTGATTGCACCCCGTCCCCAGTCCCTGGCCGGCTGTGCAGCACCTCGGTCGCCCCGACCCGAGCAGTGCCCTCCGGCTCCGCCTGATCGCGGCTCACCCGCACCCTGGCCCCCGAAATTTCAATGCCATCCCCCACTCTCATACGACAGTCGGGCCGATTGTCCACCCCACGCCCAGCCCCAGGCACCTGGACCGCGAGATCCATGGCCGACGGATACCGGCGTCACCGATCCGGAGTCCCTCACACTTTGCCCTCGGAGCTGCGGGCCTCTTCGTGGTCCGGATTCAGTATCGGACCCTTCCGCTTTCCGGCAACAGGCAAGGTGATCAGCAGCACAGCTGCTCCGCGGAGGGCGATGACCGCGATCCAGCCCGCACCTACGTGCGTGGCATGACCAAACGCATTGTCAGCAGCCTGCGCAAGAGTGGGCCGGTGGACAGCGGTGACGACATGGCGGGCCTGTTCGGCGGAAACTCGCGCCTGATCCTGCACCGGACCGGGTGCACCCTCCAGCGAGGGTTCGATCGCACGTCGGTACGTGATCGACATGATCGTGCCGCCTACGGCGATTCCGATCACGCTGCCGGTTTGTCGCACGGTGTTGGCGACGGCCGATCCTGCACCGGCCTGTTCCAACGGCAGGTTCCTGAGCAAGGCGGGAGGGTCACCTCCCCGTCGGTCACGTGCTGCGCCAGGCCGGCGGGCGGGCACGTCCTGCGACGGGTCCTTCCGTACCGCGTGCGCGTTGTCGGGGTGGTGGACGCCGCCTCGCGACGAGCTCGACGCCGGTGAACGCCGAACGCAGCAGCCACCAGGCGAGCAGCGCACCGCCGAGCACCAGCGCGGGACCGGCCGGGGAACGCCGCTCGAACTGCTCGTGCAGTAGCCAGAAAACCGCGACCGTCGCCCTGATGGGACCAGGAATGCCCCTTTCCCATACATCGATGGTCGACGACATACGGGGGCATGGCCACGACGACCGACGGATCCGGTCGTCGAACGCGTGGGTTGGCCGCATCGGCGCTGACGCCAGTGGCTAACGCTTCGGCCGGGCGAGCATGCAGTGGAAAACAAGCGTCTCCGGATGCGAGTCAGCCGGGGACAGCTCCCGGAGCCGGTCCCGGAGCGTGGCCTCGAAGGCTGCCTGGCGGTCGCCGAGCACCACGGGATTGCAGAATGACGTCGAGTAGAGATATCCGACGATCTCGTCGGCCGTCCAGACCTTCTCGGCGGTGTACTGCCGGGACTCCAAAACGAAACCGGCCAGCTCCAGGCAGTCGTCGTGGCGGCCCGCCGCGACGAATGGCTGGTTCCCCGCGCGGCGCCGCTCGCCGACGTATTCGCGGATCGTCCGCACCGCGACGGCGTGCCAGGGCGCCCGCTCGTCCCACACGTCGCTGCCGCCGCCGAGCAGGCCGAAGACACCAGTGTCGGTCAGCCAGGTCCGGACCCGCCCGGCGAGCAGTTCGCGGTCCATCCAGTGGAAGGACGATCCCGCGACCACGAGGTCGGCGGACCCGGCCGGCAGGTCGAGGGACTCGGCCGCCCCCACCGTCCACGTGACGTTGCGGATCTGCCGCTCGGTGGCCTTGCGCTCGGCGACGGCGGCCATGTCCGGATCGATGTCGATCGCCGTCACCGTATCGAACGACGCGCTCAGGGGCAGGGCGACCTCGCCGGTGCCGCAGCCGAGGTCCACAAGCCGCCGTCCGTGCGGGCCGACGCTGAGATCGACCAGGTCGGCCAGCATCCGGTCGGGATATACGGGGCGGTATCGCGCGTAGTAATCGGCGGTACCGGCAAAGATCGGCGAGTTCATCGTCCTCCGTCGTTCCTCCACAGCGGCTGGCCGGACTTCGGGACCGTATCAGCGGGCGGAATAAGAGTGCGTAGGAGTTTTGTCGTCACCTGAACGTGTGGCGGTGGGGCATCCCGGCCGTTCGGCGGCCATGGGCATGGTGGGCTGGTCGGCGTGAGCGAGCGCAAGCCCTACACGACCGACGTGAGCAACGAGCAGTGGGCGCTGGTCGAGCCGGTGATCGCCGCGTGGGAGGCCGCGCATCCCTCGGTCAGCGGCCATCAAGGCCGCTACGCGATGCGGGAGATCGTCAACGCACTGGCTCTACCAGGGCCGGACCGGTTGCCAGTGGGAACTGCTCCCGCACGACTTCCCGCCGCCCGGCGCGGTGAAGTACTACTTCTACACCTGGCGTGACGACGGCACCGACCGGACCATTCACGACCTGCTGCGCTGGCAGGTGCGGGAAATGGCGCGTCGGAAGGCGGACCCGAGCCCGGTAGTGCTCGACACCCAGGGCATGCGCCCGGCGGCCGCAGTGCCCGCTGAGTCGACGGGGCGCGACGCGGCAAAAAAGTACCGGGCCGCAAGCAGAGCCTGGCCGTTGACGTTCTGGGGCTGGTGATCGCGGTGGTGGCGGCCGCGTCGGCGCACGAGAACGCCATCGGCATCGCGCTGCTGGACAAGGTCGCCGCCGGCACCGACACCGTTCAGAAGGCCCTGGTCGACCAGGGCTTCAAGAACGCCGTCGTCGCGCACGGGGAGAAGGTGGGCATCGGGGTGGAAGTCGTGGAGCGCAATCCCGCGCGGACCGGGTTCGTTCCCCAGGCCAAGCGGTGGGTCGTGGAGCGCGCCTATGGGATCTTGATGCTGCACCGCAGGCTGGTACGCGACTACGAGCACCGGCCCCGCAGTTCGGAGTCGCGGGTGTACTGGGCGTGACCGCGGTGATACTGCGCCGCCTGACCGGGGCGACTGCACCGGCCTGGCGCACCGCGTGACCGGCGGGGAGCTGACCCTCGGCGCGGTGCCGGCACGGCTGGAGGAGCGGGAACGGGAGATTACCGCGCAGGCCGAGACAATGCGGGAACAGATCACGCGGCTGACCGCACAGCTCGACGAACTCGGCCGGGCCGCCGAAGACGTCCGGATCACCCGCAAGACGCTGCTGGGGCTGCCCGACCCTGCGGGTGCCGATAAATCATCCGGCCAGGTCACGGTCTTGATCGCCGGTCTCCGGCTGTGCCGCTCCTCACCCTCGATGTCTTCACCTGCGGGGGGCATGAAGGCATCATGATCTGTTGTGCTGCTGCGTCTGGCCTACCTCGCCGCGACCAACGCCCTCGCCTTCCTGCGCCTGCTGCCGGTGAGCAATCGGGACAAGGACATCGAGATCCTTGCACTCCGACACCAGCTGCTGGTCCTGCAGCGCCAGGTCGGCAAGCCCGCCTTCACCAACACCGACCGCGCGATCCTCGTCGGCCTGCTCCACCTCCTACCGATGGACAAGCTGCGCCGACTCCTACTGCCGGCACGCCCCGACACGATCATGCGCTGGCACCGCAACCTGCTCGAACGGCGCCATGCCGCCACCTGCGCACCGAAACGGCGAGAACGCCCGCCCACCGTCCGCTCGATCCACGCCCTGATCCTGCGCCTCGCCCGAGAGCACAGCTCCTGGGGATACCGGCGCATCCACGGCGAGCCCGCGGCCCTGGGTATCAAGGTCACCGCGTCCACCGTCTGGGAAATCCTCAAGGAACACGGCGTTCCACCCGCGCCGGATCGTCAGAACACCACGTGGGCCGACTTCCTGCGCAGCCAGGCCGGCGCCCTGCTCGCCTGCGACTTCTCCGAAACCCGCACCCTCACCCGGGGCACGCCTGTACGTCTTCGCCGTCATCGAGCACTCCACCCGGCACATCCGGATCCTGGGCGCAACCACACACCCCACCGCCCAGTGGGTCGTGCAGCTTGGACGCAACCTCGTCACGGACCGGGAGGATGCGGGCAGCAGAGCCAGGTTTCTCATCCGCGACCGCGACTCGAAGTTCACGCCCGCCCTCGACGCCGTACTCGCCGACACCGGACTCGAGATCGTCAAGAGCGGTGTCCGGATCCCGCTAATGAACTCCATCATAGAGCGCTGGACACAGACCTGCCGACGCGAACTCCTCGACAAAACCCTGATCTGGAACCAGAGCCACCTTCGCGATGCGCTCCGCGAGTTCGCGACCTTCTACAACGAGCACCGACCGCACCGCACCCTGCAGCAAGCCGCACCGCTCCGCCCACTACCCACCCCGATCAGCGCGCCACGGCACACCAGGCACCTGAAGGTCCGCCGACGCGACCGACACGGCGGAACCCTCCACGAGTACCAACACGCCGCCTGACCAGGCCGGATGATCAATCGGCACCCGCAGGTCTGGTCAAGAATCCGGCCGCCCAGGTCATGCGAGACGCGGCCGATCTGATGATCAAGTTTGGTTCCCGTTCGGACTGTCGCCCAGCGACCGTACGCGCCTGTCTGTTCCCTCGGAATCCGGCGAAGGTCAGACGCCCAGGTCCTGTCTCTGCTGAGCTAGGACAGGCAACCAGACAGATGCCATTGCGGCGGCAGCACAACAGGGGGCGTGATGACCTCACCAACACCGGATGATCCGTCCGTAGAGCCGGATATTGAGGCGGACGAGTCGACTGAGACGGAAGCGTCAGCTGACCCTTCCGAAGGTGCAGGCGACGGAGGCGAAGCGCCTTCCGTGGAGGAGGTGTCGGCCCAGGTGCGTCGAAGGGAGTGGATTTCCTCATGGGGGCCCTTCCTTGCCGGTATAGCGGCCACACTCGGACTGGTTCTTTCGTCAATTGCTACGTTTGTCTCTGTTGCAACCCTAAATGACCAGCGACGCTCCACGCAGGACCAAGACAAGCGCGAGCAGCTTCAACTGTCGAAGAGCGTCAGCTACTGGGTCGATGGCTCGAATTTTTACATCGCGAACCAATCCGATGCACCCATAACCTCGGTTGATGCGCTTGTGGAATTCGCGAATATACAAAAGGAAACGAAAGAAGATGAGCCAGCAGTCGCCGTTCAAGTTATTTTTCCGAGCATCCCGGCATGCACCCTAGCTGGCTTCGACTTGAAGGCTTACGCGAAGTCATGGAAAGCGGAGCCGGGTCAGATTGAAAAGCTGGCTGTGCCGGACCCGCAGGAAATGGCAGCCCCGGACGTCTTCTTTCACGACGTCAACGGAAATAATTGGCGACTCACCTGGGAAGGCGTAGCCCCGTCCGACATTAAAGGCTACCCCCCTTATGGTATTCCTTTCCTTGACATGAAACCCGACCTGGATAAAATCACCATTGCGTATTTTGGTGGCCCTGAGTTCAAGCCGTTCACTTCCGCCCCCGGATGCGCCTAAGCCACGCCTGAGCCCCCAGGTTTCAGAGCGTGTCTGAGAGCCTCTCGGCATGAGTTACGACCTGGCTGTCTGGGAAGGCGACCGGCCGACGGACGACAGGAGTGCCCGCCGGACCTTCAGCGATCTTTACGAGCGCTACAGCGCTACCTCGACGGTGAGATCGAGGTGGCTCCGTCGGAACGCTGCCCCTGCCGAAAACCTCATCCGCCCTGGTGGGCGCCGGTTTGTGGGCTGCGAGGGGGCTCGGGTACGGACGCTCGAAGTGGGCACTCCCGCACGGCTGCTGCCCGCCCCGGCATGATGGTCGATTGTGCTGCTGCGACTGGCCTACCCCACCGTGACGAACGCGTTCGCTCTACTGCGCCTGCTGCCGATGACCGACCGGGACACGCGGAGATCCTCGCCCTGCGCCATCAGGTCACCTTGCTGGAACGTCAACTCGACAAGGAGAAGGTTCGGTTCGCCACGAGCGATCGGGCGTTCCTGGCAGCCTTGCTGCACCGGCTGCCGATGCAGGTGCTGCGCCAAGTGCGGCTGCTGGTGCGGCCGGACACGGTGCTGTGCCGGCACCGGGACCTGGTCGCCCGCCGCCACGCTGCCGTATCCCGGCCCAAGCGCCCGGGAAGGCCGCGGACCGTGCACTCCATCCGCGCCCTGGTCCTCCGCCTCGCCCGGGAGAATCCCCACTGGGGCTACCGCCGCGTCCACGGTGAACTCCGCGTTCTCGGGATGCAGGCGGCCGCGTCCACCGTCTGGGAGATACTCAAGGACGCCGGCATCGACCCGGCACCCGAGCGGGCCTCCAGCACCTGGGCCGACTCCCTGCACACCCAAGCCGACGCCCTGCTGGCCTGCGACTTCCCCGAGACAGTCACCCTGTCCGGGACGCGGCTGTATGCGTTCGCCATGATCGAGCACGCCAGCCGCCGGATCCGGATCCTCGGTGCCACCGCACACCCGACCGCATCCTGGGTGACCCAGGCCGCGAAGAACCTCGTCATGGACCTCGAAGACGCCGACTGCCGGGCGCGGTTCCTGATCCGGGACCGGGACCGAGAGTTCCCCGCCCTGTTCGACGCCCTCCTCAACGATGCGGGGATCCAGGTGGTGCTCAGCGGCGTGCAGATGCCGCGCATGAACTCGATCACGGAACGGTCGGTACAGACCTGCCGGCGCGAACTGCTCGACCGCACCCTGATCTGGAACCAACGGCACCTGCTCCACGCACTACGGGAGTTCGAAGACCACCACAACTCCCACCGACCCCATCAGGGCATCGCCAACGCCCGCCCGCTCCACCCGTTGCCAACGCAGATCGCCGATCCGGACAAGACTGCCCACCTCGACATACGACGACGCGAGCGACTCGGCGGCATCCTGCACGAGTACCAACATGCCGCCCGACCTCGGCGGATGAGGTTTTCGGCAAGGGCAACGTCGCGTGCGGCGGGCCGAAAGAGACGGGATGCCGGCGTCCGACTCCGCCTCGCGCAGCCGGGACGCGCGCCTGCCCCGTGACGTCACCCCGTGGAGGTCAGGAGGACGCGGGACGCGTCGCGGTGACCGCCACAGCGGTGTACTTCATAATGAAGCTGCCGCCCATGGCGTCCATCGCGGCGCCGACCTCCGTCATGACCCTTTCCAGCTTCTCGGGTTTGAATTGGCCGTGGTCCCCCAGGGTGGGCAGCTGGTCGAGCCACTCGTCCTTGCTGTAGACGTACTCCCACTCGACCTGCCACTGCTCGGGCTCGTCGAGCCCGCCGGCCTTGCGGATGCCCTCGATCGTCTTGGTGAGCAGCGGCGAGCTGCTGACGGGCGGCGGCGGCACGCTGTAGGCCCGCGTGACCAGTGCGTCCGGCGCCACCTCGACGTAGATCTTCCGGAAGGCCTCGCGGACCTCCGCCGGGGGTTCCGCGACGTTCCAGAACGCGGCGAAGCGTCCCGACGGACGCAGTACCGACGCCGCCTTGGCCGCACCCACCTCGGGGTCCACCCAGTGCCATGCCTGGCCCGAGATGAGACCGTCGAAGCGCCGGTCAGCCGGATCCCATTCCTCGAACCGCGCGATTTCGATGTCTGTGCCGTGGTGCCGCGCGAACTCCGCCATCCGGGCGTCCGGTTCCACTCCGAGAACCGTGCATCCGGCCGCTTGGAATTGACGCGCTTCGATACCCGTGCCCGCGCCTACATTCAATAGCTCTCTCCCCGGGAACGACCGCGCCATGCGGTCCACCAGGCTGTCCGGATAACGAGGTCGGGTCCGATCGTAGCGTTCTGCGTCCAGGCCGTAGTTCTCGGCCGTGCCACGCTGCCGATGGAGTTCTCCGCCGAGCTTCGAGTTCACCATGGATCGACCTTAGTGGGCGCGCGCCCACTACGTCAACCCAGGGTTGCCACCCGCTTTCAGCAGGACATGCCCGCACTCACCAGAGGACCGGAAGAGAGCGCAGACTCCTGATGAGTGTGGATTGGGTGTAGGTGATCTCGTCAGCGGGAACGGCGAGCCGCAGTCCGGGGATCGCCGGGAAGAGGGCGGCGAACGCGACTTCCAGTTCGATCTGGGCGAGCTGCGCCCCCACGCAGCGGTGCATCCCGTGTCCGAACGTCAGATGCGCCGCGGAGTCCTCGCGGGTGACGTCGAAGCGGTCCGGGTCCCGGAACGCCGCCGGGTCGAAGTTGGCAGCCGTATTGCACGCGACGACCACGCTGTGGGCGGGGATGGTGGTGCCGCCCAGGTCCACGTCGGCCGTGGTGGCGCGGATCAGTCCGGTGTGCGGGTCGACGCCGGGGGTGACGTGGCGCAGCACCTCGGAGACGGCGGCGGGCACGGCCCGCGGGTCGCGGCGTACCGCGGCCAGCTGGTCCGGGTTGTCCAGCAGCGCCAGCAGCCCCTTGCCGAGCATGGTCGCGGTCGTTTCGTAGCCGGCCAGCAGAAGACCGCAGCCGAGGGTGACCAGCTCCTCGTTGTCGAGGCGGCCCTGCTCGTCGCGGGCGGTGACAAGACCGTGGAGCAGGCTGCCGTCCGGGGTGGTGCGTTTGTCGTCGACCAGCCCGCCCATGTAGTCGAACAGGGAGCGCAGCGCCGCCATCGCTTCCTGCGGCTGCGTCCCGGGGGCGCTGACGCGGTCGGCCCAGGCGCGGAAGCGTTCCCGGTCCGAGTAGGGGACGCCGAGGATCTCGCAGATCACGGCGATCGGTAAGGGGTAGGAGAGCCCCTCCGCCAGGTCCGCGGGCGGCCCGGCCGCCTTCATCGTCCCGATCAGCTCGTCGGCGATCTGCTGGATGCGGGGACGAAGACCGCGCATCCTGCGGGCGCTGAACTCCCCGGTGACGAGGCGGCGCAGCCGGGAGTGCTCCGGCGGGTCCATGTCGAGGATGCCGGGTTTGGTGAAGATCACGGCCGAGCTCATCACGGCGCCGAGCCGCCGCGCCTCGACGCGGCTGAACCGCGGATCGGCGAGGACGGTGCGCACCTGGGCCATTCCGGTTACCAGCCAGGCTTCGCGGCCGTCCCGCATCGTGATTCTGCGTACGGGCTTTTCCCGCCACATCTCATTGACCTGCTTCGGCACCGTGTACCCCGGGGTGGCGCCGGTACCGGAATTACCACTCCGAGCCGGTCCGGGCGAAGTCGTCTCCAGATTTTCAGCCATGCTCGTGACACTAGCAAATGCCTGCCCACCTGATCAACACACCAACACAATAAGAAAATGGACGCCCATGGCGGGCACCGGCGGCCGGGACCCCGTTCGCAGCTTCGGTCGCGCGCGTTCCCACTGGTCACGAATGAGTTCGGAAAGACGGCAGACGAACCATTCGGGAATGCAACCCCGAAAAATAGGGGGATGACTTCGGGTCGCTCCCGCAACAGAATACCGGAGAACGCGTGACAGGCATTTTTCCTTTTCGGCGCAATGACACGTGCAGGCGTCTGCGGACCGGAGGTGTTCAACCGTTGGAGATCAAGGAAATGGCCATAGCTGGCGCATTCCGCATCATCCCGGACAAGTACCATGACCGCCGAGGCTGTTTCTTCGAGGCCTTCCGGACCGAGGCACTCCAGCGCGCGACCGGCTTCCCCTTCCACGTCCGCCAGGGGAACGTCTCGGTCAGCAGGCACTGGACCATCCGCGGCGTCCACGGCACCGGAGGCGATTCCGGCGAGGCCAAGCTGATCAGCTGCGCGCGCGGTGCAGTGCTCGATGTCGTGGTCGATCTGCGGGTGGGCTCGCCGGCCTTCGGCACGTTCGAGGCCGCTCCCCTCACCGAGGACTCCGGCGAACTCGTCTTTCTGGTCCCCGGTCTCGGCCACGCCTACCAGGCGCTCGCCGACGACACCCGGATCACCTACCTGTGCGCGGAGCAGTTCGTCCCGGGCTCCCAGATCGACGTCAACCCGCTGGACCCCGAACTCGCCCTGCCCTGGGACCTCTCCGAGGAACCGGTCATCTCCGACAAGGACAGGGCCGCACCGGGCCTGCGTCAGGCAGCGGCGTCCGGGATACTCCCCCGCTACGCCGGCCCCGCCTGAGGGGCAGGGAGAAGCAACCGTGCTGCCCTCGCCCAGGAACCGACCGCTCGTAGCCGTACTCGGCGCATCCGGCTTTCTCGGCGCCGCGGTCACCGCCGAACTCGTCGACGCCCCCGTACGCCTTCGGCTCGTCTCCCGCGATCGGAAACTTCCGCTGCCCGCCTCCTCGGCTGAGACGCACCTCGCGGACCTCACCGATCCACGCGCGGTACGGGACGCCGTCGACGGTGCGGATGCCGTCATCCATCTGGCGGCCCATCTCCCCGACGGGCGCTCGTGGCGTGCCCCGGGCAACGGCTCCGAGCGGCTGAGCACGGGCCTGCTCGACACGCTCGTCCGCTCCGTACGCGGCAAGCCGCCCATCGTCGTGTTCGCCAGCACCGTCCAGGCGGCGGCCCCCGAGGGAGCACCGCTCAACGACTACGTGCGGGAGAAGATCGCGGCCGAGAAGGTGCTCCTGGAGGCGACCCGCAACGGCGCGGTACGCGGGATCGTGCTCCGTCCCGCCACCGTCTACGGGAGTACCCCGCTGACCGGGGCGACGGGCCGCGGCGTGATCGCTGCGATGGCCCGCAAGGCCTTCGCCGGCGAACCCATCACCATGTGGCACGACGGCACCGTCGAGCGGGACCTGGTGCACGTCACCGACGCGGCGCGCGCCTTCGTCTCCGCGATGCGCGCGCCGGAGGTGCTCAGCGGCGCAAGCTGGCCGGTGGGCAGCGGGCGGTCCGCACGGCTCGGGGAGGTGTTCGGCACGCTCGCCGAACTGGTCGCCGCGCGGACCGGACGCCCGCCCGTACCCGTCGTCACCGTGGCACCGCCGGATTGGGCGGACGCCGTCGACTTCGGGAACGTGCGCACCGATCCATCGTCCTTCTCCGCGGCCACGGGCTGGCAGCCACGCGTCCGGCTGCACGACGGCCTCGCCGGCGTGGCGGACGCGCTCTGCTCTTGACCCTTCCGAGGGGCTCACGCCCCTCCGGAGGGCCGTCGTTACTGCGGGAAGCCGGCGGCGAGGACGGCGAGGCGGTCGGTCACCTCGGCGGGGCTCGGCTGGGCAAGGATCTCGTCACGCAGCGCCGTGGCGGCAGGTGTGATCCGATCACTGGTCAGGAGTGAGGCGACCGCGTCCGCGAGCGCGCCGACGGTCGCGTCCTGCCGGTTGACCACGATGCCGGCGCCCGTCGAGGCGAGCCGGGTGCAGCAGGTCTGCACGTCACGCGTGGCCGCGATGCCGAGCTGCGGGACCCCGTAGTACCCGGCCGTCATGATCGTGCCCGCTCCGCCGTGGTGCACGACCGCGTCGCAGGACGGCATGATCGCGTTGAGGGGGACGTTCTCCACCACGGTCGTGCCCGGTGGCAGGTCGGGGACCAGGGCGCGGTCGGCTTTCGTGACCGCGAGAACGATCTCGACGTCGTGCTCGTGGAGCGTCTTGACGACGTCGGCGACCGGGAACGCCTCGATACCGTCCCGAATCACCAGCATCGAGCCCCAGGTGAGGAGCACCCGCCGCTTCTTCGCGGGCGCGAGAACCGAGGGCGGCAGCACGTTGGTGCCGTTGTAAGGGACGAACCGCAGCGGGATCCGCGACGGAATCTCGCAGATCTGCATGCTCTCCAGCCACGGATCGACCGCCGTGACGGCGTTCTCCGTGCGCGGCTCGCATCCATGGCGCGCGTACAGTTCGCGCAGGGGTTCGGGCCAGTCGTCCGGTGCCATCCCGCATCCCGGGTAGCCGTACCCGGAGCCGCGCAGCAGGTCCGGACCCCAGAGGTGGTGGACCAGCGGTGCGTCTGCCGCCGCTGCCGCCAGGGGCGCGGCGAGCACGAGCGGGTCGGCGACGACCAGGTCGGGACCCCAGTCTCGGGCCAGGGACACGACGTCGTCCGCGGCCTCCACGGCGAACCGGACCTGGGCGTCGACCAGCGTCCGATACAGCGCGGGCGGGGCGCCTGGCGTGGTCTCGACCGGTCCCCTCTGCCGGTGCCGCGCCAGTTCCTCGGTCATGTCGAAGGACTTGGCGATGGTGACCATCGACATTCCAGAACTCACGACGACCGATTCACCCCAGGGCTGCGCCGCGACGCAGACATCGTGACCGGCACCACGGCAGGCCCACATCAACGGCACCATCGGAAAATAGTGCGACGGCGCGGAAGCCGGAATGAACAGCATGCGCATCCGATACCCGACCATTCTCGTCAGCAGATGTAGCAGTGGGCCCCCAGCGTCGCTTCTCCGCAGCCGTTGCGGCAAGCCTTGCTGATCGGGGTACCGCCGCACGGAAGCATCTGGTATGGGAACTGCGGGCTATTGACAAGGTGAACACAGGCCCCATAGTGGGCAGGTACCCACTCCGGTCCCGATGCGGACCCTGGTGATGCCGGGACTCCGCCTGGAACTTGTTCATTGCAGTGAGGGGCAGTGATCCTGTGTCAGTCGGACATGCATCCTGGAAATGCTTGCTCGTAGCGGCGTCCATGACGGTCACCGGCCTGGCCGCCACGTCGATGCCCGCGACGGCGGCGGACGAGGTGTCGCAGGGCGTGAGTTGCGCGTCGTACTCACTACCGGTCCGTCTCTCCGATCCGGGAGAGGCGACCGAGACCATGTGGGGTGAACTGTGTCGGCCCGCCGATCGCCGCCCCAGCACCGTGCAGTTACTCGTGCACGGTGGGTTCTACAATCACGCCTACTGGGATTTCCCGGTCGGCAACGGCTATTACTCCTATGTGCGCCATGCGGTCGCGGCCGGGTACGCCACCTTCAACGTGGACCCGATCGGCTCGGGCAAGAGCTCCCACCCCGAGAGCGGCGTGGTCACCGGCGACGCCGGGACCGTCGCGCTGCACGACGCCGTCACCGCCCTGCGCAAGGGGACGGTCGGCGGGCAGGCGTTCACGAAGGTGCTCTGGGTGGGACACGCGCTCGGCTCGTTCTACGCGTGGCGCGAGATACCGCGGTACGGCGACGTGGACGGAGCAATCCTCACCAGCGCCCTGAACAGCTACAACCCCGATCATGCCGCGATCGTGAGCTCCAACTCGTATCCGGCGGTCCAGGACCCGAAATTCGCGAACAGCGGTTATGACGACGGGTACGTGACCACCAAGCCCGGCACGCGCGGCGCCATGTTCTACTACCCGGCCACGACCGACCCGGCGGTGGTGGCGAAGGACGAGGAGACCAAGGACGTCCAGCCGATCGCGGTGACCCAGCCTGTGGCTCCGCCGTACGGCATCACGGTGCCGGTGCTCGTCGTCGCGGGTGCGAAGGACTGGCTGGAGTGCCAGGGGGTGACCGCGTACGACTGCGACGACCCGAGCAGCGTGCGCGCCCACGAGTCGCAGTACTACCCACCGGAGGCGAAGCTCGAGGTGGCGGTGGTCCCACAGACGGGTCACGATCTGGCGCTGGCGACGACCGCGCCGGCCACGAGCGCCCTCATGTTGGCGTGGGCCAAGGGGATCGCGGCTCCGTAGGGCAGCCCGTCGCGCTGTCCGGCCGGCTCGGTCGACGTGGCGGCCGGACACGCCCGATGCGGTCCAGGAGGCGCGGCTCAGGACGTGTACGCGTACTCCGACCCGTCGCGGATGGCGTCGACGAGCTCGGTCTGGCGGAGCGAGTCGGCGTTCTGGGCGGCCAGGTCGCGTGCGTCGCCGCCTTCGCCGGACAGTACGGCGGCGGCGAAGGCGGCGACGATGTTCGCGAACTGGTCTCCCGCGGAGAGGGTGATCTCCTCGACCCCGTCCTTCCGCTCGACCCGCACGGTGGGGCGATGGTCCGGCGGCGGCGTGAAGGCCCGGTCGAGCCGGAGGCGTCCGGTCGAGCCCCGCAGCTCATAGGCGCTGCAATAGGAGTGCTCCATGCCGAAGTGGAGCTGCGCGGTGACACCGGCCGGGTCGGACAGCAGCACGCTGCCGCCCACCGCGGCGCCCCGCGCCCGCTCGACGCGGAGCACCCCGCCTACGAGACGCAGGCGCGCCCCGAGGAACCGCAGTGCGGCACGGAGGGGATAGACCCCGATGTCCACCAGGGCGCCGCCCCCGACATCAGGCAGGTAGCGGGGGTCCTCCGGTGGCCTCGGCGGGATCGTGAACGTGCCCTCGAAGGAGCGGAGTTCACCGATGGCTCCGCCGGAGACGAGTTCGTCGACGTGGCGATGCTGCGGATGATGCAGGAACATCATGTTCTCCAGCAGCAGGCGCCCGCGTTCGCTCGCGAGGTCGAATAGGTGTGCGGTCTCCGAGGACCGGGTGGTGAGCGGCTTTTCGGCGAGTACGTGCTTTCCCGCCAGGAGCGCACGCTCCACCCACTCGCTGTGCAGTGCGGCAGGCAGCGGAATGTAGACGGCGTCCACGTCGTCCCGCTTCAGCAGTTCCGCGTAGCCTTCCACGGCTGCTCCACCGAAACTGTCGGTGAATCGCTGCGCCTTCGCCAGAGCACGGCTCGCCACAGCCCGTATCTCAATGGAAGGTTCAGCCCGCATCGCCGGCAGTGTCCGCCGCCACGCGATGTCGGCGCAACCCAGCACGCCGAATCTCACTGGCCCCGGTCGCTGTTCCGAGAACATGGTCGAGGCTAACACCGGAGCCGCGGGCAGGGAAACCCCCGCGAAATCGGGGATTGCTCGGCCCCGACAGCCTTCGGAAAAGTGATGTCCGGTTCTTACAGGAAGAGGTAATCAGGTATGGCCGCCCAGATTCGACTTCCACTCGACCCACCGCATCCGGCTCGGCCGCAGCACAACCTACGGGCGCTGCAGAAACAGGCTCCGGTGCACCGGGTCAGCACTGCCGTGGGGGACCCTGCCTGGCTCGTGACCGGATATCAGGAGATCAAGCAGCTGCTCGCCGATCCGCGTCTCGGTCGCAGCCATCACGATCCCGAGAACGCATCGCGCAGTGGCGCGTCGGAGCTGCTCGACGGTCCGCGCGGCGACTACGACACCGAGCAGAGCTGGATCGCGACGATGCGCTCGCGGCTCCAGCCGTTCTTCTCGGCGGGGCATGTGAAGGCGATGCGCCCCCGGGTCGAGGCGCTGACCGGCGAACTCCTGGACCGTCTGGAGAAGCAGGGCCCGCCTGCGGATCTGGCCGAGGCCCTCGCGCTGCTCCTGCCACGGGAGGTGATAGGCGAACTCCTGGGCGTCCCGGTGGAGGAGAGAGAGCTCCTGGACGAGTGGACGACAGCGGTGAGCGACGCCCGCGACCGGGAGCGCTCAGCGGCCGGTCTTGCCGCCCTGCACCGCTACGGCCACGAACTGGCCGCCCGTAAGCGCGCGCACCCGACGCAGGACGTCG
Organism: Streptomyces sp. NBC_01477; assembly: GCF_036227245.1. Classification (GTDB taxonomy): domain Bacteria; phylum Actinomycetota; class Actinomycetes; order Streptomycetales; family Streptomycetaceae; genus Actinacidiphila. Next base: position 1,653,255 of record NZ_CP109445.1, read on the forward strand.
TCTCCTGGCTGTGCGAGGACGGCACCCTCTCCGACGACCAGGTCGCGCAGCTCGCGATGGGTGTGCTGTTCGCCGGCTACGAGACCACCGCGACGGCGCTGTGCGTCGGCACGGCGCTCCTGCTGGACTCTCCGGAGCAGTGGCGGGCACTGCGCGAGAACCCCGCACTCGCGCCCACCGCGGCGGAGGAGAGCGTGCGGGTCGTCAGCCGGCTGCTGCCCCCGGTCATCCGGTACACGCGTGAGGACCTGGAGATCGCCGGGGCCGAGGTGCGGCGCGGCGAGCTGGTGATGCTCGACATCTACGCCGCGACCCATGACGAGGACGTCTTCCCCGACCCCGACCGGTTCGACATCACCCGCGAGGACAACCCGCACCTCTGCTTCGGCTTCGGACTGCGGTACTGCATCGGGGCTCCCCTCGCCCGGCTCGAACTGCAGTCCGCCCTGCGCCAGTTGACCGCGCGTTTTCCGCGGATGCGGCTGACGGTCCCGGTCGAGGACCTGACGGTCCGCCCGGGTTCGTTCGCCGCCATTCCCACGTCCATCCCTGTCACCTGGTAGGCCCCCCGGCGGGTCGACGGATGAAGACCGAGAGGAACCCGTATGAGCCTGACGCCGGATGCGCTGCGAGCGGCCGTCGACCGGGTCGCTCCCCCCATGCTCGGGATCACCAGCACCCCCGGCGCCCTCATCAGCGTCGGTTCCGCGGGTGAGACCCCGCTGACCATGCCGTACGGCCTCGCCGACGTGGAGAGCGGCGCCCCGGTGACCGTGTCGCACACCATGCGCGTGGGCAGCCTCGGCAAACTCCTGGTGGCCACCGCGATCATGCGCCTGGCCGACTCCGGCGCGCTCGACCTGGATGCGCCCATCGACGCGTATCTGCCTTTCCCCGTGGTCAATCCGCTCGGGGGCACGATCACGTTGGCGAAGGCGCTGTCCATGGTGAGCGGCGCCGCCACGGACGGATACGACTGGGTCGCTCGGCCCGACCCGGCGATGCGTTACATCGAGCGCGTGGTCAAGCGCGGTGTCGTCCACGAGTACGGCACGGACGCGCCCCGCTTCACGAGTTCGGCGGACGCGAGCGGCTGGCAGTCGTCCTCGTTCATGTACCAGGTGGCCGCGTTGACGGCCGAGGCGGTGACGGGGACACCGTTGGGCGAGTACGTGAAGGCCGAGATCCTCGACCCGCTCGACATGCACTCCACCGCCTGGCTCGACAGCCCTGACTGGGACGAGGTACGGAGCCGCTGCACGACGGGGCACATGGTGTTCGGCGACCGCGCCGTCCCGCTGCCGTGGCACGAGTGCGGTACCTACCACGCGGTCGGAGCGGTCATGTCCTGCGCCGACTACACACGGCTGATGCTGGCGCTGACCGGCCGCGAGGGCCTGTTCGGCGGCGATGTCGCGAAGGAGATCCTGCGGCCGCGCACGACGGCGCGGGACGGGAGCCGGGTGGGTTTCGGTGTCCATCTCTCCGGAGATCCGGAGGCGGCCGACCACTGCGTCCGCTCGGTGGGCCACTACGCGTTCGGATGGTGGTCCGTCTCGCTCGCCTACCCGAACGCGGCACAACCGTTCTGCGTCACCGTGAGCACCAACCTCGCGGACCAGCGTGACGTCTTCAACCCGCCCGACCAGTACTTCTTCGGCATCCTCGCGCAGGAGATCGCACGCTGGATGCTCGACGGTGAGACCGACACGCGCAGCCTGCCCAGCCACGCCGAGTGGAACGCGTACACGATGGGGCTCGTGGCCGCCGACAGGTTCGCCGGGCTGCTGGGGGCGGAACTCGACAAGGAGCAGATCTCCCGGATGGCCAAGGGGTCGCGGGGGGTCGGAGCATCCTCCGCCGCGGCGTTCGACGAGGCGCGCTTCGTCGAGGGCTACCTGGACATGCAGGCCGCGGTGCGCGAGCAGCGCATCGACGCGTACCTGGACACGGACTGCCCGGTCGGTGGCCTGTTCCGCAAGCTCGCGCGCAGGCAGTGGGGAAGCAAGGGGTTCGAGGAGCCGTCGCCGGTGCGCTTCTGGTCCGACAGGCGGGCGTGACCTGGCCCCGGTCGACCCACGGCCGTGTCCGGGGCACCGGCCCTGCCCCGGCCCCCGGACACGCCCCGGCCACCGGTGCCGTCGTCGTCAGACGGCGACCCGGCCTCCGTCGACCGGCAGGATCGCCCCGTGCACGAAACTCGACTGCTCCGAGGCGAGGAAGACGATGGCGTCAGCGATCTCCTCCGCCGTGCCCGGCCGCCGCGCGGGCCCGGCCAGTGCCGCCTGTTCGAGCGCGGCGCCGCGGGGGGCGGTTCCCTCCGTACGCGTCGGGCCGGGGCCGACCGCGTTGACCCGGACTCCGTGCGGCCCGTATTCGGCGGCCCACGCCTTCGTCAGCAGCACCAGGGCCGCCTTGCTGGCACCGTAGAGGCCCAGGCCGGCGGCGCCGTAGGCGGCCACCGCGGTGGTGACGTTGACGATGGCGCCGTGCCCGCGCCGGGCCATCGCGGGCGCGAGCTCCGCGACGAGGAAGTACGGCGCCCTGACGTTGAGGCCGAACACCGCGTCGAAGTCCGCCTCCGTCGTCCGCTCGGTCGGGCCGAACGGAAAGACGCCCGCGTTGTTGACCAGCACGTCGACCCGTCCGAACCGGGCCACCGCTGCCTGCGCGAGGCGCCTCGCGGAGGACTCCCCGTGCAGTTCGGCGGCGAGGAAGTCCGCCACGCCGCCGGCCTCGGCGATGGCCCTGACGGCCCGCCGCCCACGCTGTTCGTCCCGCCCGGCGACGGCGACGTCCGCACCGCGCCGGGCGAACGCCATCGCGGTCGCCAGGCCGATCCCGCTGGTCCCTCCTGTCACCAGGGCCTTCACGCCGGCCATGTCCCGCCCGCCGGGCGGCTGTCCGGCGCTGCCGGCCGGTGCGTGCGTGGTGTCGGTCATGCGCCCTCCTCCGTGCCGGTGGTCGCGGTCGTCCAGGCGGATACCCGCTCGCCGGGAACGCGACGTGACGGGACGTGTCGTACACGTGCGCGGTCACGGTCGTCGCCGGCCGGCTCGAGACGGGGTGGTCGCTGCCGACGGGCCGTTCGGGCGGGACGCGCGCGACGCGTACTCATGCGGGGGCCTCCGGTTGCGGTCCGCGGGAGGTGCCGGCGCATCAGTAGGACCGACTGGAGAGGAAGTTGATGAGCGAGAGCAGTGCGGCCACGCGGTCCACGGGCAGTCCCCGGACAGAGCTGAGCTCCTGGCGGGCCAGCATCTCGAAGCGCTCGATCTCCCGCACCGCCCTCGTCCGGCCGCCGGCCCGGGTGACCAGGTCGGTGGCGCGGCGCGCCTCGTCCTCCCCGACCGGTCCCTCGCCGGCGTAGAAGCGGGCCAGTTCGGCGGCTTCCGGGGTGTCGGAGGCGAGGGCGGCCGTCACGGGGAAGCTGCCCTTTCTGCTGCGCAGGTCGGAGCCGACGGGCTTGCCGGTGCGCCGGGGGTCGCCCCAGATGCCCAGGATGTCGTCGGCGACCTGGAAGGCGAGACCGAGCCAGAGACCGAACCGGCTGAACCGTCGTGTCGCCTCCTCGGAGGCGCCGGCCAGCAGGGCGCCGAGCTCACAGGCGCAGGCCAGGAGTGCCCCGGTCTTGTCCGCGGCGACCGCGAGCGCCTGGTCCGGGCTGGCCTCGGCCCGGCCCTCCAGCGAGAGGTCGGCCATCTGGCCGGCGGCGAGCCGGGGCACGGCCTCGGCCAGCAACCGAGTCGCGCGCGGGTCGGCGGCCCAGGGCCCGTCCAGCAGCAACGGGGCCTGCGCAAGCAGCAGATCGCCCGTGAGGATGGCGGCCGGTATCCCGTACTCGTGCCAGACGGCCGGGCGGCCGCGGCGTTCTTTGTCACCGTCCATGACGTCGTCGTGGATGAGGGAGAAGTTGTGGATCATCTCCACGGCGGCGCCCGCGGCCGCGACGCGGGAGATCGCTTCGGCGTCGCTGGTGAAGCATTCGCCGGTCAGCACGGTGAGGGTCGCGCGGATCATCTTGCCGCTGGTGGTCGTCGTCGGTAGATCGCTCGACGGCCACCCGAAGTGGTGGACGACCATGGGCCGGAGGCGGTCGTCGAACCGGGTGACCGCCTGGTGGAGGATCGGGGTCACCAACCGGTTCACGCGCTCGATGTCCGGCGGGGTCACCGTCGACTCGGTGTCCCGGGGCCTGGAGTTGCGTAGGTCTTGGGTTGCTGCCGTCTCGGCGTGCACAGCTCACCTCGGAAGTCTCATGCGCAGGAACGGAAAGGAATCTCCACCGGGCCGGGCAGGTGGTTCTCACTGGGGGCGGCTCGCCGCCCGGGCGTTCGGTCCCGACATCTCGCTGATGAGTTCGGCGGGCACTGTCACATCGTCGAACCAGCGCCCGCCGAAGGGACGCGGCATGGGCAGGATCTGATCGCTGGAGTAGGCGAGGATCCTGCGGTTGTACGCGCGCATCTCGTCCCGGAGGGAGGCGGGCAGTTCGCCGTCCAGCGTGAGGGCACGTTCCATCTCTCCGAGCAGTCGGCGGGTCTGGTCGATGGTCTCCAGTACGGCCTCACAGAACTCACGGCGCAGTACGCCGTACTCGCCCTTGATGCTGACGAGCCGTGCGATCGCCTCGTAGGAGACGTCCTGGAGATCACGTCGGCTGAGCCACTGCGTCTCGTAGTTGAGGCGGCGGTACCAGATCGGTTCGATCATGGCCTGTCGGTGCTCTTCGAGCGTGCGGTGGAAGATCCGGTAGCCGTGTTTCTCGGGTTCCTCGAAGAACCGGCATCCGGGGTCGAGGAAGGGCACCATCGGGCAGATGAGCGGCAGTGCGGGCCATCCGTCGAACTTGCGGATCAGGCGCTCGGAGTAGGCGACGGTGTCCATCACCGACTGGCGGTCCTGGTACGGCATGCCGATGAAGAACCACACCATGACGCCCTTGATCCCGGCGTCCAGCGCGCGGGGGATCCACCGCTCCATCTCCTCCATGGTGAACGTTCCGCGCCCCGCCGCCCTGCTGATCCTGGGATCGTGGGACTCGGGCGAGAGCAGGACGTAGGCGTCGGTGGACTCACCCATCTTCTTCAGGGTGTCGTCCGGCGTCAGGTTGAACTGCTCGAAATAGACGCTCCGATAACCGAAGTCGTGCACGGCATCGAGGTAGCTGTGCATGCGGGTCTTGTTCTCGGAGTAGCACTGCAGGGCGTAGATGGAGGTGTGTTTGGCCGCCTCTCCCATCGTCCTGAGCTCCTCGATGATCAGGTCGTTGTCCTTCTGCACGAGGGTCTTGCGGACGTCCATGATGTTGCGGTAAGCGAAGCGGGAGCCTCCGCACCAGCCGCAGTCGTGAGCGCATCCGGTGTTCGGGAGCGTCATGATGAGTTTGCTGGAGAGCGGCGTCACCGGTGTCTTCTTGTAGTACGACCAGCTGTTGGCGACGTTGTTGTAGTTGGTCTGTGGCTTGTGGTCGAACCCCGTGGACACGACCTCGTCCCCGGAGGTGTAGAGAAGGTTCGGGACCGAGCGGAAGTCCCGGTCTCCCCTCAGCACCTTCTCGGTGAGGAGGCGGACGGGTTCCAGGGTGTCGTAGCCCTGCACGACGACGTCCACCGCGTCGTACCGGGCGAGTTCCTCGGCGTAGTAGGTCGCCGAGATGCCGCCGAACACGGTCAGCGCGTCCGGATGGATCCGCTTGACGAGTTTCGCCAGCTCGATCGCGCCGTAGCACTGTGTCATCCAGTGCAGGTCGAAACCGAAGACGGGCGCTTCGAGCCGGCCTATCAGCCCTTCGACGTCGAGTTCGGGGTGCATCAGCATCAGCGAGGCGATATTGACGATGTCGCACTGCACGTCGTGCTCGGCCAGATGCTGCTTGATGGAGAACCAGCCGATCGGGTACATCTCGTAGACGGAGGTCACGTTGACGCTGTCGCTGTCGCTCAGATACGCGAAGAGGAGGTCGTCACGCTCGCGAAAATCGAAGACACTCGGCGCGTGCAGGAGGAACATGTCGGACTTCAGCTCAAGCATGGGCGGACGACCGCCTCTCGTACACCATCGCGCTGAGGTTGTCGACGTTCTTGAAGCTTTCCGGAGTGACGTCGCTCCAGGGCAGCTTGACCTCGAATTCGTCGAGTATGTGGGCGATCAGGACCGTGGTGTTCAGCGAGTTGAGAATGCCCAGTTCGAGGAGTGGTGTGTCACCGGCGAGCTCTCCTTGAGGGTCTCCGGACAGGAAGCTCTCCCGGATGAACGCGAGCAGCTCTGCTGCAATCTCTTCTTGTTCCTGCCTGGCTGTCACTGAGACCCCTCGTAAGTTGTATGCGGAGACCAGGGCCGTGAGGTCGAGCTTCCCCCGGTCGTTGCGGGGCAGCGCGTCGACGAAACGCACGTCGTCGGGGATCATCTGCGGGGGCAGCCGCCGCGCCAGATGGCGTCTGAGCCCGATGTTCCCCAGGGTGCTCGCCGGTGTCCTGGCCACGAACGCGGCCAGATGCCGTTCGAGCCCGTCCCCCACGGCGGCGACCGCGGCCTCGGCCACCTCCGGATGCGTGTGCAGTGCCACCGACACCTCGCTCAACTCGATGCGGTGGCCTCGGACCTTGACCTGTCCGTCGGCGCGCCCGAGGTAGTCGAAGGAGCCGTCGGGCCGGACTCTGACCCGGTCCCCCGTGCCATAGGGGCCGTGCTGGGCCGGCCGTCCCCAGTACCCGAGGAAGACGGTCGGGCCGTCGACCATGAGCTCGCCCTCCTCACCGGGTCCGGCCGCTCGGCCGTCGCGACCGGCCGCCCAGACGCGGTCGCCGCTGCAGGCCGCGCCGATCGGGACCGGGACGTCGCGCTCCAGGTCCTCGGGCCGGACCTCGTGGTACGTGCACACGTTGGTCTCGGTCGGGCCGTAGAAGTTGAGCAGCCGCGCGCTGGTCCACTCGGCGAGCTCCCGTACCTGATGGACGGGGAAGGGTTCACCCGCGAAGAGCACCGCACGCAGCGCCTCAGGGGCCGGCCGGTCGAGCAGGCCGCCGTCGCGCCGCATGAGGGTCAGCACGGAGGGAACGGAGTACCAGACGGTGATGTGCTCCCGGTGCAGGAACTCGACCAGGCGTTCGGGGGCGTACGCGAACTCGCTGGGGACGGGGCAGACCGCCGCGCCCACCGCGAAGGCGGCGTAGATGTCGAGGACCGACAGGTCGAAGGAGAACGAGGCGTGGTTGGCGAACCTGTCTCCGGGCCCGGCCGCCAGCTCCTCAACGGCCCATTCCACGAGCGCAAGGGCGTTGCGGTGGCTGATGGTGACGCCTTTCGGTGTGCCCGTCGAACCCGAGGTGAAGAGGATGTAGGCGGGTTCGTCCTCACCGACGACGGCACGCGGCGCTTCGCGCGCGTCCCCGTCCGCTCCGGCGGAGAGGTTCGGCATCTCGATGTCGACGCAGGCCAGAGCCGTGCGCAGGGTGTCGGGAACGCGTGGGAGCAGTTCGGCCGGTGAGCACAGCGCGCATGCCGCGCACTCGTGGGCGAGGGTTTCGATCCGCTCCGCGGGGCTGAGGGGGTCGACCGGGACGTAGACGGCGCCGAGCCGCAGGACAGCCTGCATGGCGGCGAGCACGTCCGCCGATTTCGGGCCCCATACGAGGACGCGGTCGCCGCGGCCGACGCCTTGGCCGGCCAGGGCGCGGGCCACGGCGTCGGCGCGGGCGTCGAGCTCCGCGTAGGTCACCGTGCCGCAAGGGCCGGCAACGGCCGGGGCCCGGGGGGTGCGCGCTGCGGCGTCTGCGAGCAACGTGTGGAGGTTGGCGGGCTTGCTCACAGGCCCATCCCCTTGACGATGATCTCCCGCTGGATGTCCGTCGTCCCCGAGAAGATGTGCAGGGGGACGAGATCGTTCAGCCGGCCGCCGCCGACGCCCTCCGCGGTCAGATATCCCTTCGCCCCGAGCACCTGCGCGGCGTCGACGCCGTTGGCGACGGCGCTCTCCGCGACGGCGACCTTGGCCATGGCCGCCGCCTGACCGGCGTTCTGGCTGCCCTTGTCCACCTGCCAGCACGCCCGGTACAGCAGCAGGCGGCTGCTCTCCAAGCGCTGCTTCATGGTGGCCAGACGGTGGGAGACCGCCTGGAAGTCCGCGATGCGCCGGCCGAACTGCCGCCGTTGAGCGGCGTGCGTGACGCAGCGCCGCAGCTGGGCCTCCATCGTGCCCAGGTAGATCGCGGGCAGGCACGCCCGCTCCCAGGTCATGGACCTCTGGAAGATGGCGCTGCCCTGGCCTTCCGCACCCATCCGGTACGCGAGGGGGACGCGGCACCCGGAGAACTCCACCCGGGCGGCGGCGCAGCCGTCCAGTCCTGCCTTGGCGAGGGGCGGGCCGATCCGCAGCCCCGGTAGGTCCGTAGGGACGGCGAACGCGGACAGTCCGAGGAAGCCGGCGGCGGGCGCGGTGACCGCGTAGGTGACGAGGATGTCGGCCAGGGGGGCGTTGCTGACGAACGACTTCACCCCCTCGAGCACGTAGGCGTCGCCTTCGCGCACCGCGGTCGTCGAGAGCCTGCTCACGTCCGAACCCGCCCCGTCCTCGGTCATCGCGTTGGCGGCGATCGTCATGCCGGAGCCGAGGCCGCGCAGCAGGTCGGCCCGGACCGGCTCGCCGGCGTGCTGGGCGAGGGCCGTGCCGCAGGCCAGCAGGTGCGCCGCGATCGCGAAGGCGAACCCGGTGTCGGCGCCGCCCGCGCAGAACGCCTCCAGGCCGAGAGCCGTGTCGAGCGCGCCGAGCCCGCCTCCTCCGTGGTCCTCAGGCAGGCACAGGCCGGTGATCCCGGACTCCCCCGCGGCCTGCCACACGTCCCTGCCGGCCGCCTCCCCCGGTTCGGGGCGGGGCAGGCGGTCAGCGGCGTCGCGGAGGCGCCGGATCCGCTGCTCCTGTTCCTCGGTGAGGTCAAACTCCACTGACCTGCGCCTCACGATTCCGGGTCGGCTCGGTGCCGAGGACGTGGACGACCGCCGCCTTGTACGTCACTCCCGGGGAGAAGCCGCACAGCAGCACGTGGTCCCCGGCTCGGAGTCGCTCCGTGGCCAGCAGGTGGTGCAGCGCCGCCATGTGGTCGCTCGCGCCGAGGTGCCCGACGGTCCTGCTGAAGTCCCACGTCGACCGTTCGAGGGGGAAACCGAGGATCTTGAGGTAGGAGGCGGCCGCCTGGCGCGGCATGCCGTGGATGAGGACGTGCTTGATGTCGTCTGCCGTCACGCCGGCCTCCTCAAGCGCCCGCTCGGTGCAGACGACGTTGTGCCTCTGGTGGTCAAGGAGCAGCCGCACCCACGAGCCGTCCTCCTCGGCCGCGCGCTGGAATGCAGCGCTTCTGGCCCCGTAGTCCAGGGCGGTGGCGGTGGTGGCGGTGGGCGGGAAGAGCGGTTCGCCGCCCCGGTGGGCCTCCTCCATCGCCGAGAACGTGGCCGAGCACAGGGAGAGCAGTTCCGCGAAGCCCGGGGTGGTGCTCACCACGACAGCGCTGGCGCCGTCACCCAGATAGGCCACCCCGTCGCCGGGGCTCCACCTGTCGATCAGCGGCGTTCCGAAGTTGTCGCTCGCGGTGATCAGCGCCGCAGGGACGTGGGGGAAGGCCTTGAGGTACCCGGCCGCGAGTTCCAGCGCGCCGAAGGTCCCGTTGCAGCCGTTCCTGACCTCCATCGCGAGCAGGTCGTCACCGAGCAGGTGCCGCTGCAGATACGCCTGCGGGCCCCAGCCGTCGGGGCCCTGGTGCCAGACGCCGGTGTAGAGGAGCAGCCCGATGTCCTCGACGCTCGCCCCGCTGCTCTTGAGCGCCTCCTGCGCGGCGGCCAAGGCCATCTCCGGCGCCGCCGTCCGTCCCGCGACCCCGACCCCCGACAGTCCGTGCTCCGCGGCCGTGCCGGCCCGCACGAGCCCCTGTTCCACCGCCGATCCGATGCTCTGCACCGTAGGCAGGAACACGCCGATTCCGGCGAGGTAGACATCCCGGATGCGCACAGTTCCCCCCTTTGTCAAGCGGTGTCGGCGGAGCGCCTTCGCACGACCAGATCCAAGATCGAGCGCAGCGAGCTGGCGGCGCCCGGCGACGCTTCGGTCTCCCAGTCGATGTCGAATTCCGCGCCTACTTTGTCGAGCAGCAGAACCAGCGTCAGTGAATCGACGCCGAGGCTGCGGAACGACGCGTCGCGATCTACCGGTGCACCGGCGGGCAGGTCGTCCCAGACTTCTCTGAGGAGCGAGTCGAGTCGGGCGAGAACGCGTACGGGATCGACTGGCTCTGAATTCTCTGTAACCAGGTCCACGGAAACTCGGCCCTCCTGACGAAGAGTGCGCCTTTCCCCGGTCGGACAGGGGAAACGGCCTATTCGTGCTGTTCTACGGAGGATGCGTCTCATCCTCGCACCCCTGCTCGCCGGGCAATACCCCCACTTCTGGGGGCGTCAGGCCCAACGGATGCGCAGCGGCAGCTTTTTGGCGCCGACAATGCCGCGCGCGTCGTGGTACTCGACGCCGTCCGCGACCGCTATCCCGCTCCAGCGGCCGAGCATCTTCTCCAGGGCGATCCGCACCTCGAGACGGGCGAGCGGCGCTCCCAGGCAGAAATGGATCCCGTGGCCGAGACTCAGGTGCGGATTGGGTGCGCGGTGGATGTCGAAGGTGTCCGGCGCCGTGAACTGCCGCTCGTCCCGGTTGGCCGAGGCCAGCCAGGCGAGCACGAGCTTGCCCGGGGGCAGGGTGCGTTCGCCGACCCGCACCTCTCGCGTGGTCCTGCGCATGCTCGGGGCCAACGGGGTACGGAAGCGCAGTACCTCCTCGATGGCGCCAGGCAGGGCGCCCGGGTCCGCGCGCAGTGCCGCGGCGACATCCGTGAACTCGTCCAGACACAGGATGACGTTGGTCAGCAGCGCGGTGGTCGTGATGTGTCCGGCGAGCAGCAGCAGCCCTACGAACCCGGTGATCTCGTCGTCGTCCAGGCGCTGGCCGTCCACCTCTGCCGCCACGAGCTTGCTGACCAGGTCTTGGCCTGGCGCGGCCCGCCGCCGGTGGATGTGCTCCAGGCAGTAGGCGTTCATCTCCCGCATGACCACCGCCATGGCCTTCGTGCGGTCTTCGTTCGGTATGAAGGACGTCTGGCTCTCCGGGGCGACCAGCGAGTCGGCCCAGCGCCCGAACATCGGGCGGTCCTCGGCGGGGATGCCCAGCAGTTCGGCGATCACGGTGACGGGGAGAGGGGACGCCAGGTCCGCGACCAGCTCCAACCGGTCGGCGCCGGCCTTCGCGTCCAGCAGTTCGTCGGCGATCACCTCGATGCGCGGGGCGAGTTGCGCGACCACTGCCGGGGTGAAGGCCTTGCTCACCAGGGTGCGCAGTTTGCGGTGCTGGGGCGGGTCCTTGCGCAGCAGGTTGCCCTTGATGAAGCGGTCGACGTCTTCCTGCGCGGGCATGAACGAGCTGAAGTCGGAGGAGAAGGTGCCGGGGTCGGCGAGGACGCGTTCCACGTCGGCGTGGCGGAAGACGTGCCACACACCGGCTTCCTCGTCATGGCTGACGGGTTCGCTCTCCCGCATCCGCCGGAACCAGGCGAGCATCGTCGCGGCATCGGCGGACTGGTCCGCCAGCCGGGTCCCTTGTTCGGTCGCCGTCATGTCGGTCGTCCCTTCGTACGCGCTCACGCGGGGGTCAGCGCCGCGTTCACCGCGACCGTGGTGTAGCCCATGGTGAAACTGCCGCCGATGGCGTCGATGACGGCGCCGATGCCGTCCTGCACCTGCGCCACCCGCTCCCTGGAGTGTTGACCGAGGTCACCGTGGGTGGGCAACTGGTCGAGCCACTCCTGCCGGGTGTAGAGCCTCTCCCACTGGAGGCGCCACTCCTGCGGCGCGTCGAAGACCCCGGCCTGTCGCATCCCGTCGGCCGCCCTGCCGCTCAGCATCGCGTACCCGTCGAGGGTGGTGGCCGTCCACTGGCGTGCGACGAGCGAGTCGGGCACCACCCGCCGGTAGATCTCACCGAAGGACCTCAGCAGCTCGGGCGGTGGGACCTCCGCGTTCCAGAAGACCGACAACTGCCCGCCGGGACGCAGCGCCTGGGCCGCTTTCACCGCGCCGGCCGCCGGGTCCAGCCAGTGCCACGTCTGCCCGGCGACGACCGCGTCGAAGGACCGGCCGGCCGGTTTCCAGTCCTCGAACGTCGACTCCTCGACCGTGAGCCCGCGCTCCCGGGCGAACCCGGCCATCCGCGGGTCGGGTTCCACTCCGAGCACCGTGCAGCCGGCCGCCTGGAACTGCCGGGCTACGATTCCCGTACCGCAGCCGACGTCCAGGACGTCGAGCCCGGTGCGGGCTCCGACGATGCGGTGCAAGAGAGCTTCCGGATAGCTGGGCCGGGTCCGGTCATAACGCGCGGGGTCTGCGCCGAAACCCTCCGCGACCCGTCGTCGTCGGGAAAGCTGGTCCTCGGAGAATCCGTCCCTCGAGAGGGCGGCTCCGGATGAAGAGACTGGCGTGTCGGGCACAGGATGTACCGCCTTTCCATAATCGAGTGGTCACGATGTCGGACGGGCCGGGCGTCAACAACCGGGAGAAGTCGGGGATGGCCACGCCGTGATAGCGCGTGCTACGTCACCGGCGGCGCCCCCACTAGTCAGGGATTGTCGGTGCCGAGGGCAGCTGCCAGGGTGATGCACGTTATGAGGGCCGCTCCAGGCGCCCTCGCGAAGCCATGAGGGCTCATTCCCGCGCGGATCACCCAGATCGGATCTCCGACGATGGACCGTGTTCTTGATTTTCTCAGTTCCGCGGGCTCCGCGGGTGAACTGCATCCGCGCCTGGTCGAACTGTGCCGCCAGGAGACGCTTCCGCGAGTGCTGCTCGCAGACGGGCAAGAGGCCTGGCTGGTGACCGGTAACGCAGACGTCCGGACCGTGCTGAGCGACCGGAGCTTCACCCGGGACGTCATGGGTGAGCGCGCCCGGCGGGCCGGCGGAACAGCGGGCGGCGCGCGGTCGGTGAACATGGACGGTCGCCCCCACAACGAACTGCGCGCCCTGGTGTCCAGGGCTTTCACCGCGCGGCGTGTCGAGGCCATGACGCCGCGCGTCCAGGCGTGGACCGACGAACTGATCGACGCCATGGAGAAGGCGGGGCCACCGGCCGACCTCGTGGCGCACCTGGCCGTTCCGCTGCCCGCCCTCGCCATCTGCGAGCTGCTCGGTTTCCCCATCGAGGACCGCCACCTGCTGAGCGGTTGGTGCGAGCGCATCACCACGCTCGGCAGCGGCGGCCCCGACCAGCGGGCGTGGCAGGAACTGAGTGCCTACATCGCTCGCCGGGTGCCGGTCGAACGCGCGGCGCTGCGCGACGGGTTCGCACCGGAGGCGTCCATCCTGACCGGGCTGGTCCACGCCCACGACAGCGCGGGCGCGCTGTCCATGGAGGAGCTGCTGTCGCTGACCGTCGTCGTCCTCGCGGGCGGCCTGGAGACGACCCAGACCGCGATCGGCGCCGGGATGGTGCGGCTGTTCCGCAACCCCGACCAGCTGGACAAGGTGCGCGCCGACCCGGGACTCGTTGTCCCCGCGGTCGAGGAGATCCTGCGCTGCCAGCCCGTCATCGACGTCAACCGCGTCCAGGTGGCCACCCGGGCGGTGCGGCTGGGCGGGCAGGAGATCCGCGCCGGGGATCTGGTCCAGGTGTCGGTCAACGCGGCCAACCGCGACGAGAGGGTCTTCCCCGACAGCGAACGCTGCGACGTCACGCGCGGGCCGAACCCGCATCTCGCGTTCGGCTACGGCGCGCACCACTGCCTGGGGGCGGCCCTGGCACGGCTCGAACTCACGACGGCCTTCTCGACGCTTCTGCGGCGTCTGCCGGGCCTGCGGCCGGCTGTGCCGCTGGACAGCCTCGGCTGGCGGGGCGGGCACGTGACGCTGGGCCTCGAGGAGCTGCCGGTCGCCTGGTAAGACCCACCGTCTGCGCTGGTGAACAGGGAGCACACAGGTGTTGATCTGCAGATATGCCGACCACGGCCGGCGCCGCTACGGACGCGTCATACAGGAGGAGAACGGTGATCTCCTCGCGCCCGTACGGTACGACGGCCGGGCCCGACGCTGGGTCGAGGGCATCGGTCCGGCGCGTCCACTCAGCGAGGTCACGCTGCTGCCACCCGCCGAGCCGAGCAAGATCGCCTGTGTCGCACTGAACTACGCGCCCCAAGGGGCCCCTGCCGGCCCCCGGCGCCCCGCGGACCCCGCGTCCTGCGCCGTCGTACTGAAGCCGCCGTCGACGCTGGCCGGGCACGGAGCCGTGGTCCGCCACCCGGGGGAGCCCTGGGAGCTGCGGCACGAAGCCGAGTTGGCGGTGGTGATCGGGACGGCCTGCAAGGGTGTCCCCGTGGAGCACGCGGCGGAGGTCGTGGCCGGATACACCTGCGCCGACGACCTCACCGCGTACGTGCGCCGGGCCCCGGAGGAACCGAGCGGGCACCCGCCGCTGTGGGCGAAGCACTTCGACACCTTCACGCCACTGGGGCCGTGGCTGGCCACCGATCTCGACCCGGCGGACGTGCCGATCACCTGCCGGGTCAACCGCGAGGTCCGCCAGGACGGCGGCACTCGCGGCCTGCTCACCCCTGTGCACGAGATCGTCGCGATCGTCAGCCGGCACATGTCGCTGCTTCCCGGCGACGTGATCCTCACCGGGACCCCCACCGGCTCGGGCCCCCTGTCGGTGGGCGACCGGGTCGAGGTGTCCCTGGAGGGGATCGGCACCTTGTGCCACACCGTCGAGGCGGCGTCCGACCGGCCGTGGGCGCCCGGCCCGACGGTGGACGGCGGCGTTCTGTCCGGCACCGTCGCGGACCGTCCTGCCACGAGGAGCGCCTGAGGTGGGCGGGCACGGGCTCGGCGTCACGCTCATGGCCCATGTGCGCACCTGGCGGCCGTACACGCTCTGGTACGTGGGTCTTGTCGGCCTTGCCGGACACACCGTCACCAGTGACCGGCACGACGACGTGCGGCTGGTGGCGGCCTGGGCCGTGCCCACCTTGATCTGGGTTGCGGCGCACTATCTCGGCGACTACCTCGACCGCGAGCTCGACGCGCTCAGCAAGCCGCAACGGCCCATTCCCTCGGGCCTGATCCGCCCCCGCACGGCAGTCTGCTGCGGTACGGTCCTGGCCGCGACCGCCGTCGTCACGGCGGCCGTCGTCAACTACCGCACCCTCCTCGTGACCGCGGCCGGTATCGGCGGGGCGCTGGCCTACAACGGCTTCTTCAAGGCCAGGGGACTGCTGGGCAATCTGGTGCGCGGATCGCTGACTGGCGGGGCGCTCGTCTTCGGGGCGATGACGGCCTCGGATTTCCCGCCAGTGGCGATCCTCCTGTTCGTCCCGGTGTTCTGGGCGCACGACACCGCCTCCAACCTCGTCGGCACGCTGCGCGACGTCGCCGGTGACCGCGCGGGTGGATACGCCACCTTCCCGGTCCGCCGCGGGCCCCGGACGGCCGTCCGGACGGCGGCGGGACTCTACGCGCTGGCCATCTCCGTGGCCGCGGCGGGCCTGCTGACCATGGCGGGCGACCGGGAGGGCGGCCTCGTGCTGCTGCTGGCCGCGGCGGGACTCGGCGGCGGTGCCTTCGGCATGCTGTACGCGTCCGGACCTGAGCCGGCGGCCCGCCTCGCCCTGCGGTCGCACGAGGTCCTGGTCGTCGAGCGGATGGTGTTGGCGGCCGTGTTCCTGATGCCGGGATTCGGCGGTCTCGTCGCGATCGGAATTCTCGCTCCGATGCTCGCCGTCACGCTCAGCACCCAGCAGGCCATGCGTGCCCGGCACGAGTTCCCGCACGGCGCCCCCGCCCGCCCCGACGGGGACGCTGCGGCGGCACCAGCCCGCCTTTCCTGAGGAGGACGGTTCGTTTTGTGCGCAGACGTGGACAGCCGGGTGGAGAAATCGGTCGCGCGCGCCGCGCAGGCGCTGTTCGCGATGCAGCGTCCCGAGGGTTCCTGGCCGAACCACCGCCCCACCGCGGTCCTGGGGACCGCCGGCGCCCTGGTCGCCCTGCACCTCGCCGACCCGGAGCGCTCGCGCGATCTGGTCGAGCGGGGGACGCAGTGGCTGACGGCCGCCCAGAACGCGGACGGCGGCTGGGGCGGAGTACGCGGCGCCGCCTCGCAGTTGGTGCCCACCGTGGTGACGGCGTCGGCCCTCACGCTGACGGCTCCGCGGACGACCGAGGAGCCCGCGCGGCGCGCGCTGGACCTGATCAGGTCGCTCGGCGGTGTGGAGTCGCTCGCCGATCCCGGGATGGCCCACATGGCCACGACGTTCCTCGCCCTGGCCGGGCTGCGGAGCCTGCGCGGATCGCGGCGCATCCCCCTGGAGTTGCTGCTGCTGCCCCGGCGACTCTGGCGGCCCCGGCTCTCCTTCCGGGCCGCGCCCTTCGTGGCCATGGCGTTCATCCAGGCCGGCGATACCGCCCCGAAGGGCATCGGAGGGCTGCTGCACCGGCTGGCCCGGCCGACCGCGCTGCGCCTGCTCCAGGAGATCGAGCGCGGAGAGAACGACCGCGGAGGATACGGCGGGGACAACTGGCTCGCCGCCGTGGTCTGCATCGGCCTGTGCCGTACCGGGGCTCCCGCCCACATGATCGCCGCCACGGTCGACTACCTGCGGTCGAACGCGCGACCCGACGGCTCCTGGCACATCATGCAGGGGCTCGACCTGATCGGCGGGTCCTACGTCGCCCGCGGCCTGGCGGACGCCGGTTACCGGGACGATCCGCGGCTGGTCCGGGCCCGGCAGTGGCTGCGCGGGTGCCAGCAGGACCAGGCGTTCCCCCTCTACGACGCGCCGCCGGGCGGTTGGGGCTGGGAAGGCCCCCACGGGTGGCCGAACTTCCTGGACAGCGCCAACGTGCTGGCCGCGCTCGCCCCCGCCGGCCGCGCGGAGCCCCCGGGACACCTGCGGACGGGCCTCGACTGGCTCGTGTCGCGGCAGGACGACCGGGGCTCGTGGGGGACCTTCGTCCCGGACACCGAACTCGCCAACGACGGCCCCTGCCCCTACACGACGGCCCAGTGCGTCGAGTCCCTGCTCGACGGCGGTCTGTCCCGCAGCGACCCGAGAATCGTCAAGGCCCTGGGCTGGCTGCTCGCCGCCCAACGGCCCGACGGCGCCTACGAAGGCCTGTGGTACCGGGGCCTCACCGCGGCGACGGCCATGGCGCTCGTGGCCTTCGCCCGCGGCGGAGTGGGCGACCACCCTGCTGCGCGGCACGCCCGCGAGGCCCTCCTCGCAGGGCAGTTGGCCGATGGTTCCTGGGGTCCGGGCGATACCGGCACGCTCGGCGACGATCCGTCGCGGGGCACCGTCGAGGAGACCGCCTGGGCTCTGCGCGGTCTGCTCGCCGCCGGTCTGCCCGCCCAGGACGACCGGCTGCAGCGCGCGGCGGGATGGATCGTCTCCGCGCAGGGCGACGACGGCCTCTGGGACGCGAACCCGGTCTGTCTGCACATCCGGGGTCTGGCCTACTACGCGGACGGCCTGATCGGGAACGGGCTGGCACTACGGGCGTTGGGCGCCTACCGCAGCGTCCTCGCCGCCGGCCCGGTGGCGCAGCGGGAGGCGTCGTGAGGACTGGACACGGCCACGGCCGCCCTCCGGGCACCGCCTTCGACACCGACGTGCTGATCTGCGGTTCCGGGGTCGCCGGGACGGCGGCGGCCTGCGCCCTCGGCCGACTGGGCCTGCGGGTGACCCTGGTGGACAAGCGGCCGACCCAGCCCTCGCTCTGGAAGGGCGAGGTGCTCCAGCCAGGTTCCCTGGACTCCCTGCACACGTGGGGCTCGCTCAGCCGCCTGGAAGCCAGAAGGGCGGTCCGGCTGAGCCGCCTCGTCGCCCGCACGGCCGACGGGGAGGAGCTGATGGCCATGGACTTCGCAACACTCGGCGGCGAGCGGCCCTGGATGCTCGCCCACGGCTACTCGACGATTCTGGAGTGCATGGTCGCCTCGCTCGGCCCGACGGTACGCCTGCGCCGCGGTGTCCTGGTCAAGGAACTCGCCACGGACGGCGGGGGCCGGGTCTCGGGGGTGCGCGCCATGGTGGACGGCGAGGCCGTCGACATACGGGCCCGCCTGGTCCTTGCCGCTGACGGCATGTCCTCGCGTCTGCGGGGGCTCGCGGGAATCGACGCCGAACCCGTCGCCTACGACCACCGGTTGCTCTCCTTCGAACTGCCCGGCACGCTGCCGGTGGACCACGAGGTGTCGGCTCACGTCACGGATCGCGGCCTGGTCATGCTCTATCCGCTGCCGGACACGCGGATCCGGGTCTACGTCCAGGTGGGGGCGGACGAGCTCCGCAGGGCCGGGCCGGCCGAGCTGCGGCGCTGGTGCGCGGGGCTCGTTGACCAGGTGCCCGCGTTGCGCCCGATCGCGGGGCTGCTCGAAGCGCACCTGGACCACCGCCAGTTGCTGCCGGTCTGGCACTACCGTGCCCCGGCGCTGGTCCGGCCCGGCATCGTCCTGCTCGGGGAGGCGGCGCACGTCGTCCATCCCCTGGCGGCTCAGGGGATGAACACCTCGATCGGCGAGGCGGAGGGGCTGGCGGCCCGGCTCGCGGACGTCGACCTTGCCGACGAGGCCGCCGTCGACCGGGCGCTGCGCGGCTACGAGGACGACCGCATGAGCAGGATCGAGGCCGTGCACGCCATGAGCCACAACGCGGCGCGCATGATGACCAGCACCTCGCGCTGCGGCCGGGTCATAGGCCGTCGCCTCATGCGCGGCACCGCCAGGAACCGCCGCCTGAGCTACCTCACCACGTACAACATGTCGGGCTTCGGCATGCGCCCGCTGACCGGGTTCGACCGGCTCGTGCAGCTGGGGGTCGTACCCGATCTGCGAGCGCGATCGTTCACGCCCCCGCGACCTGCCGGGAACCGGGCCGGCAGTGGAACCCCGGCAGGCCGGAACAACGGACAGAGGGATTGACGTGTCAGACATCATCACCACGGCTTTCGAGGTCAGGCCGCTCACCAGTGCGCTGGGCGCCGAGATCCACGGCGTACGCCTGGAGGACATCACCGACGCGGACTTCACCGAGCTGCGGCGGCTGCTGCTGAAACACCTGGTGATCTTCATTCCGGACCAGGAGGGCTGGTCGGCCGGGTCACGCATCGCCTTCGGCCGCCGGTTCGGCGAGCTGGAGGAGCACGCCTACCTGCCGCACCTCGACGGGCATCCGCAGATCCAGATCATCGACTCGGAGCAGAACGGGAAGATCCCGATCTGGCACACCGACATGACCTATGCCCCGAACCCGCCCATCGGCACCGTCCTGCAGATAATCGACGGTCCCACGCAGGGCGGTGACACGATGTGGTCGAACCAGTATCTGGCGTACGAGGGGCTGTCGGCGCCGCTGCGCGATCTGCTCGACGGCCTCACCGCCGTCCATTCCATCCGCATACCGGGCCTGGACAGCCGGGCCGAACACCCCGTCGTGCGGGTCCACCCGGAGACGGGCCGCCGGGCCCTGTTCGTCAACCGGGCCCACACCTCGCACATCGCGCAACTGAACCGGAACGAGAGCGACTCGCTCCTGCAGTACCTGTACCGTTTCTCCACCTCCCCCGAGTTCACCTGCCGCTACCAGTGGCGGCCGGGCTCGGTGGCGATCTGGGACAACAGGGTCACGCAGCACTACGCGGTCGACGACTACTCCGAACACCGCCGGGGCCTGCGCGTCGTGGTGCTCGGCGACACCCCCTCGGGCGACGAGCCGCGCTGGGACCACTACCGCCCGGTGCCGGGGCAGCGCTACGTACCGGACTGGGTCAACGCCAAGGAAGCGTACTGATGGGCGCGGCGACGGACGGCGCCCGGCAGGGTGCGGACGAGGAGAGCCCGGCCCACGTCACCACCACGACCCGCACTCTGGATGTGCCGGGGGCCCGGTTGTGCTACGACGTACGCGGCGACGGCCCCCTGCTCCTGATGATCGGTTCGCCCATGGGCAGCAGGGGGTTCACAGCCCTCGCGACCCTGCTCGCCGCGGACTTCACCGTCGTGACCTACGATCCCCGCGGCATCCTGCGCAGCACCCTCAGCGACCCGGACCAGCCGGCCCCGCCCGAGCTGGTCGCGGACGACGTGTGCCGGCTGATAGCGGAGCTGGACGCCGGACCGGCGCATGTGTTCGGCAACAGCGGCGGAGCCACCACCGGTCTGGCCCTGCTCGCCCGGCATCCGGACGCGGTGCGCAGCCTGGTGGCGCACGAGCCCCCGGTGACCGAGCTCCTGCCCGACGCGCGGCAGGTGCGGGCCACCATCGACGATCTGTGCGAGGACTACGCCGCAGGGCGCCGGGACGTGGCCCTGCGCAAGTACTCGGCCCTGTCCGGTGTCCGCTTCGCCCCGCCGCCTCCGGCCGGGCAGGCGTCGACCCGTGCGCTGTACACACCGCCGAAGGACGTCCGGGCGATCCTCGATCGCTTCTTCGGCCGCATCCTCCAGCCCACCACGCGCTACCGGCCCGACCTCGACGCCCTGCGGAACGCGTCCGTCCCCGTGGTCGTGGCGGGTGGCACGACGTCCCGGGGGCAGCTCTACCACCGGACCGCGGCGGCCCTCGCCGAGCTGCTCGACACCCCGCTGGCCGCCTTCCCCGCGGGGCACACCGGTTTTCAGGAACACCCGGAGCCCTTCGCCGATCTGCTCCGCGAGGCGTTCGCACCGCATCGTCAGACCAGGATGGAGCGACATGGAACACAATTTCCAGGCCAGCCGGCAGTGGGAGCGCATACAGAGCCGCTGGATCACTGAGGACGCCGGCGCCGACCTGACGCATCTGAAGTCCGACCCGAGGAACTTCAAGCTCTCCCTCTGGGACCCGTCGACGAACGGGGTCCGCTACCTCAAGACGCTGGCCTACAACCTCGGCATGGCGCTGACCCCGCAGGAGCTGGCGCGGATCAGCAGGACCCCCAACCGGGAGGTCGGTGGCCCGACCACGGTGCGGTGCCAGGGCGAGACGCTCTGCCTGGACTATCTGCAGGCAACGGTCGAAGTCGGTTTCATCGAGAGCAGGATCGACCTGGACGGCGCCAGGGTCCTGGAGATCGGCGCCGGTTACGGACGCACGTGCCACATGATCATGTCCAATCATGATCTCTCCGGCTACTGCATCGTCGATCTGAAGAACACGCTGGAGCTGAGCAGGGCCTATCTGCGCGAGGTCCTGGACGAGCCCCGCTTCAAGCTGATCGACTTCATCGAGGTCGAGAGCCTGACGGCCACCTCCCTGCGCTCGGAGCGTTTCGACCTGTGCATCAACATCCACTCGATGACCGAGATGGCTCCGGAGACGGTCCGGTCCTACCTCGACCTGATCGACGCGATCTGCTCGGCCTTCTACGTGAAGAACCCGGTCGGCAAGTACATCGACAAGAGCCTGGACGGCTATCTGCAGGGCCAGGAGGCCGTGGAGATGGCGCTGGAGAACGGGCCCCTGCGACAACTGCTGGACATCCACGACAGCGAGGCGGTGCAGGCCGCGGTCCCCGCCTTCGTCGACGGGTACCGGCCGGGCCCCGCCTGGACCTGCGTCGGTGACGGCCGCGCCCTTCCGTGGAGCTATCTCTGGCAGGCCCTCTACAGGAATCCGCGCCGGTGAAGGGCATCATCGTGACGGGCGGCAACGGGACCCGACTCCAGGGCACTTCGGTGTCGCCGAGACCGACGCGACGGGCCGGCTCGTCTCCCTCGAAGAGGAACCGGAGCAGCCGCGCTCCCGCCTCGCGATCCCGGGCCTGCACGTTGTCGACGACACGGTGACGGACATCGCCGGCGCGCTGCGCCCCTCCGGGCGCGGCGTGCCGGCGGAGTCCGGACCCGCGGAGGCGGTCGCCCGGTTCCGGGACCACCGCTCCTGGCAGGAACGCTCGCCGGTGGCCCCGGGCGGTGAGCGGGTACCGGCTCAGACGTCCTTCTCCAGCGAGTTGAGGCACAACAGCAGCGTTCGCGCCTGGACGTTGACGTAGTGGCTGTACCGGGTGAACGCGGCGAGCTGGTCCCGGGAGACCCAGCAGAACCCGGGCGGCGCGTCGAGTGGCGCGTCGCCCTCGTCGGCTGCCACGACGAGGTAGCGGCTCACCGAGTTCAGGAAACGGCCGCCCTCCTCGGAGTGCAGGGCGCTGTAGCGGACCCGCGACGGGGGCGCCGTTGTGACGAGGTCGAGGAAGAGCGGTCGCTGTGCGACGGGCAGATGGGCATGGCTCCGGGGCTGGCACTGGACCGTAGGGCCCAGCTCCACCTCGGTGGAGCCGCCTTCGGCGCGGGCCCGGACCAGCACGTGCGGCACGCCCGCGAAGGTGCGGCTGACAAAGGCGACCACACCTTCACCGCAGGGTTCGATCAGCGGCTGGGTCCAGTGGCCGACCTCGCGGTTGCTCGCCCACACCGACACGGCCACGGTGCGGAAGTAGCGGTCGTTGTCGTCGTCGATCGAGCAGGCGCCGCGCGTCCAGCCCGCTACGTCGGCGAGCGGGATGCGTTCGCTGCGGATCGGGACGGCGGCCCGGCGCAGGGCCAGCCAGGACAGCAGCTCGGTGTCCGAGTGCAACGCGTGCGGCCCACCGCGCACCGGCAGGCCGGCGAGAACCGAACGAGCGTCCATGTTGACGGTGTTGTCGTGCCGCAGGAGCTGATGGATCTGGCGCAGGGTGAGCCAGCGGAAGTCCTCGTGCTCGGGTACCGGGCCGCTCGTCTCGACGATCATGTTGCGGTTGCGCTTGCGGTGGAACCAGGAACCGTGCTCGGACTGCAGCACGTCCGTGAGGACGCGGCCCTGGGAAAGGTCGGTGAAGTACTCCAGGTAGCGGACAGCCGCGCCCCTGTGGACCTTGGTGTAGTTGCTGTACGTGGCCTGCACGGTGGGTGAGAGCTGTATCAGTCCGGGGTTGCCCGGCTCCATCTTGGCCTGCATCAGGAAGTGCAGCACACCGTCGAACTCCCGGGCGAGGATGCCCAGGATCCCGACCTCCGGTTGGACGATGACGGGCTGGTGCCACTCCGTCCGCTCGGGATGTTCGCCGATCGCCGCGTGCAGCCCTTCCACGGAGAAGAACCGGCCGCTGCGGTGGGCGAGGTTCCCGGTCCCCGGGGCGAACGACCAGTCCTCCAGCGCTTCGAAAGGAACACGGTCCACCACGAACGAGCTCTGCGCGCGGCGCCGCTCGAGCCATTGGCGGATCTCTTCCGCGCTTCCGCCGGCTGGCGCGGCCGCGGACCGGGCGATCCGGTCGGGCAGCGCGGCGGCCTGCCGGGCTTTCAGGCGCGGCGCGCTCCGGATGGAGCCGGGCACGGTCACCTGTGGGCCCCTACGAACTCGGTGATGGAGGCGATGACGTAGTCGATCATCTCGTCGGTGAGGCCGGGATAGACACCGATCCAGAAGGTGTGCTCGGTGACGATGTCGCTGTTGGTCAGCTCGCCGCAGACGCGGAACTCGCGGCCGAGGTAGGCGGGGTGGCGGGTCAGGTTGCCCGCGAAGAGCCGGCGCGTGCCGATTTTGCGGCTCTCCAGGAAGTCCACGAACTCCGCGCGCTTGAACGGCGCTTCGGGATCGACGGTGAGGACGAAGCCGAACCAGCTCGGGTCGCTGCCTGGCGCGGGTTCCGGCAGCAGTAGCCAGGGCACCTCGGCGAGACCGGAGCGCAGCCGTCCCCAGTTGCGCCGCCGCGCGCTGCAGAAGTCGTCGAGCTTGTCCAACTGGGACAGGCCGAGCGCGGCTTGGAGATCGGTCGCTTTCAGGTTGTAGCCCACGTGGGAGAAGATGTACTTGTGGTCGTAGCCGGCCGGCAGCGTCCCCATCCGGTAGCCGAACCGCTTGTGGCAGGTGTCGCTCTCCCCCGGTTCGCACCAGCAGTCCCGGCCCCAGTCTCGCAGCGACTCCACGATCCGGGCCAGGGCCAGGTTCGAGGTGAGCACGCAGCCGCCCTCACCCATCGTGAGGTGATGGGCCGGATAGAAGCTGACGGTGGCGAGGTCGCCGAAGGTCCCCACGAGCTGTCCCCTGTAGGTGCTGCCGACCGCGTCGCAGGTGTCCTCGACCAGCAGCAGGTCGTGCTCCGCGGCAAGTTGGGCCACCTCTGCCACCTCGAAGGGGTTGCCGAGGGCGTGCGCGATCGCGATGGCCCGGGTGCGGGGCCCGATGGCTTTCTCGACGCGCTCCGCGGTGGTGTTGTACGTGCGCAGGTCGATGTCGACGAAGACCGGCACGAGGCCGTTCTGCAGGATGGGGTTGACGGTCGTGGGGAAACCCGCCGCCACCGTGATCACCTCGTCGCCCGGCACGAGCCTGCGCTCTTCCAGCTGAGGTGAGGTGAGGGCGGTGAGGGCCAGGAGGTTCGCCGAGGAACCGGAGTTGGTGAGATGCGCCTTCCGCCTTCCCATACGCCGGGCGAAGTCCGACTCGAACTTGCGGGCCGATCGGCCCGCCGCGATCCGCAGGGTCAGGGCCGCTTCCACCACGGCCGCCCTGTCCGCCTCGTCGAGCACGGCCCCGGACGGCCAGATCTCCGTGACGCCGGGGACGAACTCCCCGTCGCCACTGGTCTCTCGGTGGTACTGACGCACCTCGTCGAGGATGTGCGCGAGCCGATCGCTCATGGGTTCTCCGTAAGTTGTCAGGCGGCCCGGGAGGGCCGGGTGTGCCCTGTGCGTTCTTGCCTTCAGCGGCTGCAGACGGGTGGCCGCCCGGCTTCCCGGGACGCCTGGCTGCTGATGGAGATGTGCGCGCTTCGTGCGGTTGCTGACCACAGAGAGGGCAGGGAGGTGTTCCTCGGGTCGGCGGCTGCCGTCCGGATCGAGGAGGGGCAGGTGTGCGAGCGGAGGACCCAGGTCTGCGCCGGGGCGAGGGCTGCGCACACGTCCAGGCCGTCTTTGCCCTGGTCCGCCGGTGAACCGACCTGCTCGGGGCCCTGCTGCGCGACGGACGGATCTTCACCTCCGCCCCGCCGGTCACACAGGCGGCGTGACTTCGTCATTGAGACTCCTCGCCGTCGCCGTGGGCGTTGCGGGGGCAGGCGGTAGTGGGCTGGCACGCGATGCACGGGCGGGCGGCCCGGACAGTGTGACCCGTGCGGCTAAAGGTGGCCTAGGCCCGGTCTTGTGCGGGGCTGCCCACCGCGCTGAAGACCCGGGGCCCGAAGGCGGTGCGGCGACCGGATGGCGCAAGATTCGCGCAAGAACAGTTTTAGGGGCGCCCTTCAGGATGGTCGTGATACATGCAGCCCCCCGGCATGGTGACGCACAGGCACGTTCGGGAGCCACAGAGCACTTCTCCGAACCCGTCCCAGAGCCTGAGCACGAGAGAGGACGAGAATGGCCAATCTCGAACCGGACATCGCAGATGTCACCCACGCACTCACGCCGAGACAGACCGAGGTGGTGCGGCTCGCGGCACTTGGTCTCACGGCGAAGGAGACCGCCCGGCGGCTCGGCATCTCGAAGACCACCGTGGACGAACACCTCACCGAGGCGCGGCGTCGCGTCGGGGCCAGCACCAAATCGCATCTGGTCGGTCTGGCGGTCGCCGCCGGGATCGTCGCCGGATAAGTCCGGCGCGGGTGGCGGGTGCAACTCTTCCAAGCGGTCGCTGGATCCTGTATGTACTGGCCGGATACGTTGTCGCTGCCCCGCGGTAAGATGGGCAGGTGCCCATCTTTATGGGCGTGCGCTCGGTGGGTGACGACCGGGCGCGGGCGGGCGGGCGTACGAGAGGACGGGCGAGTGCCGACTGGGGTGCACCTTCGCGACGCGAGACAGCAGTTGTTCGACGCCGCCGAGCGCGTGCTCCTGCGCAGCGGTCCGAACGGCCTGACGGGCCGGGCCGTCACCGACGAGGCGGGCTGCGCCAAGGGCGTCCTGCACCGGCACTTCAGTGACTTCGACGCCTTCCTCACCGACCTCGTGCTCGACCGGGCCGCGCGGCTGGAGAAGGAGGCGAGCGCGCTGCGCGAGTCGGCCGGGACCGGCACCGTGGCGGAGAACCTCACCAGCGCGCTGTTCACCCTGTTCGGGCCGGTGCCGATGGCGCTCATCCCGCTGATCACCTTCCGGGACGAGCTCCGCGCCCGGCTGCGGCAGGTGATGCCCGGTGGCGGCATCGCGATCCTCGTCCAGGTCTCGAGCGCGATCTCCGCCTATCTCGCCGCCGAGCGCGACCGGGGGCGTATCGCGGCCGACGCCGACATCGACTCGCTCACGCTCTCCCTGGTCGGTGGTGGCCATCTCCTGTTCGCGGACCGCGACCCTGGCCCGCCGGCCACGGGCGCCGTCGACAAGCTGGTGACCGCGGTGATCACCGACGCCGTCCAGCGACGGACGGTTTAGGGCCTTCCGCGCGCAGTGCGCGGCGGAAAAACAAGCCACAATCGTGGCGCCGATGAATCCGACTCCTACCGCCCTCATAGGAACAAAGCCTCTCCGGCCGTCTCACCGAAGTCATAATGAACGCGCAGGCCAGCAGTGTCTCGCTATATGTCACCAACAGGGCTGCGATAAGTCTTCCCGGAACGGCATCCCCCTTGCTGTCCGAAAAATCGCACGATAGGGAATGTCTCATTCCGCCCCGGTGTCGAATTATCTACATTGCCGTTTGATTTTCGAGCTGTGCATGATTGGGACCGGCTCCGCAATGTGGCGAAACTGTTGTCCGTGTTCCTGACGAAGGGATGAATCGTGCCTGCCTTCCCACGACCCCTTGGGCCGGACCTCCCCCACCGTGGCGTGTCAGCCGGTGGTCACCGCCCCCTGATACCCATGTCAGCGGAGGAGGGTGCCCGGTGAGGTACGAGATGCTGGGCCCCCTCCGTGTCCGGGACGAGAACACGTACTTCACGCTTCATCCGCATAAAGTGGAGATCGTCCTCACGGTGCTGCTCATCCGGGCGGACTGTCTGGTCTCCCCGGAACAACTCATGCAGGAGATCTGGGGCGAGGATCTGCCACGGCGCGCCGTCGCGGGCCTGCACGTGTACATCTCCCAGCTTCGCAAGTTCCTGAAGCTCCCCGGCGCGAGTGGCAACCCCGTCGAGACCCGGGCGCCAGGCTACGTGCTGCACAAGGGCGACGACCAGATTGACACCCAGATCTTCCCCGAACTCGTCGAGGAGGGACGGTCCTTGCTCCGTGAGCAGCGCACGGACGAGGCGGCGTCCTGCTTCAGCCGGGCGCTCGCGCTGTGGCGCGGCCCGGTCCTGGGCCGCAGCAGCGACGTGACCGGCGCCCAGGGCCCGATCATCGACGGTTTCTCGATCTGGCTGACCGAGATCCGCCGGGAGTGCCAGGAGATGCTCGTCGAGTGCCAGCTCCAACTCGGCCGGCACCGCGAGGCGGTGGGCATGCTGTACGCCCTCACCGCGGAGAACCCCATGTGCGAGGCGTTCTACCGTCAGCTCATGCTGGCGCTCTACCGCTCGGAGCGGCAGGCGGACGCGCTGAAGGTGTACCAGTCGGTGCGCAAGACACTGAACGACGAGCTGGGGCTCGAGCCCGGGCGTCCGCTGCAGGATCTGCAGCGGGCCATCCTCTCGGGCGACTTGCACCTGATGTCGTCACCGCCGGCGATGTCCGATCACTGACCACCCCGCCGCACCCCGCCGTTCCCGCGCTGCCCCCAGGTGCACACATCCGCGTCAGCGGAAGTCGGTGAGAAGGAGGCGGGCCGCCGTCAGGGCGTCGGCGGCATGGGCGGGTCCCAGGCCGGAAAGCGCCCCCAACGCCCGTACTCGAGTGCGCGGCGCGGCGCCAGGGCTGAGGGCGACGCGGCGCAGAGCGACAGTGAGCAGGTCATCAAGGGGGATGGCACGAGCAACGCTCCCTTCCCGGCTGCCGGAAGGGCGGCGCGTCAGCCCCACCAGGCTCTCCACAGCACGTAGCTGGAGTGCGTCCTCCCCACCGAAATCGGTCGCAAGCCGCAGCATCGCGCTGACTGCCGCAGCCTGCCGGGGTGCGTCGACGCGTGCCACCACCAATTCCGCGGCGAGCAGTCGCACTGCCGGGGCGGCGTCCTCGGAACCCGCGACGAGTCGGTCGAGGCACGCCAGCGCGGAGTCCCGGCCGGACGTCGTGTCGGTCATGGACAGCAACTCCCGTACGGCAGCGGACTGGACCGCATCCGAAGCAGCGGCGGGCAGCGGCAGCGCAGCCAGGTGACTCAGGATGTCGGCCATGACAGCCGGGTGCAGAACCACCGCGCACCGGCCCGGCATGACAGGACACGTGTCCAGCGCCGCGGTCGGGTCCGTACTTTGCCTGACGAGCTTGACAGCGCACTCCAGGCGCGTCTGAGGGCAGCAGGCGGCGCTCCCACACGGACGGAGCAACGTGCGGTGGATCTCCTCGTGCAGGGCCGGGACTTCGACGAGGTCGAGGAGTGTTCGCACCGCCTCCCGGGACTCGGGCGATTCGGGGCCGTCCGCAATGTTCCGCAGGACACTGACGCCGGTACGGCAGTCGAACGCTGACGCAGCGTCGCCCGGCGGGTGCTCGACCGCGACTGCCAGAAGGTGTGCGGCCGCGGCGGTCCTGACCGCGTCCTGACCGCTCCGGTCGGCGGTAAGGGCTCGCAGGTGCGCCAGCACGGCCGCGCGTGCCAGCCCGCCAAAGGCCGCGCCCACGGCCAGTGCCGCCAATGACGCCACCGCCTTGGGCCGCAGGGCCTGGTGGACGTCCGGGTCACCGGCGAAGCGGGCCAGCGCCTCGCACCCCTCGACGGTGTCCTCGGTGTCCGGCGACTCCGCGAATGCCTGGGCGGCACGCAGACGCAGCGAGGAGGGGAGCCGCCGATCGGCGACGTACTGCCGCAGCGCGGCGGCGGTGTCCGGGACGGTGGGGAAGCGCACCCGGGCGAGCACCTGCACGGCCGCGTTGCGGTCGGCAGTGACAGTGCCCTGGCTGGTGGCGATGGCACGCAGGACGTCGACGGCCACCCCCGTACCAGCTCGGGGGTCGAGCCGCAGCAGCCCTTCTGCGGCGGCCACCCGGACGCTCCCGCGCACCTCCTGGGAGGTGACCAGCCGCCGCAGCGGGGCCACGATGTCGGGCTGCGGATGCGGGGCCCGCTGTCCGGAATCGGCGAGTAGGACGACGGCGCGGCATCGGCTGTCCCCGGTGGCGGTCAGCAGTCCGGTCAACTTCATCAGCGGGGGGACGGCCCGGCTGCCGAGGTTCGCCGGGGCGTCCCTTCGGACCTGCACGTCAAGCGCTGCCACCAGTAGTCCGCATGGTGCCGTCAGGGGTGCCACCAGATCGGCCAGCGAGCGGCACGCCTCGACGCGCTCCTCGGCGGGGCACAGGTCGGCCCAGAGAGCCGCAGCCTTCAACCGGACGTCGGCGTGGATCCGTGACGACGCCGTAAGGCGCCGCACTGCCGGGAGTCGTACGGCACCGAGGCCGCAAGGTGCACCACGTCGGTGTCGGAAACGGCCGCCAGCAGCGCCGAGGTGACCTCCTCGGGCGCTCCGGCTTTCAGCCACGCCGCTGCCACGGCCTGTCGCAGCGGCGGCGGAGTGCGCGGGTCGTCCAGAACCCGTCGCAGAATCTCCGCGCACTGCTCCCGCAGGTCCGGGAACACAGAGCCGGCCAGTCCTTCCAGGCTCGTCCGCGCGACCCAGCTGCCGAGCCGCGGTGAGGTGTCCGGATCGGTCAGCACGTCGTTCAGCAGGCCGGGCAGGAGGTCGTAGGCTTCCCGCGAGACGGAGTCGGCGAGATACCGGACGGCGACGAGGCGGTCAGCGTCGCCGAGCCGCGCCTCCCGGGCCAGCGCGGCGAGCAGTTCGGGATCACGAACTCGCCCCTGGATCCTCCGTTCGATCTCCTCCACATACTGGAGACTGCCTGGTACGGCCAGGCACCACTCCGTCACGACCGCGACGACGTCCCCGCTCCGGTCGGCAGCCTCCCGCAGCCGCTCGTCCAGCCTCGTACCTCCGAAGCGCCTGGAGCCACGGCAGGCCACGCCGAGGTGAGGCAGCCTGTCGAAGCCCGCCAGTATCGCGGCCACTGTCTTCGCGTTCCGCAGCGACTCAGCGCTCATCGCCCACCTACCGGTGAGAGGTCGAGCTCACGGCGGAAGAGCCAGTCGAGTTGGGCGACGGTGTCCCGGCACACCGCCACGATCATGGCCTCCTCCTGAGCCTCCAGGACACCGCCGCCGGCGTCGGTGAGCAGCACCGGCTGAAGCTGCAGTACCACGAGCAGGTGCTCGCCGATACGGACGACGGCGGCGACGGCCCCTTCGTGGTCGATGGTGTGGTCGCGCAGAATGGTCAACAGGTCGACGTAGGTGCCGGTGCTGGTGATCAACCGGTCGACCAAGCTCTGGAAAGGACCCTGGTCGGCTGTCGCCGCCGCTTGCGCGAGGCCGTCCAATCGGCGTTTGATCTGGCCGGACAGCTCGGCAAGTGCGGCCCCCACGCTCGGTGGCAGCAGCCGATCGGCGGGGACGGCACGGCCGGTGGCAGCGTCCAACTCCGCCCACATAGCGAGGACTTCGGCGTCCGCGACCAGCGGGTCGCGGTCCACGGCGCTGGGAGCGGTTCCTGCCGTGAGATCGGTGATGGCCACCTGCGCGATGTTCATGCCATCGCCCGGGGCACGGCTGTCGTCGTCACGGCTCCGGCCTGGGATGTGGTCGTCGTGCCGGTTGTCCGCTCACTGGCTGGGGCGACGTCGTCACCTTCTCCGCCTGCACAGCCGCCCGCATCGGGGAAGTCTCCGGCGTACGGGTCAAGGACATCGACACCAGGAACTGGATCTGGATACTGCGCCGCCAGACCACCCCCTCCCCCGGCGGCCTCGCCGACAAGAACACCAAAGGCAAGACCGCCCGCCGCGTCCCCCTCATCCAGGAGGTCCGCCCGATGGTCGCCCAGCACGTGCTCGCTGCAGGCGGCCGGCCCGACGCCCGCCTGTTCACCGGACCCCGCGGCGGCCGCATCACCACCGCCGTCCTGCACGACGCCACCCACTGGGACGACGCCGTACGCAAGCTCGGCTATGAGCATCTGCGCCGCCACGACCTCCGGCACACCGGCCTGACATGGATGGCGGACGCCGGAGTCCCCCTGCACGTCTCGCGGTTGATCGCCGGACACGGCTCCCTGCACACCACCCAGCGCTACCTCCACCCCGACCTGCAAGCCGTCATGAACGCCGGCCGCACCTTCAGCACCCACCTGACCGAGACACCCGGACTACCGGCGCCCGCCCCAGGGCTCTCAGCAACCCTCCGCCGCTTGTAGGAACCGCACAATCCGCACCCGAATCACGTGATCATGGTCCCCAGAAAAACAGCCTCTGACCTGCGGGTTTTCTAGAGCCATGATCCCCAAGTGGTCCCCGGCTACTGACCCGTCATCAGACGGGCATCATTCCACAAACAAGGAGAGGCCCGCTGACCTGGCCATATGCCAGCCAGCGGGCCTCTCTGCACCGTCGGGACGACAGGATTTGAACCTGCGACCCCTTGACCCCCAGCGGTCGAGACCGTCCACCCCACATGACACCTGATACCGCCTCATGACGCACAGTCCGTGAGAGCCGCGTGAGAAGCAGTGAGTCATCCCCCGACCGCCCCGCGCGAGCCTGCTGCTCATGGGACTCGTCCTGCTCTCCAAGGCCGCCCCCACCCCAACGAGTCAGGCTCGCACACTCGGTGGACATGCACGAGATCTGGTGGGCCGCCTCCGCACGGACGCCGGGTCTCGGCCCTCAAGCCAACACCTGCTCGAGCTCGCCCACAGGCCCCGCCGCCGAGCGTAAATCTACGGCCACCAGCCAAGCCGGCGGACGCCACAGGACTGGCGGCAGAACGTTCGCCCACACGACGGCCGAAGGCCCATCCTGCGCCGGCGCCGGCCTTGTGCCCAAGGAGGAGCTGGGAAGGAGACACCACGCATGCCGGTCGACAGGGATAATCAGCCTGTTATTACCGGATGGTGGGAGGGGCGACCATGGCCGGAGCGCGGCGCGATCAGACGAACGTGGTCGTAAACAACCTGACGCGGCAGTGGTTGAGGGGTGCCGAGGCGGAACTACCCGCAGAAGAGCGGGCGCGCATCATCGCCGAGCGCGCACTCGACGCGTACGAGACCAGCCGGGATCCCAGCAAGCTCACCGACGCCTTCGCCGCACTCCATGCCGCCGACGCCCTCGGCATCCCGCAGCTTCCCGCGCTGCGCGAACGACTCGAGCATCTGGCGAAGCGGCCGGACGCTCCGCGGTCCGCGGTCACCGTGCTGGAGGCCTCCGCTGGGAGCGCTTCGATCGACCTGCCGGATCTGCTGCGCACATTGGAGTCGTACAACTACGAACCGGCATACGGATTGCCCGACCCCGCTCCCGAAGCCGCTGGTGGCTATCCGGGTGAGGTGACGGAAGCCCTGCTGGTGGCGGGCGCTGTGGCCATACGGGACGGGCTCGACCCGTTGCTGCCGCTCGACACGGATCCCAGCCTCGCGCGGTACGCCCAATTCGCCTCTCAAGCTCGCGGCAGACCCTCGCCGGACGTAATGCCGCCCGGCTCAGAGGTTCTCGACGAGGCTGTCGAGTCGCTCGAAAACGAAGTCGAGGCCGCAATCGCGACGCCGACATGGCGGCAGTGCCTCGTCCACGGCGATCTGGCCCTGGCCCTTCTGCTACGGCACCGCGCCGGGCGGCAGTCCGACGACCTTGCACGTGCGGTTGCACACGCCGACTGGGCGTTCCGGCATGCCCAAGAAGGCGATGTAGGGCAGCAGGTGGTGACGTGGGCAGGCCTTCTCGGTGCGGTGCTATGGACCCGGTTCGAAGCCGAGGGTGACTCGGATGACCTCGAGATCGCGGCCCACCTGCTCTCGCAGACCGCGGATCCGGAAGACCCGGCCGAAGTGCCGCGCACCAGCCGCTCGGCAAGGCTGGAGTGGCTGCGTCTGGTTGGCGCGGTGCAGCGGTACTCGTACGCAGTATCAGGTCTGCCGCAGGACCTAGACCGGGCGGCACGGTTGCATCGAGCGCTGGAGGAGGAGCCGTTCTTCACCAACGGCGCTGTTCGGCACGCGAGTTTGGGCTACACGTGGCTTAGCGCGTCCGGCGACGCAGACCCGGCCGCCCTAGAAAAAGCAATCGCCGCCCTGAAACTCGCCGTAGTCGAGGGCGACTCGTGCGAATCCGCAGCGCGGCGCGCGTGGGCCGCTACTCTCGTCACGGCGCTAGAGGCGCGCTTCACACGAGGCGGCGATCTGGACAGCTTGGAACAGGTGGTGCAGGCCGCTGCGGACGCCCTGGCCGACACACCCGAAGGACTCCCCGAGCACCCAGTGCTTCTCGGCGCGCTGGGACGGGCTCTGCTGTGGCGGCATTTCCTCACCGGTGCGCACAGTGACTTGCGTACCGCCCATACACTTCTGAAGGCGAGCGGGGACCGGACTTCCCTGGCCGCCGTTCTCCACGCCGAATACCGTTGGGCCAGCGATCTGCGCGCCTTGGACAGCGCCGTAGACATGGCGGCCAGTGAATTGCGTGCGACGGTGGATGCTCGGGGCGCGCATCTCCCCGCAGCCTTCGACCTCGCCCAGTACCTGCTGTCGCGCGCAGAGGTGCTGCGCGCGCCTGAGGACGCTGCTGCGGCCGCACGACTCCTCGGCCACTGCCTAGAGTGGACCGGTCAGGCTGGCGAAGAGCAGCCGCTGCTCCACGTCGAGTACAACCGCGCGCAGGTGGTCCGGTCGGAGGCGGCGATGGCGGCCGGCTCGTCTGCCGTGCCGGACGAGTCGGGCTCCTCACTCCCGGAGGCCGCGTCCGCGCTGATGGACATCGTGAATGGATCTGGCGCCGACGGAGAACTCGTCGCCGAGGCTGAGGAGTTGCTGGCACGCACGATCGCGGCTGCGCGTCCTAATCGGCGTCCCACCAGGCGGCCGAGCGCAAACACACCTCCGCCTCTTGTTGATGACGAGGTGTTGTGGGAGGCGCAGGCTCTACTCGAGGCACGGGCGGCTGCGGCCGGCCGCCCCTCTCGGTGGCCCGCCCCCCGCGAGGTGCCGCGAAGCACCGAGGCAACCCTGAACGAAGTGCGCCGACGCGTGGACGCCGCGGTGACGCGGTATCCGACGGCCAACGCCACGGAGCAGGCACGCTATGCCGTGCGCGAGGCGGAGGCGCTGGCCCTCCAATGTTTGGAGGCGGACGCCCCGCGGGCGGCCTTCGACGCACTCGAAGCGGGCCGCGCCGTGGTTACGGACGCCGCCGCTGTGGAACCGTTCGCCATCGAGTCTTCCGGGGCGGGGTCGTTTCGCGTGAACCGTACGCGTCAGCTGCCCGGTCGGGAGGAAGCCCCCTTCGGCGCCCACCGCCCGTCCCTCCCCCGTACTGCCGCCGCAGGTGGCGGACAGGCAGGGCAGCCGGGCCACCGCGGCATGCCAAACGCCGTGCGGGAGCTCCAGGAACTACCCACGCCGGAGGAGACGGCGGCGGCCTGCCGGGCACTCGGCGTCGATGCCGTGGTGCATCTGCTCGCGGGGCCCGAGGCCGGGAGCGCGCTCATCGTCCACCAAGACTCACGCCTCGTAACCCTGCCACTCCCGCTACTTTCTCTACGAGAACCCGCGCTGACCGGCTTTGCGGGCGAGCACGACCGGCTGCTGCGCTCCGGCGAGGATCTGTCTCGCGCATGGCCGCGCGTGCTACAGCGGGTCTGTGACTGGGCCTGGACAGCCGCGGTCAAGCAACTCTCTACGTATCTCGCTGCCTTCTCCCCCGGCCGCACTCCCCGCGTCGTTTTCATCCCTTATGGGACGCTCGCCCTCGTTCCCTGGCACGCTGCGAGGGAGCGTGTTGCAGGGCGGGGCGGGGGCTTCCGCTTCGCAATCGAATCGCTGGCGATCAGCTACGCGTCCTCGGCCCATGCGCTCTGCCGCTTCAGCCGCCGGTCCCTCGCGCCGCTTACCGGCGAAGGGCTGGTGGTGGTCGATCCCACCGGGGACCTGCCGCACGCTCGCCAGGAGGGGGAGGATGTCCACCGCTGGCATTACCCCAAGGGGCAGCGCCTTGGCTCGTCCCGGGCCGCGGGCGGACCTCCCGCCACGCCCCGCGCCGTGCTGGCCGCCATGGGCGGTCAAGCGCCGTGCCCAGTGGCACACTTCGCCTGCCACGCCGAGAACCGGGCGCCCGCCACCGACTCGTACCTGCGGTTGGCGGGCGGGCAGCGGCTCAGCGTCGCGCGGCTCCTGGAGCGAAGGCCAGGCGGCGAGGGCGAGACGCGAGTGGAACCGCTCGTCGTCCTATCCGCCTGCGCCACGGCGATCCCCAGCGCGCACTACGACAGTGCGCTAAGCCTGGCGGCCGCCTTCGCGGCCGCGGGAGCGGCCGCCGTGGTGGGCACCCTGTGGCCCGTGGACGACGCGGCCGCCGCAGCCTTGATGAGGGACTTCCACGCTCTACTCAACCTCGACGGCCTGCCGCCCGCGGAGGCGCTACGCGCAGCGCAGCTCAGGGCTCTCCGCGAGGCACGGGCCAAATCACTCGGTCGGAACGGCAGGGGGGCGGCTCCCGCCGGAGACCCCTCGCCCTGGGCCGCTTTCGTCCACCAGGGGCTGGGCCATCCAGACGCGCCAGCCAGGGAGTCCGTGGGATCGACGATTGCCGGGCTGCCGCCTTCCGCAGGGGATGCTGCCTCCAGCGTCTCACCGGTCCGGCTGCCAGTTTTCCCGAGCCTGCCCGGCCCGGACCCCACCACCTTCATCTGGACCTGCCCCGTTGCGGACTGCCCCGAGCAAGCTCCAGGCGACATGGACTCTCCCTTTGACGCCGACCGTTGTACGGTGCATCCCGACGACGCTCTGGTTCTGAAATAGGCGCCGGCTGTGGGCACTCTGGTCAACGGATTCATCGAGCCGATCGCCAAGCGGTGGAGCACGGCGATGAGCGGCCCGCTCCTGCTGTTCTGGCTCGCTGGCACGCTCGTCGTGTACTGGCCCCGGGG